>NZ_JCAKKP010000002.1:0-351685 GCF_059509755.1 Aquamicrobium sp. YD-1-mutant5
CCCCGTGCCACAACGGGAAGTACGGCGATATGCGCGCCATCTGGCACTCGCTCAGCAGAAACAAATCACCCATCACGGCCTCCTTCAGCAAAGACCGTGAATCACAGATCAAACCAAATTAATAGGTCCTGAGCCTAGCTCATAGTGGAAGGGGCGATCGTTTCATTCCAGTGCTCTGTCGTTGCGGTGCCACAGAGGGGGTAACCCGTCCGTTCACTTTCCGATGGGCGATCTCCTCCCTGCCGTCAACAACCCCGAGGGTCTGACGGTAAGGTTCGTGCACAAGGACAGTGGCGCGCGCCTGCCTGACCTTTCATTGCGGGAAGCGCCGAAGCCCGCCTTGACCGGGTCCGCCCCGGGCCATCGCGCAGCAGGCACACATTCACATCGCCCGGAGGAAATGGGATCGGCGATCTGAGGCGCTCCATTGGCGGATCAGGTTGGGTTTCCTGCAGGGATAAGGGGCGTCGTCGCAAACTTTTTCATTGACTATACAATCTAACGTTTGTTAGAGAGAGTGTGACGGTAATCTATCAAATGTTCAACATGTGAAAAGTCGGAGCCCGCATGGTCGATTGCTTCATCTACGACCACGTTCGTACGCCGCGAGGCCGAGGGCGACCCGACGGGGCGTTACATGAGGTCGCCCCAATAAATCTGGCCGCGACGGTGCTGGAGGCCGTGCGGGACCGCAATTCTCTCGACACCGCTCTGGTCGACGACGTGATCCTCGGCTGTGTGATGCCGGTCGGCGAACAAGGGTCGTGCGTGGGCAGAATAGCGGCGCTTAACGCGGGTTATGCCGAAACCGCGTCTGGCGTACAGATCAATCGTTACTGCGCTTCCGGACTCGAAGCGGTCAATATGGCCGCAGCCCAGATCATGGCCGGCCAGTCCGACATGTCGATTGGCGGGGGCGTCGAATCCATGTCACGGGTTGCGCTTGGTGCCGATGGCGGTGCCTGGTTCACCGATCCGGGGGTCGCATTCAAGACATATTATACGCCCCAGGGTATCGGTGCCGATCTTATCGCCACCCGGGAAGGTTACAGCCGGGACGATGTGGATGCCTACGCCGTTGAAAGCCAGCGTCGTGCGGCTGAAGCCTGGAGGGAAGGGCGTTTCGCCGCTTCGATCGTACCCGTGCGCGATCAGATTGGCGGCGTCCTGCTCGACCGCGACGAGCATATGCGCCCCGAGACCACGATGCAGGTGCTCGGCGCGTTGAGGCCGGCCTTCGCACGGCTTGGCGCTGAAGCGGGCTATGATGCGGTCGCCATCCAGCGCTATCCGGATGTGGAAACGGTGGAGCATGTCCATCATGGCGGCAATTCGTCAGGAATCGTTGACGGAGCCGGCGTGGTGTTGCTGGGATCGCGCGAAGCAGGTGATGCAGCGGCGATGAAGCCACGGGCGCGCATCCGTGCCTTCGGCTCGATCGGCAGCGAGCCCAGCATCATGTTGACAGGCCCGGAGGCCGTGTCGCGCAAGGTGCTCAGGCGTGCAGGCATGACGCCCGCCGACATTGATCTGTGGGAACTGAACGAGGCCTTCGCCTCGGTGGTTCTTTACTTTCGGGATCGAATGGGCATCGACCCCGCGTGCCTCAATGTCAACGGAGGCGCAATTGCAATGGGGCATCCGCTCGGTGCGACCGGCGCGATGATTCTCGGCACTGTGCTCGACGAGCTGGAGCGCCGCGACCTCAATACTGCTCTCATCACCCTGTGCGTGGGGGCGGGTATGGGCACGGCAACCATTATTGAGAGGGTTTGAGCATGGCGAACCTGACATACGACATCGACGCCGAGGGAATTGCCCTCATCACGTGGGATATGCCGAACCGCAGCATGAACGTGCTCGACTCCGCATCCATTGATGAATTTGCGGAGATCGTGGATCGCGTGCTTTGCGACGATGCGGTCAAGGCGTGCGTTATCACTTCGGCAAAATCCGCTTTCATCGCCGGTGCTGATCTGGCCTGGATGGAACAGCTCGCTGCGGAGGCGAAGGAAGGCACCTACGAGGAGCGCACAGCCCGCATCGTCCGTAGGTCGGGGCGCTTGTCGGCGCTGTTTCGCCGCTATGAGCGGGGAGGCAAGCCCTTCGTAGCGGCGATCAATGGCACGGCTCTCGGCGGTGGGATGGAACTGTGCCTGGCCTGCCATCATCTCATCGTTGCCGACGATCCGCGCATCCGCCTGGGCTTGCCTGAAGCCAATGTAGGACTGCTGCCGGGCGCGGGCGGCACCCAGCGGTTGTCGCGCATCCTGGGGCCGCTCAAGGCGCTGCCTTATCTGCTGGAAGGAAAGCACATCCCGCCACAGCAGGCGCTTGAACTGGGCATCGTGCACGGGATCGTTCCACCGGCACAGCTTGTCGAAGCGGCAAGGAGGTGGGCCCGCTCGGCAACGGCGGAAGACACCATCAAGCCCTGGGATCGAAAAGGGTATCGCGTGCCCGGCGACGATCCACGTACGCTTGAGGGGTCGCTCGCCTTTGCCGCTGCCAATGCGAGGGTGCGCGCAGGCACGTGGGGTAACTATCCCGCTCAGGAGGCCATCCAGCGTGCGGTCTTCGACGGGTTGCTGGTTCCGATTGATACGGCGCTGAAGATCGAGCTTCGTTACTTCGCCCAGCTGGTCGTGGATCCGGTTTCACGCAACCTCATCCGCACCCGTTTTCTGAATGTTCAGAAAGCCGGAAAACTGGCCCGCAGGCCGAAGGTGGAAACAGGGTCGATCACAAAGGTCGGCGTTATCGGAGCCGGAATGATGGGGCGCGGGATCGCGCTCGTCGCCGCACAGGCTGGTCTGGACGTGGTGCTTGTCGATCGTACCGCCGAGACGGCCGAGAAGGGACGCGCGGAAGCAGTGAGGACCGCCACGCGCAGGTCTGCTGCCGCCGCCGTTGAAATTGCAGGCCGGATTTCGGCCGGCGACGACTTCGCCGCGCTTGCCGGGGCACAGCTGGTCATCGAGGCGGTATTCGAAGATCCGGAACTCAAGGCCGATGTGCTGGCGCGTGCCGAGGCCGCCGCTCCCAGAGCGGTCATCGCATCGAACACTTCCAGCCTGCGGATTGCCGGACTGGCAAATTCGGTGGCGAACCCCGCCAACTTCCTCGGCGTCCACTTCTTCTCCCCGGTCGAGCGTATGCAGCTGGTGGAAATTATCCGGGGCTCGCAGACAGGCGATCACGCGCTCGCCCTCGCCATGGACTTCACGGCGCTGCTTCGCAAAACCTCCATCGTGGTCAATGACGGACCGTTTTTCTACACAAGCCGTGTGTTCGCCACCTATACGAATGAAGGCATAAGAATGCTCGCCGAAGGGGTGAGCCCCGCGTTGATCGAGAATGCCGGTCGCGCCATAGGAATGCCGGTTCCGCCCCTCGCGCTCAATGACGAGATCGCGCTGGACCTCGTTTATCGCATCAATCGCGCCCAACCCGATCGTTCGGAGGATTCCGCAGCGAAGGTCATTGCCCGCATGGTGGAAGAATTCGACCGCCCGGGCCGCAAGATGGGGAAAGGATTCTATGAGTACCGTGACGACGGGACCAGGCGCTTGTGGACCGGGCTCGATCAAATTGCCGAACGCAGTCCAGAGCAGCCCTCTTTCGAGGAGGTGAAGGCCAGACTGCTGCTGATCCAGTGTGTGGAGGCTGCACGCTGCATGGAGGAAGGTATCGTGACAGACGCTGCCGATGCCGATGTTGGCTCCCTGCTTGGATGGGGCTTCTCGCCCTGGACGGGCGGACCGCTCAGCCACATCGATACGATGGGCGCGGCGAATTTCGTCGAGCAGTGCGAAACGTTGGCAGCCCGCTACGGCGATCGCTTTGCACCGCCTGCTTCCGTGAAGCAGATGGCTGATGAGGGACGTGAATTTTACATGACGACGGTGGCAGCGGCAGCCTGAGGAGGCGCTGGCTTTCCCGCGGAGGAGACCGGACGGAAGGCATAAAGGCAGGCTCTGTCCCGCTTTGCGGGGTTCTTGGGAGGAGAAACGTATTATGAAGACTTATCATGCCGGAAAAGTTACTCGCCGAACGGTTCTGCGCGGCGCTTCATTGGCCAGCATTACGCTTGCCACACCTCAGATTCTGCGATCGCGACCTGCGATGGCGCAGGAAAAATGGCCCGTCGGTTGGGTCCGGCCGACCACCGGGCCGCTGGCGTCCACCTTCGCTGAATTGTTTGTTCCCAGCGATATCGCTCTGGCGGAAATCAATGCGGCCGGCGGCGTGCTCGGGCGCCAGATCTTACGTATTGAAGAGGATGACCAGGCTTCTCCCGCGGCTCAGCCGGCAATTGTACGTAAACTGTCTGAGGCCGGCGTGAACTGCATCGTCGGGCCCGTAGGCACTTCGCAGACGCTGGCGTCATTGGTTGCATCTACGCAGATGAAGATGATCCAGGCAGGTTACGTCGCGTCTGCGGTGATGGGTGACGCCGCAAAATATCCATATCACTACCATCTCTTCATGACGATCGAGATGGAGGCCGAAGCAGCGGTGGCTTATGCGGTGGACCGGCTCGGCCTGAAAAAGGTGGCAATTCTGTCCGAAAGTTCCGGCTTTGGCGCCGAGATCACCCAGCGTTCCATCGAATATCTCGCGAAGAGAGGACTTGAGCCGTCTGCCGTGCAGGAGGCGCCAGTCACCGCGCCGGATGTAGGCGGTTATTTGCGCAATCTTCGCAATTCCGGGGCAGAGGCGGTGCTGATGTGGTTTGCCTCCAAGCCATTCGCGGCACGCGTTTTCTCGGGCATGGCCGCTATGAACTGGATTCCGGAAGCCGTGGTAGGCCATGGCATCGTGCTTGATCCGGTGACCATGGATAACGCTGATCCGGATCTGCTGCCGCGCATTACCTCGCCCTATTTCCGAAACTTCACCTGGAAGGGCGATGGGGCAGTCCCTGAACGGCAGCTTAAATTCGCCAAGGATATCGCAGCCTCCGGAACGCCCCCCACGCCGAATATCGCCATGGCTCCCTGGTATGATTTCCTCCATCTGGTGCAGCGGGCCGCAGAGGACGCGCAAAGCTTCGATTCAGACGCTCTGAAAGCGGCGCTCGATTCCGTTCGCGACTACGATGGAATACTGGGCTCAATCAGCTTCACCGCCCAAGATCATGTAGGTCTCAGTTCAGATGCCTTCGTGATGGTCACGGCGGAATCGGGGCGCGACGAGCGCGCCATGGGCATCTTCCGAGCGCAGGCATAATGGCATGACACCTTCGCTGATGTCTGTCCTCACAGCGGTGATGGAAGGTCTGACGCTCGGCAGCATTTATGCGCTGGTCGGCGTTACCTTCAACATCCTCTATCGGCCGACGAACGTGTTCAACTTCGCACAGGGTGAACTCGTGATGATCGGCGCCATGCTCGGGGGAACGGTAATGGCCTTTTCGGGGTTGCCATTCCTGATCGCCGCCGTGGTCGTGTTTCTGGGCGTCGGCCTTCTTGCTCTGCTTCAGGAGCGGATTGCGGTGGAGCCGGTATTGAGACGGTCGTCCACGAGCCATCTGTGGCTCATCACCACGCTCGCCTGCTCAATGATCCTCGTGAATCTTGTCATGAAGATCTGGGGAGCGGATCCGCTCAGAGTTGATCCTCCCTGGCCGCTTTCGGTTCGGTCTTTCGAGGTTGCCGGCCTGTTCCGTACGTCGACATACGGCCTTGCCGTGATCGTGTTCGCCGTGGCGCTGGTATGGGGGATCGAGCGGGTCTACCGCACCCGCGCCGGAGCGGCGATACAGGCCGTGGCGGAGGATCGCGACGCCGCGCTCCTGCGGGGCGTGCGGCCCGAGCGGTTGGCCCGTCTTTCCTTCTTTCTGGGTGGGGGGCTGGCAGCGTTGGTAGGCCTGATCTGTGCGCCGATCATGTTCGCGTCGACGCTGATGGGCGCGCTCCTGCTGTTCAAGGGTTTTGCGGCTGCGGCCATTGGCGGCATCGGCAGCAACAAGGGCTGTCTGATCGCGGGTCTGATCCTCGGGGCCGTGGAGGCGCTGGGTGTCTTGTTCCTGTCACCGGGTTATCAGACCGCGGTGGTGTTCCTTGTCTTCCTTGCCGTTCTGATGATCCGACCGCAAGGATTCTTTGGTCAGGCGGAGGCACGCAATGTCTGATACGGTGCTCATTCCCTCCCGCCGCCCAGCCGTTCCCCGCACTCTGTTGTTCCTTGCGGTCTGCGTGCTGCTGATCGCCTTTCCTCTGGCTGTTGACAGCGGCTACCGCGTCTTTCTTGCAACCCAGATCGGCGCTTATCTGCTCGTCGCAATGGGGCTCAACTTTCTGACCGGCTATGGTGGCCAGACCTCCATCGGCCATGGCGCATTGATGGCGATCGGTGCTTATGTCACGGCTATCGCGACGGTGAGTTATGGTTGGGATTTCTGGCCGGCGACTGCGCTCGCCATCGTCATCGTCAGCGTCACGGGTGCGATCATGGCGCTGCCGGCGCTGCGGGTATCGAGCTGGTATCTGGCTTTGCTGACCTTCGGTTTCGCCGGTGTCGTGAATGCGACACTGATCGAATGGAGCGGACTCACCGGCGGCTTTTCCGGCCTCATAGGTGTCCCGATGCCGACATTCTTCGGACGGAACCTCGACCAGACGTCGTTCTTCTGGCTCGTCGCCGGGTTGAATGTCATCGTGTTTGTGATGATCCGCAATCTGGTGCGCTCGCGCTACGGACGCGGCCTCGTCGCTATCCGCGACAATCCGATGGCTGCGGTTGCCAGCGGCGTGCCGAGGGTCAGGCTGACACTGTTCGCTTTCGTCGTCTCCGCGATCCTTGCGGGGCTCGCTGGCGCCATTTTCGCGGCGCAGAAGCAGGTCATCACGCCAGATGATTTCGCAGCAGAGATGTCGATGTTCTTTCTGCTGGTCATCATTATGGGCGGGGCGGGCAGCCTTTGGGGGCCGGTCATCGGCACTATCGTCTTCTTCGTCCTCCCGGAACTGATGACCGGGCTGGCAAGCTGGCGCATGCTGGTTTATGGCGTTGGCCTCCTGGTCCTCATCACCTATGCGCCCCATGGGCTGGAAGGAGCGTTGCGTTCGCTGTGGGCATACGCGCCGGACTGGCTACGCTTGCCGCACCGGCAAAGGACCGGCGAAGCGCTGACGGGCATGCCGGTGCGGGCGGGCGCTTCGCGGCCGCTGACGGTCACCGGCCTGACCAAGAACTTTGGCGGTGTCACGGCGATTGACGCTGTGGACCTGTCCATTGCCGCGGCCAGCTGCCATGCGATCGTCGGGCCGAACGGCTCTGGGAAAACGACGCTGCTTAACCTGATCTCGGGATATTATGCGCCCACCAAAGGCCACGTCCGGCTTGGTGAAGAGGAGATCGGCGGACGTTCGGCCGCTGCACTTTCGCTCATTGGCATCGGACGCACTTTCCAGACGCCGCGTTTGCTGCCGGACATGAGTGTCCTCGATAACGTCCTTCTGGGCTGTTATCCGGCGGAAAAAGCCAGCGCGTTCGGAATCGCGCTCGGTCTTCCGGGCCCGCGCGCCGAAGCGGCGCGCATGGAAGCCGAGGCGCTTGGCATATTGGCCTTTGTTGGCCTGGCGGACAAGGCTGACGATCTGGCTGGGAACGTCCCTCACGGACAGCAGCGCATCGTGGAGATCGCGCGGGCGCTGATGGGCAAACCCGGCCTTCTCCTGCTTGACGAACCTGCAGCCGGCCTTTCCATGGATGAACTCGATCGCCTAGTCGGGCTGATCCGCTCCATACAGGAAAGCGGGATCACCCTCGTCATCGTTGAACATCATCTGGATCTGGTCGGCAGCCTCGCGGACGCGGTCACCGTGATCGACCGCGGCAAGATCCTCGCGCAGGGATCGGCTGAGGACGTGTTTTCGGAGCCAGCGGTGGTCGCGGCCTATATGGGCCGGCGACCGGCAGATGGCCGGGCGTCCGGGAAGGAGATGCAGCCATGAGCGAACTGTTGAAGGTTCAGGGGCTGGCAGCTGGTTACGGCCCGGTCACGGTCTTGTCGGATATGTCGCTGGTGGTGCGGCAAGGCGAGATCGTGGCGCTCGTCGGTGCCAATGGCGCAGGCAAGAGCACCTTGTTGCGAACTGTTTCCGGGCTGCTCCAGCCCGCTGCCGGCTCGATCCTGTTCGATGGTGCGCCGATCGGTGGCCGACGCGCCGACCAGATCGTCGATCTGGGACTTCTGCATGTCGCGGAGGGGCGAAGAATTTTCCGGCGGCAGACGGTCAGGGCCAATCTTGAACTGAGCCTTTACGGAACCCGGTTGCCGCGGGAAGAGGAACAGCGCCGCTTCGATCAGGTCTTTTCGCTGTTCCCGATCCTGGAGGAGAGGCAGGAAACTTGCGCCGGTGTCCTGTCGGGAGGCCAGCAGCAGATGCTGACCATAGCGCAGGCATTGATGCGCGCGCCGCGACTTCTGATGCTTGACGAACCCTCTCTGGGTCTGGCCCCGATCGTGGTCGATCAGGTACTGGACACGGTGGAGACGCTGGCACGCAACGGCATCACCATCCTGCTGGTCGAGCAGATGGTTGAACTCGCGCTTGAGATCGCCGATCGTGCTTACATCATGCAGCATGGGCATATTATCGGCCATGGGCCGGCGGCTGAAATCGCAAACAGCCCACTGCTTAAAAAGGCGTATCTGGGAAGTGCCGCCTCCTGACCCGATCTCGCCCCAATTGCCAAAAGATTTCAATGAGATGATTTGGCGACGGATAGGGCCACAAACAATTAGACTAACAACTGTTTGTTAGTTATGGTGGGCTTCTTGGTTCGCTAATATGTAATTGCCAGCGCCGTGGCAGGCGGACGAGGCTGGAGACACGGGAGGAGCGGCGGATGGAAGGTGCTCTGGCAGGCATAAATGTCCTCGACCTTGCGTCGGTGATCATGGGGCCGCTTGCGTCCCAGCATCTGGGAGATATGGGCGCCGATGTCATCAAGGTGGAAAACCCAGATGGCGATCTGACGCGGTCGATCGGGCCGCGCGCCAGCGAGAAGATGGGAGCTGTTTTCCTCAACATCAACCGCAACAAGCGCAGTGTGGTTCTTGATCTGACACGGCCGGAGGGCGTTGAGGTTCTGGACCGGCTCGTCGCTGGGGCGGATGTCCTCATCCACTCAAACCGTACACGCGCCCTGCGCAAGCTGGGACTGGAGTATGAGCGGCTTGCTGCCATCAATCCGCGCCTGATCTATTGCCATGTGAAGGGGTTTGCGGATGACGGCGCTTATGGCGGGCTGGCGGCCTTTGACGATACCATTCAGGCTCTCTCCGGCCTCGCCATGCTTCAGTCGGCCATTTCGGAAGGCGCAGAGCCGCGCTACATCCCGACTTCCGCGGCGGACAAGGTTTGCGCGGTGCATGCGGCCTTTTCGATCACCGCTGCATTGATGCATCGCGAACGCACGGGCCGGGGCCAGGCCATCTCTCTGCCCATGATGGAGGTTATGTCCGCTTTCACCACCTACGAGCATTTGTGGGGCTACGCCTTCGAACCGCCGCTGGCGAAGATGGGCTATGAAAGCGTGAAGGCGGGAAATCGTCGCCCCTATCGTACCAGGGACGGCTATCTCGCCTTCCTTCCTTACTCTGATGCACATTGGCGAACTTTCTTTACCGCGATCGATGCTCCGGAGATGATGGAGAATCCTCTTTTCGCCACCTTCGATGCGCGAATGAAGCATCCAAAGAATACCTTCGGCATCCTGGCAAAACTGCTGGCGGAGCGGACAAATGCGGAATGGGTGGCGCTCCTCGGTCATCTCGACATCCCGATGGCGGTGGTCAACGATCTGGAAGACCTCGTTGAAGATCCACATCTGAAAAGCGTCGATTTCTGGCAGGAAGCCGAGCACCCCACAGAAGGCACGGTGCGATATGCACGCGTGCCGGTCGATTTCTCCGCTTCCCCCGGATCGGTCCGCCGTCTTGCGCCTCGTCTGGGCGAGCATACGGCCGAGGTCCTGCGCGAGATCGGTCTGTCCGACGCCGAAATCGAAAGATTACAGGCTTCCGGCGTAGCCGGGGTCAGCGCCGGAAGTACATCCAGGCAGACACAGCGCCTGAAAGCGACTTCGTAAACGAGGGCAACATGGATTTTTCGATCCCCCGGCATATTCAGGACAAGCTGGACGAACTGGATTCATTCATCCAGGCCGAGATCAAGCCTCTGGAAGCGGAGAACATCCAGTTCTTCGACTATCGACGTGAAAACGCGCGCACCGACTGGGACAATGACGGCGTTCCCCGCAAAGAGTGGAGCGCGTTGCTCAGAGAGATGAAGCGCCGCGCCGACGCGGCCGGACATCTGCGGTTTTCGCTTCCGCGTGAGCTGGGCGGACAGGACGGCAGCAATCTCGCAATGGCCGTGATCCGCGAGCATATGGCGGCAAAGGGCCTTGGCCTTCATAACGAACTTCAGGACGAAAGCTCGATCGTGGGAAATTTCCCGCTGGTGCACGTGCTGCATGAATACGGCACCCCCGAGCAGAAGCAACTGATCGAAGGTATCATCACCGGGCGCGAATACATGGCGTTCGGTCTGACGGAACCAGAGCATGGTTCCGATGCAACTTGGATGAAGACGACCGCCGTGCGTGATGGAGACGGCTGGATCATCAACGGCGCGAAGCGCTGGAACAGCGCCGTCCACAAAGCGAGCGTCGATCTGGTTTTCGCCCGGACCTCGGGGAAGCCGGGAGACGCGAAAGGGATCACCGGCTTCATCGTGCCGATCGATGCGCCCGGCTTCAGCATCGACTACTACCACTGGACGTTCAACATGCCCTCGGACCATGCCGAGGTTTCGATCAGGAATGTGCGTGTTCCCGATAGCGCCATCCTTCACAGTGAAGGCGAGGGCCTTGTGCTGGCTCAGAGCTTCGTTCATCAGAACCGCATCCGTCAGGCGGCTTCCAGTGTGGGCGCCGCTCGCTACTGCATCACCGAAGCTGTCAACTACGCACGCGCCCGCCATACATTCGGACGTCCGCTGGCGGATTTTCAGGCCATCCAGTTTCCACTCGCGGAGCTTCATGCCGAGATGGAGATGCTCCGGACCTTCGTGTTCCGCGTTGCTCACCAGCTTGATACCCAAGACCATATGGAGATCAGCGATCTGGTCGCTATGGCGAATTATCGCGCCAACAGGTTGGTTTGCCGTGCGGCCGACCAGGCCATGCAGACCCATGGCGGTCTGGGTTATTCGCGCAACAGGCAGTTCGAACATATCTATCGACATCATCGCCGCTACCGCATCACCGAAGGGTCCGATGAAATCCAGATCCGCAAGATTGCGGCTTATCTCTTCGGTTATGCCGGCCCTCGCAGGGGCACGCTGAGCGAGGAGGAGAGGCGCGTGATCCTCGCTACGGGCCGATAATGGAGATCGAGGCCGCAGATCTCTCCGTCCACCTGACCGCCGCGCTTGGGCGCGCGAGCGGCTTTGGCGCGGTGCGGGGACTGAAGCGGCTTTCCGCCGGGGCGACCAAGGCGACGTGGGCCTTCGAGGCCCAGGCGCAGGAGGGATGGACCCCGCTGATACTGCAGATGTCGTCCATGGACCAATCCCGTGACCGCACCGATCCTTCTTCGCGTCTGCCCTGGCTGGCCGGGGGCGATGAATTCCGCGTCATGCGGGCCGCCTGTCACAGCGGCGTCGCCGTGCCGCAAGTGGTTCACCTGCTCTCTCCGGAAGACCGCATGGGCGAAGGCGCAATAACGCTGCACATCGAGGGGGAGACGCTTGCGCGCCGTATTCTCCGGGATCCCGCATTCGCGGCAGCGCGAGCCAGGATGGCGGGCGAAATTGGAGCTATCGCCGCGCGCATTCACCTGATGGAGACCAACGGACTGGAATTCCTCCAGCGCTTCGATGCCGAAACACTGCTCGAAGTCTATTGCGCGGTTCTCGCCAGCATGCCCGACAGTTATCCGGCGCTGGAGTTCGCCTTGCGGTGGGCGGACGAAAACCGGCCCCGACCGTCGCGTCCGGGTGTGGTGCATGGCGATCTGCGTCTGGGCAACGTCATCGTTGACGCGGTCGGGATCCGCGCGCTGCTCGATTGGGAGATCGCCCATATCGGGGATCCCATGGAAGACCTCGGTTATGTCTGCCTGCGCACATGGCGCTTCGGCGCAGCCGGCAAGGTGGCCGGCGTCGGTTCGCGCGAGGAACTCTACGCTGCATACGAGGCTTCGGGAGGCGGGGCTGTCGATCCGGCCGCCGCGCGGTTCTGGGAAGTGATGGCGGGAATCAAGTGGGCGCTGGGCTGCATCCGCCGCGGCGAACAGGCCAGGCGCAACGGATGGCGTCCGATGGAATATGCCGCGATCGGACGCCGGGTGGAGGAACCGCTCCTGGATCTTCTCGACGTCATCGAAGGGAGGGATTGATGTCAGGCCATCATCCGCATGCGGCCGATCTGCTGGAAGCGGTAAAGCTCCATCTCACCGATGAATTGCTGTCGGTGCTGAGCGGCTATCATGCCTATCAGATTCGGGTAGCGGTCAACTTGTTGTCGATCGTCCAGCGCCAAATGGCGCAGAGTTCCGATGAAAATTCTGCCCGGCTGAAGGAACTCGGCTATGCCGACGAACAACAGCTGGCGGCCGCGATACGCGCGGGGAAAGCGGATATCGGTGACCCCGCCCTGCGTGCATATCTGGCAAGCAGCCTGCGCGATGCGCTGGCGGTCAACAACCCGAAATCACGGAAGGAGTCCGCATGAGCACCGTCTCTGACGAACCCCACGTGCTGGAGGACTTGGCAGATGGCGTTCTGACCCTCACGCTTAACCGGCCGTCGCGGTTGAATGCCTACACCGCCCGTATGGGCGAGGAGCTTGGTGCCGCCTTCGCCCGCGCCAATGCGGACGATTGCGTGCGTGTCATCATCGTCACCGGCACCGGCAGGGGGTTTTGCGCGGGCGCCGATATTTCCGGGCTTGGGTCGGACCAGCGCATGATGGGACGCAGCGGAAATGACGGCGGCTTCGCCATCCGCATTCACAGATGCCTGAAACCTTCGATAGCCGCGATCAACGGGACTGCGGTGGGCGTCGGAATCACAATGACGCTGCCGATGGATCTCAGGCTGGCCTCGACCAACGCCAGAATGGGCTTTGTCTTTGGCAGGCGCGGCCTCATTCCCGAGGCTGGAAGCAGCTACTTCTTGCCACGCATCGTTGGCCTGCCGAAGGCGCTGGAATGGGTCTACACCGCCCGTATGATCGAGCCCGCCGAAGCGCATGCGGCCGGCCTCGTTTCCGAGGTCCTCGAGCCAGAGGCGCTGCTGCCGCGCGCGCGGGAGATTGCCCGCGTCATTGCTGAGCAGGCGCCTGTCGCTACCGCGATCACCCGCCAGCTGATGTGGCGGATGGCTGCGGCGGCTGACCCGTTGGAGGCGTTGATGCTCGATGCTCCCATCAACGCTCAATTGGCCCTGAGCCCGGATGGCCAGGAAGGTATCGCGTCTTTTATCGAAAAGCGCCACGCCCGGTTCACCGGCAAACCCAGCACCGACATGCCGACTCTCTATCCCTGGAAGGACCACGAAAATGGCTGAGAAAACCATCCGCATTGGCGGAGCTTCTGCTTACTATGGCGATAGCCCGACGTCGATTGCCCCTTTGCTGAGATCGGGGGTCGATTATCTCGTTTTCGATTATCTGGCTGAAGTCACTATGTCCTTCCTGGCCAGGATGATGAAACGAGATCCAACTTCTGGCTACCTGCCGGATTTCATCGATCCCCATATGCGCACGGCTTTGCGCGAGATCGTCGACCGCAAGGTGAAGATCGTGGTCAATGCCGGCGGCCTTAACCCGCGTGGTGCGGCAGATGCGCTGCGAGAACTTTGCAAGGAACTTGGCGTCGCGCCCAGGATCGCGGTTGTCGAAGGCGACAATCTCAGTGCTCGCGCGGACGAATTTCGCGAGCGCGGTATGGTAGAGATGTTCTCGGGCCAGCCTTTCCCTGAAAAGATCACCAGCATCAACGCCTATCTCGGCGCGTTCCCGATTGCGGCTGCTCTCGAGACCGGCGCCGACATCGTTATTACCGGCCGTGTCGTCGATTCCGCGCTTACGCTGGGCCCGCTTATTCATGAGTTTGGCTGGCAAGCTACCGACTATGATCTGATCGCGGCTGGCACGTTGGCCGGCCACATCAACGAATGTGGCGCGCAGGCGACGGGTGGCATGCACACAGACTGGCGCGACGTGCCGGACTGGTCGAATATCGGCTATCCCATACTCGAATGCAGCGCCGATGGCAGCTTTATCGTCACAAAGCCTGAGGGAACCGGCGGCATGGTCACGGTCGGAACGGTCTCCGAACAAATGCTGTACGAGGTATCCGATCCGCAGAGCTATTTCGTTCCCGATGCCACTTGCGATTTTTCGCAGGTGCGGATCGAACAGCTTGCCAGAGACGTTGTGCAAGTATCCGGCGTGAAAGGCTATGCGCCGCCTTCAACCTACAAGGTATGCGCAACCTATCAGGATGGCTGGCGTGCGGTGGCGATCCTGCCGGTGGTAGGGATCGAGGCCGTTGCGAAGGCTGAACGGCAGGCCACCGCGCTTCTGGAGCGCACACGCCGGATGCTGCGCGACAGCAATCAACCGGAATGGACGCGAAAGCACGTCGAGTTGCTGGGAGCCGAGTCGACATTGGGAGCGCAGGGCCGCCAACGCGATACGCGTGAGGTCGTTTCCAAGATCGTCGTGGATCATCCTGACCGCAACGCCGCGGAAATGTTCGCGCGGGAGCATTTCTCCCATATCGTCTCGATGTCACCTGGCGCCACCGGCTTCTTCGGCTTCAAGCCATCGGTTGCGCCGGTTGTTCGCCTGTTCTCCTTTAAGCTCGACAAATCGGAGGTGCCCGTGACGCTCACGGCCGATGGGGAAAGCCGTAAGGTCGCGTTGCCGGCGGTGGACAGTTTCGATCCCGCGATGGTGGAGCGCGCGCCCCAGCCGGAACCGCTCGGGCCGCAGCCGTCTACCGTTCCACTGATCTGTCTGGCCTGGGGACGCAGTGGTGACAAGGGCGATCTCTTCAATGTCGCGGTCATCGCGCGCAAGGCGGAATATGTCCCTTATATCACCTCGGCGCTTACGCCAGCGGCGGTGGCGAAATGGTTCGCGCATGTGTTTGAGGGAGAGGCAGGAAAGGTGGACCGGTATATGGTTCCCGGCGCCAACGCGATGAACTTTGTTCTCCACAACTCCCTTGGCGGCGGCGGTTCTGCCTCAATGCGGCTTGATCCGCTGGCGAAGGGCATGGCCCAGCAGCTTCTGGAGTTTCCGATACCCGTGCCGGCGGATGTGGCGGCTGAACACGCCGATATGGTGAAGCGCCTCGGCATTGCGGTTCCTTATGCCGGCGTGGCCTGAGCTGCAGGGCAAACGGGCCATCGTGACCGGCGGTGGCTCCGGGCTCGGGCTGGAAATGGCCCGGGCGCTTGCGGCAGCAGGCGCGCGTGTCGCTGTTTGCGGTCGCGGCAGCGCTCCCGGCGATGCGTTCAGGGGGGAGGGGATCGCCTCCTTCGCCTTTGACCTCGGAGATGCCGATGAATTGCGTGACGGTCTGGCAGAAGTGATCGCCACGCTTGGTGGAGTCGACATTCTGATCGGCAATGCCGGCATGCGCGACCGGCGTCCGCTTGCCGAAATAGATGATGACGCCATCAATCGTCTTTTCGACGTCAATCTGGCGGCGAATGTCCGGCTGGCGCGGGGGGTGGCTCCCCTCATGGCGGCGGCTGGCGGGGGCGCGATGGTCTTCGTCACTTCTATCGCAGGGGAGCGGCCCTCGCCGAACAACACCACTTATTGCGCCTCAAAGGGCGGGCTGGCAGCGCTGACACGCGCCCTCGCCAGCGAGCTTGGTCCTTTGAACATTCGTTGCAATGCGATTGCGCCGGGATTTTTCGCAACCGAATTCAACCGGCCGTTATGGGCAGTCGAAGACGACCGAATCACCCGCCGCATTCCCCTGCGACGATGGGGAAAACCGGCTGAAATCGCCGGCGCGGCGCTATTTCTGGCCTCCGATGCGGCATCTTACATCAACGGGCATGTTCTGGTTGTGGACGGAGGCGTCTCAACTTCTTTATGATCGGGTGAAGAGTTGAAGAACACCACTATTTAACATAACTAACGACCATTCAAAATTGAAGTGGATGCGCTCGTGGCAAGAACGACTACCCCGGTCGGGAGGAAGCAGAAGCTCCCGAAGAACGCCGGTGACAAGGAAGAGCTGGGGCGCGCCGATGTTCGGCGCAGGCAGTTGCTGACCGAATCCGCTCGTCTGTTCGCCCGTCAGGGTTTCGATGGCACGTCGATGCGTGACATCGCTTCCGCCTCGGGAGTTATGGCGGGTTCGCTCTACTATCATTTCGCCTCCAAGGACGAGATTTTCGTCGCGGTTCACGGTCGTGGCATGGAGATGATCGAAACGGCTGTGCGTGAAGCTCTCGAAGGCGTGACCGATCCGTGGGAGCGGCTTGAGGCTTGCGCGGTTGCTCATCTGGAATCGCTGATCAACTCGGATTTCCGCGCCCTCATCACGCCGACTTTTCCACGATCGCTGGAGCGGATGTGGCCGACCCTGATAAACCAGCGTGACAGCTATGAAACGCTCGTCAAGCAACTCGTCAAAGATCTCGATTTGCCGGAGAGCATCGATCAGACCGTTTTCCGGCTGCACTTCCTGGGCGCGCTGAACTGGACCCCTACCTGGTTCCGGCCGAATGGGGGCCTGAAACTGGCGAATGTTGCGCGACAGCTCGTCCGTATCATGCGTGGGGCACAGCACTGACGCGGTGATCGCAGAATCGCTCGATGTCCTTCTGAGGACTATTAGCCCGAGCCTCACAGCGTGCGTGCGATGATCTCTTTCATGATCTCGTTTGCTCCGCCGTAAATGCGTTGCGCCCGGGCATTGAGATAGAGCTGCGAGATCGGATATTCGCTCATATATCCATAGCCGCCGAACATTTGCAGGCAGGCATCGATGATTTCGCACTGCTTGTCCGTCACCCACCATTTGGCCATGGCGGCGGTTGCTATGTCGAGGCGATCCGCCTCAAGCTCTACAATACAATGATCCAGTAAAACCCTGGCCAGTTTTGCATCGGTCGCCAGTTCTGCCAGCCTGAAGCGCGTGTTCTGCAGTTCGATGAGCGGTTTGCCGAATGCCTTGCGCTCATGGACATAAGCGCGGGTAATCTCAAGCGCGCGCTCGATGGCGCCCATTCCCTGCAGCGCGATCACCACCCGCTCCTGTGGCAGCATCTGCATGAGTTGTCTGAAGCCCTGGCCTTCCTCATTTCCAAGAAGTGCGTCATGTGGCACGTGGACGTTGTCAAAGAACAACTCGGCGGTGTCCTGGGCTCGCAGGCCGATCTTTTCCAGTTTGCGCCCGCGGCGGAAGCCTGCCGTCTCGGCCGGCACGATGAAGAGAGAAAACCCCTTACGCCCATCCTGACGATCCATTCGGGCCGCCACAACCACGACATCGGCCTGCGAGCCGTTCGAGATGAAGGTCTTGCTGCCGCTGATGCTATAGCCGCCGTCCACCATACGCGCCGTCGTGGTCATCGCCTGTAGGTCGGAGCCGGCCCCGGGTTCGGTCATGGCCACGGCGGCTACGGTCTCACCTGAGCACAGACGCGGCAGCCAATGGACCTTTTGTGCCTCTGTCGCCAGATGCTGAAAATAGGGAATGACGATTCCGCTGTGGATCGTGACGCCGAAGTCGACGAAGTCGGCCCGGCCGAATTCCTCGTAGACTGCAGCCGCATGTGCAAAACCAGCACCGACCCCGCCATATTCCTGCGGCACGCATACGCCCAGCAGTCCAAGTGTGCCGGCCTTGCGCCAGAGATCGCGGTCCACTGTGCCGGCTTCTCGCCACCGGGTTGCGTAAGGGAGCACTTCTGTAGCGAAAAATTGGCGAGTCGCGTGGCGAATGTCCTCGATCTCGGCGTTCCCGGTCATAAAAAGCTCCTTTTCGTTAATCTAACATACGTTTGTTAGTCGTCAATATCTATAATGCAAGCGAAATGGGTCTCTCGAATTTTGGGCACTTTGCATATCCATATAAAAACTAATGAAAACAATTTGTTGGAGTGTTTTGTCTCTCGCGGACCGAGATAAAATTCTACCTATCGCTTGTTTGAAAACAGAATGCGGTGTAAGGCTGAAATCCATGGCGCGTTGATGTGCAGAGAAGGAAGCGCGATGAAGCACGCATTCGTACGGAGCGGCCCGCTGACGGGACTGAAGGTCGTGGAATTTGAAGCGATCGGCCCTGTACCGCTGGCTGCCATGGTGCTTGCCGATATGGGTGCAGATGTGGTTCGCATTTGTCGCGAGAAGGCATCACGTAACGATGTTACCGCCCGCGGCCGGCGCTTCGTCACGCTCGACCTTAAATCCGAATCCGGTCACGCTGCCGCAATCCGGCTTTTGCACCAGGCCGATGTGCTGCTGGAAGGCTATCGCCCCGGCGTCATGGAGCGTCTCGGCCTTGGGCCTGAGGTTCTGCACGACATCAATGCGCGGTTGATTTACGGCCGCATGACGGGCTGGGGGCAGACGGGCCCAATGGCCCATTCAGCGGGGCACGACATAAACTATCTGTCGATCACAGGCGCACTGGGAGCGATACGCGCGCCTGAGGGCAAGCCCATCCCGCCGCTGAACATCGCTGCCGATTATGGCGGCGGGTCCATGTTTCTGGTTGCGGGCGTGCTTGCCGCGCTGATCGAGGCACGGTCCTCCGGTCTGGGGCAGATCGTCGACTGCGCTATGGTCGAGGGCGTGCTGAACATGCTGTCGATGTTCCACGGCATGATGGCCGATGGGCAATGGGATGCGCAGGCGCCGCGAACCAATTTCCTCGACGGTGGCGCACCGTTTTACGATACCTATGAGTGCTCCTGTGGCGGCTATGTCGCGGTTGGCTGTCTGGAGCAGAAATTCTTTGGCCGCATGTGCCTTCTTCTCGGCATGGAGGATCTGGCCGCTTTCCAGGCCGACCGGGCACGCTGGCCTGAGCTTCGGGCGCGACTGGAACAGGCCTTCCGCAGCCGTACCGCCGCCGAATGGACGGAACTGTTCGAAGGAGATGACGCATGCGTCTCGGGCGTCATTTCGATGGCCGAAGCAGCGCATCATCCACACCTCGTAGCGCGCGGAGCTTTCACTGCCCGGGACGGGCTGTGGCAGGCGACGCCGGCGCCGAGATTCTCAAGGACGCCCTCTGTTGCAGGACGAATGAACGGTACCAGCGTCAGCGCTGCGGAAGTGGAGCAATCGTGGAGCACGAGGACGGTTTGATTACGGGAGGATTACGATGAATCTGGAAGGAATTTCCGCGCTCGTCACTGGAGGTGGTTCGGGACTGGGCGGAGCGACGGTTGCGGGGCTGGTCAGAGCCGGTGCGAAAGTCACTGCCATGGATCTGAACGCGCAGGCACTGGAGGAGGTGCGTCAGACGACGGGCTGCCACACCGTGGAAGGCGACGTTGCCGACGAAACAGCTGCGAGCAAGGCGATCGACGCGGCAGAGGCCACGCATGGGACGGTTCGCATTCTCATCAATTGTGCCGGGATCGGCAATGCGGCCCGCACTGTGGGACGTGATGGGGTCTTTCCCCTGTCGCTTTTCGACCGGATCGTGCGGGTCAACCTCATCGGCACCTTTAATATGATGCGGCTTGTCGCCGAGCGGCTGGTCAAGGCTGAACCCACGCAGACCGGAGAGCGCGGCGTGTTCGTCAACACTGCAAGTGTCGCCGCTTTCGAGGGGCAGATCGGTCAGGCCGGTTATGCGGCATCGAAGGCCGGCGTCGCCGGGATGACATTACCCGTGGCGCGCGATCTTGCGCAGTTCGGCATTCGCGTCTGTACCATTGCGCCAGGCCTGTTTCTGACCCCCATGCTTATGGGGTTGCCCCAGGAGGCTCGCGACAGTCTGGGGTCGCAGGTTCCGTTTCCCTCGCGTCTCGGAGAGCCACAGGAATACGCCAAACTGGCGTTGCACATCATCGACAATCAAATGCTCAACGGTGAAACGATCCGGCTTGACGGAGCCATCCGGATGGGACCGAGATGAGCCGCTGACGTCAAGGCCGATCAGGGAGGAGCATTGATCATGCTGCAAAGCGCCGTGCAGACCGACAGACCTTCAACCCCGGCCCTCGAAATGCGCGGGATGGAACTTGTCTACAAGACAAGTCGCGGACCCGTCCAGGCTTTGCGCGACCTCCACGCCTCGGTGGGGCAGGGTGAGTTTATCTCTGTCCTTGGTCCTTCGGGATGTGGGAAGTCAACTCTGCTGAAGCTCGCTTCCGGGTTGCTGACACCCAGCGCCGGCACGATTAACCTGGGCGGGACACCGGTGAAGGGTCCCCGCCGCGAAGTAGGCGTGGTTTTCCAGCAGGCGACGCTGTTGCCATGGAAATCGGTGATCGAAAATGTTCTCGTGCCCATCCGCGCCATGCGCATGGATGTTCGTGCGGCACGCAGTCGGGCCATGGACCTGCTCGCCATGGTCAAGCTCGAAGCTTTCGCCAATCACTATCCTCATGAATTGTCAGGCGGCATGCAGCAGCGCGTCGGCATCGCGCGGGGCCTCATCCACGATCCCGAACTGCTGCTGATGGACGAGCCGTTCGCAGCGCTTGATGCCATGACACGCGAGACGATGATGATCGAACTTCAGCGTATCTGGGCGGAGACCAGAAAGTCGGTTCTGTTCATCACCCACTCGATCCCGGAGGCGGTTTTCCTGTCGGATCGAGTTCTTGTGTTGTCGGGACGACCGGGTACCGTCCTACGCGACATCAAGGTCGACCTGCCGCGCCCGCGCAGTATCGAAACGATGATGGATCCGGGTTTCGTAAACCTGGCCAATGAACTGCGTCAGGTCTTCCAGGAGATGGAGGCGGCATGATGCCCACTCGTGTCATCATGCTGTTTGCGCCGCTGTTTACATTGGTTCTGGTGCTGGCCCTCTGGCTTTACGCCGCCACGCTGGGCGGTGTTTCGGTGACGCTCCTGCCGCACCCGGCCGATGCTTTCAACACGCTATGGGGTGGGCTCGCTGGCGGAAAAATGTTGCCGCATCTCTGGGCAACTCTGCGGTCCGCGCTTCTCGGCCTTGCGCTCGGCACACTGGCCGGCGTTTCTCTGGCCGCTGTGATGGCGATTATCCGCTCCGCCGAGCGCTCTTTCATGATCTATCTGGTTGCTTTCCAGTCCATTCCCAAGGCGGCGCTGGCTCCGCTCATCTTCCTGTGGTTCGGTTTTGGCATGATGAGCACGGTGCTGCTTGCAGCGCTGTCGTGCCTCTATCCGATCTTCGCCAACGCCTTCGCCGGTTTTCGCTCCGCCGACCAGAACCTCCACAACCTTTATCGTGTCTGCGGTGCCAGCCGATGGGATATTTTCTGGGCGGTGCAGGTTCCGGCCGCTCTGGGACCTATTATGGTCGGGTTGGAAGTTTCAGTCATCTTCGCCCTTCTCGCCACGGTTGTGATGGAATTCGTCGCGGGAACGGTGGGATTGGGAACGCTGATCCAGAGCGCGGCAAGCACCTATGACACTCCGACTGTTTTTGCCGCCATTGCCTTGCTGGCCGCAATCGGTGTCAGTTCCTCCGCGCTGGTGCGCTTCATACGCCGCCGTATCATTTTCTGGGAAAATGCCGGCTCTGCTGGCGGTGTCGAGGGCGGGCTTTGATGAACGAGTTCGGGAAAACCGTCGTAAGCAGCACATTGGCGGGGCTGGGTTTGCTCCTGATCTGGTGGTTGGCGACAGGCTGGGGCGGCGTTCCCAAAACGGTAATGCCCAGTCCCGGAGACTATCTGGACGCGATGCGCCGCGGGTTCGTCGAAGGGCAGCTCCTGCCGCATGTTGTCTTCACTGGCCAGGCTTCCCTGCTAGGCCTCGTTATCGGGGTTGCTCTCGGCATTGCCGCAGGCTCATGCGTCGCGTTGATCCGGCCGCTGGGACCGTTCATCACTCCTCTGGTGATCGCCATGCAATCGGTCCCAAAGGTCGCTGTTGCGCCTCTGCTGGTTGCCTATCTTGGCTTTGGCATGGGCTCGAAGGTGTTCACTTCCGCGCTGTTGTGCTTCTTTCCGCTCTTCGTGGGGGCGATGACAGGTTTGCGTGAGGCTGACAGACAACTGATCGATCTCTTCCGTGGCTTTCGTGCCTCACGGCTACATATATTGCGCCATGTCCTGATTCCGGCGGCCGCACCCTATCTTTTTGCTGCGCTCCAGATCTCTATCGCGCTCAGCCTCATCGGGTGCGTGGTGTCGGAATTCGTCGCATCCTCCCGCGGGCTCGGCTATGTGATCAAGGCGCGGGCGGCCGAGCTCGACGTGGCGATGATGTTTGCGGCTCTGACCGCGCTTGCGCTGATGGGGGTCGCCGCGACAATGATTTTGCGATTCCTCCAGCGTCGTATCGTATTCTGGCAGGCGACCTGAGATATGGAGCGGCATTGGCAGGCAGAGGGCGCGTGGAATATTCGGGATCTTGGCGGCTACCCTGTGCCCGATGGGCGGCACACGCAGTGGGGGCGCTTGCTCCGCAGCGACGGTCTGCACCGGCTCTCCGGCCCGACAGTCACCGAACTTGTGGGCAAGGGCGTTAAAACCGTCATCGACCTGCGGGGCGCACACGAGACCGAACTGCACGTCAATCCCTTCCGGGATTGCGCTGAGGTCGATTACCGGAACATTCCGCTCTTCGATGGTCTGTCGCCCGTCGATCTGCTGTCCGAAACGGCGATGGCCGGCTATTCTCTGGCTGAACGCTATGTCGAGGCATTGACGACATGCCGGAGTTCGTTCGCCACTGTTTTCGCGACAATGGCGAATGCGCGTGATGGGCTCGTGATGTTCCACTGTACCGCCGGCAAAGACCGGACCGGACTGGTGGCAGCGTTGACTCTCGCCATCGCCGGGGTGCCGCAGGAACATATCATCAGCGATTATCTTCTCACGGCGACGATCGCAGCTCCGCTTCTGAAGCGGCTGCGTGAAAACGCTTTGCAACGCGGTGCGATGCCGGCATCGGTCAAAGCCGTTCTGGCCGTCGATCCAAAAGCCATAGCGGCGGCTCTCCAATATCTGGCTGCGCATGGCGGTGCTTATGGCTATCTGCGCGAGTGCGCCGTCGATGATGCTAGGCTCCAGGCGATCCGCCGGCGCCTGCTATGCAATCCCGCTTCGTCTGATTTCGACTGAGGTTTGTGGGGGATGCATCCACATGTCAGGCGGTCCGGATAAAAATCGCCTGCTTTTGCTTATCGCATGAGTGGTGCATTCTCGGGTGAGAATGTCGTGCCGATCTCATCGGGCCAAACTCTGACACTGTTTCGGCCGGCGCCTTTTGCATCGTAAAGGGCGAGATCGGCTGCCTGCAACAGATCTTCGCGAAAGTCATTCAGATCGATGTCGCGCCCGATCTTCGCGGTGCCGGCAATGCCGATGCTCACTGTCAGGTGCTGGCAATGAAGGGTTTCATGCATGATGGCGTGCGATGAAATCGCCTGCTGAATGTTGGCGCAGACATGCCGTGCACCCGCCACATCAGTGTCGGGCAAGATGACGATGAATTCCTCTCCACCGTAACGCGCAACGTAATCACCCGGCCGGCGGACGGATCGCTGTAGGACAGCGCCAACCTGTATCAGAGCGCTGTCGCCTGCCAGATGCCCGAACTGATCATTGAAATGTTTGAAATAATCAATGTCGATCAAGGCCAGTGAAAGCGGTGTTTCCTCGCGGCGGCAGCGCCGCATTTCGGTGCAGATGAAGCGGTTCATTCCCCGGCGATTTGCAAGCCCCGTCAACGAATCCGTTTCGGCTATATGCTGCAATCGGGCGTTGAAGGAGAGAAGCTTTTCATTCTGCCCTGACAGATCGGTGATTTTCTTCTGAAAAGGAGAGATGTCGGTCAGAGTAACGAAGCTGGCGATGACCGATGTGTCAGCATGTCTGAGCGGATGAATAGTAACGAGAAAGATCTGGCCATTGATGACAAATTCATCCGTAGCCGTGGCTTCTCCATTGTCAAAAGCCGTGTAATCGGAATCGGCTTTTGCGATCACCTTATCGGGAACAATACCAGCCATGCATCGCCCGATAAGATGGTCCGGGCTAGCACCAAACAATCCGGCATAGCTCTCGCTGACCGACAGGTAATGATGCTGCCTGTCCACCAGACAGGCCGGAACAGGCAAAGACCGGATTATGATCTTTTGCTCTTCCAGCGTGATGTGATCTGCCATCCTCCCCCCGAATTTTTATTTTCAAGTCTTCTCGGATCTGATCAGTCACAACGGAATTGAGGCTGAATACAACCCCGCAATTGGTACTGCAACCACCAAATATAGCCATGAATTTGCGGTGCGCTTTCACAAACATCCTCGCTGAATCCTGCTCATCGGGGAGTGCGATCATTTTTTTGCAGAAGCCCGGCACCATCCCGATTGGCCGGAAGCTGAACGAAACGCCGGTCAGACACGCACCGCGGCGAGAGCTCCGCGCAGGGGCAGGCACCCGTCCTTGCCGGCAGCGTGGTCAGCGTTTTTGCGCGTAGACGACGAGGCGCAGATGCTGTCCGCCATCAACGGTAAGCGATGTGTGCTCAAACTCTATGGGCTTCCCCCCGACACGGATCACCCGGGTGCCGGTGCAAGGCGCATGGACGTCCTGACTGCGCCACCAGCTTTTGAACGCGCGCGAAACCGCCTCCAGTTCCGCCACCAGCCTGCTGGCATCGGCATCTTCCCGTGCGGCGGCGAAATCACGGCGGAAGCTCGCCAGCATCGCCGGCGCCTGTTCTTCCCAGTCAACGATGGCATCGCGTAGCGCGGGATCGGTAAAAAGCAGCCGTAGCATGTTTCGCTGGCCGGGTTCATGGCCATTGAACCCGAACAGCGAGTCGGCTGGATCGTTGAAAGCCAGCACGTCCCAGCGCAAGTTAATGATATAGGCGGCGTGGGGAGCAAGGTCTTCCACCAATCGGGCGGCGAGTGCCGGCACGATGCAGAACGTCTTGCCGGGTTCTGCCGGCGGACGCTCGTGGGCGAGCAGAAACAGATGCCTTCGTTCGGCGGCATCGAGTTTGAGCACGCGGGCAAGATTGTCGAGGAAATCGGCAGAAACCCCAATCTCGCGGCCTTGCTCAAGCCATGTGTACCAGGTCAGTCCGACCCCTGCGAGGGCGGCAACTTCCTCCCTCCGCAGCCCGGGTGTTCGCCGACGCTTGCCGGATGGAAGGCCAACGTCTTCCGGTAACAGCCGCTCCCGGCGCGTACGCAGGAAATTGGCAAGCTCTGGTCGGGTTCGCTCAAGGGTGCGCATCGGTTCGCCCATTACAAAAAGCAACAGCATAAGCAGTTAAATTGTAAAAGGATAATGTCCGTGGAATCGCTGGTGCGTCAACACACGAGGACGCCAGATGAGTTCCGAGGCCTGCACCACCGAACACCTTTCCCACATTCCTCCCGAAGCTGTCCGGCGGCCGCCATGGCCTGGCCTGTTCATTCTGCTGCTGGCCGGGTTCGTGACGATTTTCGATCTTTTCGTGGTCAATGTCGCGATCCCTTCCATGCAGGCCGAACTCGGGGCTAGCCTGTCGCAGATCGGGTTCATCGTGGCGGGTTACGAACTGGCCTTCGGCGTCCTGCTGGTTACAGGCGGGCGGCTTGGCGATCTCCATGGGCGGCGGAGGCTGTTCATTCTCGGCATGGCCGGGTTCACAGTCGCATCGCTTTTTTGCGGGATTGCTCCAACCGTGGAAATCCTGATCGGCGCGCGCGTATTGCAGGGGTTGGCGGCGGCGTTGCTCTTCCCGCAGGTTTATGCCTCGATCCGGGTGAATTTTTCCGGCGAGGACAGCCGCCGCGCCTTCGGCTTTCTCGGCATGACGCTCGGGCTTGCCGCCATTGCTGGACAAATCGTCGGTGGCTTTCTGGTTGAAGCCAACATCCTCGATCTTGGATGGCGCACGATCTTCCTCATCAACGTGCCTGTCGGAATATTCGCAATCCTGATGGCGCGGTTCATACCGGAGACGCGCTCGCCTGAACGTCCGGTGCTCGACTGGCCGGGTGTGGCGTTGGTTACCCTCGGGCTGACGATGCTTCTCGTGCCGCTGGTCGAGGCTCCGACACATGGCTGGCAGCTCTGGAGTTTCCTGTCGCTTGCCGGGGCTGCACTCCTGCTCACCACCTTCTATCGCCATCAGGAACGTCGCCGCAAAGCCGGCCATCAGCCTCTCGTCGACATGGCGCTGATGCGTCAGCCGCGCTTTGCCCAGGGCGGACTGTTGGTGCTCCTGATCTATTCGACGGCCTCATCATTCTTTCTCTGTTTCGCGCTTCTGGTGCAGACGGGCTTTGGCCTCAGTCCCTTCGATGCAGGCAGCGCTTTCGTGCCGTGCTCCATCGCTTTCGTCATCCTCTCGCTCAGCGCTCCGCGCCTTGTCGCACGTTTCGGCACGCCTGCCATTGCTCTGGGCGCGCTGGTATATGCGGCCTCACTCGGAGTGCTGATAGGGCAGGTGTGGATTGCCGGGGCCGATCTTGTGGTGGCGCATCTTATTCCGGTGCTGGTCGTCATCGGCGGAGCGCAGGCGATGATCATGACGCCTCTGCTCAACCTCGTGCTCGGCTTCGTGGAGGAAGGTCAGGCCGGAATGGCGTCGGGCGTCATCTCCACCCTCCAGCAGGTCGGTGCGGCGCTCGGCGTGGCCCTGGTCGGCATTCTGTTCGGTGCAGCGCTCGGGGAGGGCGCCGAGTTACAGGCCGCGCGCTACGCCTCGGCCTTCGTCTCCGGCATGAGCTACAATGTTGCGGCGGCCATCCTGGCAGCGATCCTGCTGGCACGACTGGCAGTTTATGGAAGCCGAAAAAGCTGAGGGTGGTGTGTGTGGCCGCCTCCTTGCCGGAAGGTGCGCAGCCGCAGCCCGTGCAACGGGCTGAAGACGCTCTCTTTGCAGCGACTCCTTTTCTGGAAGAGTATCGCGTCATGTCAGCCCGTCCTGTTCCGCCATCGTCGGTGGCATCTGTTGAACAGGCCATCTCAACCTCAGCAGATGGAAGTCTCTAACCAGCCGCTTGTCTGCGCATGCCAAAATCCGACCGTCGCGATGGAGAGGCTGCATGGACTGGCCCGCCAAAGACCGGAATCCGCTCAAGTCCGCATCCATGGACCGGATCTGTCCTGACGTTGAGATTCATACCGATTGTGGTCCATTCCTAAACATGATTAAGAAACACAACTTTTATCATCCGATCCGCTTCTGAAAGCGGGGAACCAGTCGGTGTCTCATGCCTGGCCTTTTGAAAGAAGCAGACGAATGACCGGCTGGAGCCAGCGTCTGGCGCGTCTTTTCGAGCAACATCGGCAAAAGCTGGAATCTCTGGTGACGCGATCCACTGGTGATCGGGAAGTGGCGTCCGATATCGTGCAGGATGTATTTTCACGAGTGCTGAACGGCGATCAGGAAAGAACTCACGAAGAAAGCGTCAGGATCCTGTATGTGTCGGCCCGAAATGCGACGATCGACCATGTGAGGACGCAGAAGCGCCGACAGGAACTCCTTCGACGCATAATGCCGGAGCAACTTGCCTGCGATGTTCCGACACCGGATTCGATAGTTGCGGGCCGTCAGGCGCTTCTGGAGCTTGATCAGAAGCTCATGGAGCTGGGACGCATGACACGGGATATTTTCCTGTTGCGCCGGGTTCACGGCATGTCGAATGCCGACATCGGCAAACGATACGGCATTTCCGTGAGCTCGGTCGAAAAGCATGTTGCCCGCGCCATGCGCCATTGTCAGAAGGCGCTGTCCGACCGACCTGGCTGAGGCGAATGGTTTTTCATCTGTGAGGATTTTTTCCTCGGACGTTATCAGATTAAAAGGCTCGTTTATCCATTGGCCAGCTGGGATGAGCCGGGGGACGATAAGAGAGGTCGAGCCAGGGGGATGAATGCCGCCAAGCCGTAATACGACTGAGGAACAAAGGGATATCGCTGCACTGTGGCTGGCGAAGCAGACCGGCGGGTCGCTCACGCCTGATGAGCGTCGCGAACTGGAGCACTGGCTGAATGTCGATCCCGCCAACCGGTTGGCCTGGGATGAAATGCGGGTGCTTTGGGCGCGCCTGGAGAAACCAGCGCAACAGGTCGCGACCTCCTCACCTCCGCGCGGCGTGCTGGCCCGACAAATGATGTCGCCTAAGGCATGGCTGACGGCGACCTGTGCAGGCGCGGTCGCCGTGTTCGCGGTCTGGGTGGTCAATCCCCATTTTCTGGAAGATCTGCAGGCCGATGTCGTGTCGGGACACGCTTATGTGATGCCGGTGAGGCTCCCGGACGGCTCCGTGGCAAGGGTAGGGGCCGATACGGCGATTGCCTTCGACTTCGATACCACGCGCCGGCATGTGCGCCTGCTGCGCGGAGAGGCTTTCTTCGAGGTCACGCCAGGCAGCACGCCGGCCTTCACTGTCGATGTCGATGGCGACCAGATACGGGTGGTCGGGACGGGTTTCAATGTCGACCGCAGGGCCGGCCGGACGACGGTGGCGGTCGAGCACGGCGAGGTCGTGGTGAAGGGCGCCCATGACCGGACGTCCCGACATCTGACGCCGGGCCAACAGATAGCGGTCACCTCCGGGGCCGGAGGCACAGTGGAACAAGCCGACCTCGACGCCTCACTCGCCTGGTTGTCGGGGCGGCTGGTCGTTCGTCAGGTACCGGTTTCCGATGTCATTGCCGCGCTCGGCCGGCACACCTCACAGCGGCTTCTCGTGAGAGGAAGCGTTTCCGGCAGGCGGATTTCCGGCACGTTTTCGCTGGACGATATAGACGGGTCGCTCGACACGATCGCGGCTGCGGTGGATGCGACCGTCGTCCGCGCGCTGCCTCTCGTAACCCTCATGTTTTAAAGTCGTGCTTTTTTCTCAGGATTTTTTCACCCGACCATGAGGTCTTGCCTCCGTCATTCGTTTTAAGGGTAGGGGATGACGGATGTCCCCGCTCGCTCGGGGAGTCGTGATGTCGGGGTCGAACCACAAGAATCGTATCAGGAATGTCGCTGCGCTCCTGCTTTGCAGCACCGCAGCACTGGCGGCAATGCCGGGCTGCCCGGGGCTCGCCCATGCTCAGGCCTCGTCGAGTGAACAAGCCTATCAGTTCGACATCCCGGCAAAGCCGCTGGCTTCGGCTCTGGCCGATGTGGGGAAGGTTTCCGGCTGGCGTATCGCTTATGCCTTCGACCTGTCCGGCACCAGTGTCCCGCTCAGCGGCAGCATGACGCCGCAACAGGCGGTGTCGCGCCTGCTTGCCGGAACGGATGTGAGTTATCGTGTTTCGGGTCCCCGCTCGATCGTCTTGCAGGATCGCGTCTTAGCTGCCCACGCAACACCCGCCGCCGGCACTCCGCCACCAGACGGCTCGACAGTGCTCAACACCATCAACATACAGGGCGGCGGTGCGAGCACGGTCTACACGCCGTTCGAGACGGCTGCCGCAGCGAGCCACATTCCGGCCGAGCGCATCGAACGCTTCCGGGGATCGAGCCCGGCCGACATATTTCGTGGCACGCCGGGAGTGCTGTCAGGCGAGGCGCGCAACGGCGCTGGTTCCGTCGACGTCAACATTCGCGGCATGCAGGGGATGGGGCGTGTTCAGGTCAGCGTGGACGGCGCCGAGAACGCGCTTCAGATCAGCCAGGGCTATCAGGGCATTTCCAATCGCACCTTCCTTGACCCCGACCTGATCGCCGGCGTGGATGTCATCAGGGGCGCGGACGTTTCATCGCGCGGCATCGCCGGCAGCGTGGCTTTGCGCACTTTGACTGCCGACGACATCGTCAGGCCCGGCGACACCTGGGGGGTACGCGTCAAAGGCGGTTTCGGCACCAACACATCGAAGCCGGAGCAGGGGGCGGTTGGCGGCTATGCGTGGCCCATCGTTCCCTGGCTGGAGCCGAAGGTGCCTGTCGCCTCCGGTCAGGGTCTGGATCGTCCGGGACTTTTGCAGCCCAGCAGCGGCTCAGGCAGCGTCGTGGCCGCAACAAAGGATGAGAACTATGACCTGCTGGCCGGATATGCATATCGAAAGCAGGGCAATTATCATGCGGGCAGGAACGGGCCGGCAGCCTCGCCGGTCAATCTCGGGCCCCGGCCATACTGCTATTCTGGCGGCATCTGTGATGATCGCTCCTGGGAGAATTACTATCAGAATGAAGGAATAACCAACTATCGGCCCGGCGAGGAAGTGCTGAACACGCAGCTCGAAACGCAGTCGTGGCTGGCCAAAGCCACGTTGCATCTGGAGAACGAGCAAACGCTGCATCTTGGCTATACAGGTTTCCGCAGCGAGGGCGGAGACCTGCTGGCATCCCTGTTAAGCACCGAACGTATCCAGCCTGTGCAACAGCGCCTGACCACGGGGGTGGGGCTCGATACCGGCACATTGCGGTATCGCTGGCAGCCGGCGGACAACGATCTCATCGACCTGACGGTGAATGGCTGGGTGTCGCATCTGCGGCAGCGCTACGCACCGCGGGACCAGGGCAAAAACAAACCGGAAGATCTGGGCCTGCCAACCGACTTCCGCGCAGGCTCCGACTCGCTTCTGTGGGGCGGGGATGTCGCCAACACGTCGCGTTTCGATCTTGCCGGATATGGCTCGCTCGATCTTTCATACGGTCTTTCCTACACCGCCGAGGACACCAGCCCGACAAAACATGCTCTCGTGATGGTTCCCGGGCAAGGCAGCCGCGGGTCGGTCATCCGCGACGCCGCAAGGCAGGAGGCCGGAGCATATGCCCGCCTCGCTTACAAACCGCTCGACTGGCTGACGGTGAATGCCGGAATGCGCTATTCGCACTACTGGTCGGATGATCGCAAGGTTCCCATCATCGATTACGGTGCATCGCGCAAACGCAACGATGGTGGCTTCACCCCATCTGTCGGCCTGACGCTTGAGCCTCTCCGCGGCGTCCAGCTTTATGCGAATTATGCCAGCGCGATGCGCATGCCGAGCATCGTGGAGGCAGGCGGAACTTTCGTTGTGCCCACGGGAAATCTCAGCCCCGAGCGCAACAATAGCTGGGACGTTGGCGCGAACTTTACAACGGACGGCCTTCTGTCCTCCGGCGACAGCGCCATGCTCAAGCTTGGCTATTTCAACTGGGATGTGAAGGATTACATTTCGCGCGAATACGGCACGCTTGGCGGCACGCAAAATGTCGGCATGTATGTCCACAACATCGATCGGGCGAAATTTTCCGGCATCGAACTGACCGGCCGGTACGAGAACGGCGGCTTCACGGCAGAACTGAACGCAAACTATTATCTCGGTGTCGATTTCTGCTATGCGGCCGGAACCTGTGCCAATGCCACGCTCTATGGCGACTATGCCACCAATCAGGTCCCACCGGAATATTCCGTCGACCTGTCGCTGTCGCAGAAACTCTTCGATGACCGCCTGACGCTTGGCGGCCGCATGCTCCACGTCGGCCCCCGCGCTGCCGGCCATGGGCAGGTCACCACCACCGGGGCGATGCAGTTCATTTCGCTGGTGTCGTGGAAGCCATACACGCTGGTTGACGTATTCGCCGAATACAAGGTCACGGACAGTCTCACGGCAACTGTCCGTGTCGAGAACCTGACCGATCAGTATTATGTCGATCCCCTGAGCCTTGTCCGCCAACCTGGCCCGGGGCGAACATTCTATGCGGGCCTGACGGGTACCTTTGGCGGAAACCAGACCCTTCCGCATTTCTCAGCGCCCTTCATCCGGGACCTCAAGGGCGGCAAGGTGGACTGGACCGGCGCCTATGCCGGGTTCCATTTTGGCACCGGTGTTGGCCGCACATGGGGGAACACGACCTCGCTCGACGGCACGGCAACAGACGTAGCGGCAACGGAATCCGCCGATCTGAACCTCAACGGCATGAATTTTGGCGTGCAGGCCGGCTACAACTGGCAGTTTGGCAACGGGCTGGTTCTGGGTGCGGAGGCGGGCTGGACGAAAAGCTATCTCAATGGAGCGCAGGGGGCGGCAACGACGGAAAGCTGGACAAGCTCCGTTGGACTGCCCGGAGAAGGGCTTCAGGCGAATACCCACTACGATATCGACTGGACTGCCGCCTTGCGCGGTCGCGTCGGCTATGCGTTTGACAACAGGTGGATGCTCTACGGATCGGGCGGTGTCGCCTTTGCAAAGGAAACCCAGTGGCGGGATCAGTTTGCCATCCAGGAAGTCATGCAGGACACGACGGATGTGGTCTTCGTGGAGAAGGATTCGGCCACGCGCATCGGATATACGTTCGGTGGCGGTGCGGAATATGCGCTCAACGAGCGATGGTCCATCAATGCAGATTATTCATACAGCGGCTTTTCGCGAAAGGGCTTCAGGTTCGACAAGGCGCGTGCTGGCGTGACCCGGGACTACGTGACACAGGAAGTGATCGGCAAGGAGTGGAGGGAAAACCCGAACCGCGAGATATTCGGCGATGCGATGTGTGACATGATCCCGGGCTTCTGCGATCCTTTTGAGGCGGATGTCTACGGACCGGTTCACCATCAGGGCAGCCCCACAACGGGCCGCCGCGCGTCGAACGCGCTCGACTTCCACACCTTCAGGATCGGCCTGAATTACAGGTTTTGATCGCGAACCAGGGCCTGGCGCTCTCCTCGTCTGTGGGGAGCGTCACGAGCCTGTCTGGGATCATTGTCCAGCAAAATTCTTGACCAAAAGGGACTTGAGGCACATCGCCCTGCAGTTCTTCGGCCATCGGCTTCCGAGCTATTTGCTGCATGACAGCATGATGGAGGCAGACGGCGGAACGGGAGCGCTTGTCGTTCCGCCGTCTGCGCCCGCATCAAAAGGTCTGGAGTTTTAGCGATGCGTCGGCGAGAGCCTCCAGTTCCGAACTGTCGACCTCTCCTTTGCGAAGCGACGCGAATGCCTCTCCCAGAGCCGCGACGCCCTGCCGGATGCGTTCCGGCTCCTCGTAGGAATAGCAAAGGCGCAGCGCATTTCTGGAAGGCTCCAGCGGATAGGACAGGCGACCCGAATAGGTTTTCACGCCCTTTTTTATCGCAAGACCGGCCAGCATGTCGGCATCAATGTCGTCCGGCAGTTCCACCCAAAGGAAGTATCCACCCTGTGGAACATGGACGCTCGCTTCGGGCAGATGGCGGCGCAGTTCGTCTACCATCATGTCCCGATGAATGCGCAACTGGCGAATGATCGCGGTAATGTGGTGCGCCACCTGATTTCCGGCGAGGAGTTCGAGAAAAATGCGCTGATTGAAAGGACTGGTGCCGCCATCGGCCTTGTGCGCGGCCATACGCTCTATGATCGACGCGGAAGCAATGACCCAGCCGATGCGCATGCCTGGCGCCAGTATTTTCGAAGCCGTACCCAGCGCAATCACCACGCCGGACTCATCGAGGCTTTTCATGGGGGGCACCGCCTCGCCCTCGAAGCGGATACGCCGATAGGGGTCGTCCTCGACGATCACGAAGCCGAAACGCCGGGCGAGACGGATCAACTCGTGCCGCCTCTCCAGGCTTGTGGTGATGCCGGTCGGGTTGTGAAAATCAGGAACGTCAAACAGCAGCTTGGGCAGTTTAGCCCCCACGCTCTGAGCGGCCGCGAGCCTTTGTTCAAGCACATCCGCCTGCATTCCCTGCTCGTCCTGCGGGACGGCCCAGAGATCAGCCTCATGCGTGCGCAGGATGCTGAGCGCGGTCATATAGGTTGGCGCGGTGACGATGACGGTGTCACCCGGTTCGATGAAAACCCGGCAGGCAAGATCAAGCCCATGCTTGGCGCCGTTGACGACCATCACATTGTCGCGCGCGCAGACGATGCCGTCGGCGGCAACATAGTCGACGATCTGGTCGCGAAGCTCTTCCAGACCAAGGACGTCGGAATATTGCATCGTTTCCGTTCGGTGCGCCGCCGCTGCCTTGCCCGCCTCGATGCTGATATCAGGCAGGCAGCGTGGAAAGGCATAGCCTCCCGACAATTCGACAAGATCATTTGCTGCGGCATGGCTGGCATGGCTGGCATTCAGCGCGCGCGCGGCAAACCGATATGAGGGATTGTTTGGTGTCTCGATATTATGGTTTGCCATCTCACATAACTCTGCTCAGGAATGCACGGGTGCGTTCTTCTTTCGGATCGGTGAGGATGGAACGCGCGGCACCGCTCTCGACGATTTCGCCGTCGACCATAAAATGCACGGTATCGGCGACCTCACGGGCGAACCCGATCTCGTGGGTGACGAGGATCATCGTCATCCCTTCTTCGGCCAGCGTTTTCATCACCGCCAGCACCTCGCCGACCAGTTCCGGATCAAGCGCCGATGTCGGTTCATCGAACAGCATCAGGCGTGGCTTCATCGCCAGTGCCCTAACGATGGCAACACGCTGCTGCTGGCCGCCGGAAAGCTGCGCCGGATATTCGTTTTCCTTGGCGGACAACCCCACCCGGGCCAGCAATGCACGCGCATTCGCGGTCGCTTCCTTGCGGGAAGCGACACGCAGGATCACCGGCGCTTCGATAATGTTTTCCAGCACCGTCATATGCGGAAAAAGGTTGAAGCGCTGGAAAACCATGCCGATATGGGCACGCTGGCGTGCAAGCGCGGTTTCATCCAGTTCGTGGAACCGGCCGTTGCGTTCCTCGTAACCCATTGGCTGGCCGTCGACATAGATCATGCCGCGGCTCTGGGTTTCGAGCCGGTTTATGCAGCGCAGGGCGGTGGATTTTCCGGCTCCGGAAGGACCGATGATACACGCCACTTCGCCGTCCAGAACATCAAAGCTGACATTCCTGAGCACATTGACCGTGCCAAAAGACTTGGAAACGTTTTTGACCTCGACGACAATCTTTTTCATGGCGTTCCGGCTTTCCTGTTCCTGCTGCGCCCGAGCATGATGGCGAAGAAATCCCTGAGCGATTGCAGGGCCTGAGGCTCCTGCGTTTCAGCAAAACCACGCGAATAGCGGCGCTCGATATAGAACTGGATGATGCTGAACACCGTGGTCAGCAGCAGGTACCAGAGGCTCGCAACGACCAGCAGTTCGAGGATGCGGAAATTCTCGTTGTAGATCCGGGTGGCCTGGGTCAGCAGATCGCCCGCCGCGATCACCGAGATCAGCGATGACGTCTTGAGCAGCGAAATGAACTGGTTTCCGGTCGGCGGGATGATGATGCGAAGCGCCTGCGGAAGCACGATGCGCGACAGAACCCTGCCCGGCGGCATGCCGAGCGCCTTTGCGGCTTCGCGCTGGCCGCGATCGACACTCAATATGCCGGCCCGCACGATCTCGGACATGTAGGCGCCTTCGTTGAGGCCCAGTCCCAGCAGTGCCGTAAGGGTTGCCGTCATCAGCGCATTGGTTGAGATGTCGAACATCACCGGGCCGCCGGGAATGCCCAGCGATATGCTTGGGAAGATAATGCCGATATTGAACCAGAAGATCAGCTGCACGAGAACAGGCGTTCCCCGGAAGAACCAGATGAACGCGCCGGCCGTGCTGCGCATGACGGGATTGTCGGACACACGCATCACCGCAAGCATGATGCCCAACACCAGCCCGATCAGCATGGAACCGCATGTGATGTACAACGTGATCCAGACACCCGTGAGAATGCGTGGATCAAACATGTAGGCCGGCACCGTCGAAAAGTGGAATATCTCGTTGCGCGCCACCTGCCAGACCAGCAGGACTACCAGCAGTGCGATGAGCAGGCTGAACACCCACCGCCCCGGGTGGCGTCGGGGGACGATCTCGTAGTCATCCTTTATCATTGTCGCTATTTGCTCCGGAGAAATAGGGCGTGACCCGGAAGGCACCGGGCCACGTTTCAGGTGTAGGTCAGCGGGCTGCCGCGTTGACGGTTGCCTTGCCGATCGCGATCTGGCTCACGTCGTATTTTTCGAGAATGCGCCCATATTCGCCGCTGGCGATGATGGCATCGAGACCGCGCATCAGCGCCTGAGCCAGCGCTTCGCGGTTCTTTGCGATCGCCATGCCATAAGGGGCAGCGGAGAACTGCTCGCCGACAAGATCAAGAACGCCGTCGGATTGCTGCACCTTGTAGGCTGACAGCGGATAGTCATGGATGATCACGTCCGCACGGCCGCCGCGCAGCTGAAGCATGGACTGGGTGGCTTCAGGAAATTCGTTGACCGTGACGGCAGGCCGTCCTTCAGCAACACATTTCTCCGACTGTCGTTTCGCATAGGTTGTGGCAAGATCACCGGTCTGCGAAGCAACGATCAGGCCGCAGATATCATCAATACCCTTCACGCCCTTTGGATTGCCTTTGGCGACGATAATGCCTGAACCGACATCGGCGTAATTGACGAAATCGACGACCTGCTGGCGTTCCACGGTGTCGGTGATGCCGGTCATACCGACATCGAAGCGGCCAGCGCTGATGCCCGGAATAATGCCATCGAACTTGATGTTGACCCACTCGACCCTGAGCCCAAGTTCCTTCGCAATCGCTTCGATGATCTCGGCGTCGATACCGACATAGGCACCGCTGCTGTCAACCGAGACGATCGGCGGGAAGGAAGCGGTCGCCGCGACTGTAATGGCGCCTTCCCTGATCAGGCCGAGATCCTGATCCTGCGCGGAAGCAGTCGTAACTGCGCCGAGGGATACGGTGAAAACCACCGCCGCCATGGCAGAAATTCCGCGGCAAAAAGTGCGTGTTTTGTTCCTGATTGACATAAGCTTCCCCTTTTCCAATTCGAGTTTCTTATACAGGTAAAGCTGACGAACTTCCCTGTTTATAAGGATGGGCCTATGTTTCATTCAGTATCCGCGAACTGTCCAATCCTATTATTGGTATGAAATATAAGGTTCGCTTATAGAAGGGAGGCCACATGAATCTGAAGCAGCTTGAGGCGTTCAGGGCCGTCATGATCGCGGGCAGCATGGTTGGCGGGGCCAGACTTCTGCGCATCTCCCAGCCTGCTGTCAGCCAGATGATCCGCCTCTTCGAGAAGCAGGCGGGGATTCAGCTTTTCCGCCGCCACAACGGCAAGATTTCAGCCACTCCCGAGGCGGACATTCTTTTTGCCGAGACCGAACGCGTCTATTCGGGGGTCAAGATGCTTGAGCGGCTGACCGAGGGCCTGCGCCACAACACCTACGGGACATTGCGCATCGCCGGCTTCCCGGCAATCAGCCGGCAGGTTCTGCCGAGGATCATCTCGCAGTATTGCCGAGAGCGGCCGGAAGTGAATGTCACACTGGATTCCATCCAGTCGCGCAATATCGCGGATCTCATCGCGCGGCGCGAGGTCGATCTTGCCCTGTCGGTCCTGCCCAGTGATCGCGACGAGGTGGAGGGACGCATCGTCGGCACCCTGAGGGCGGTCTGCATTCTGCCGCACACTCATCGCCTGCGCGATCGCGACGTTATTCACGCCAAAGACCTTGAGGGGGAGGCGTTCATCTCCCTTGGCGGGACAGATCCCTCCCGCATGATGATTGATGAGGTTTTCGAGACGCTCGGCGTCAACCGCCGGCTTCATGTTCAGACGACACAGTCCGACATTGCCTGCGGCTTCGTCGCTGAGGGAACAGGTATATCCATCATCGATGAACTGACGATGTCCTGGTACGGTGCCGAGCGGATCATCGCACGTCCCTTCGAGCCGGGCGTATCCTTCCGGGTCTGGCTTCTCCAATTGCGCACCAGCCGGCAATCACGGCTGGTGAAAAGCTTCTCGGAACTGCTTCGCGACCAGATCCCCGGCTTCCTTGGATGACAGGAAGCCGGCATGCGGGGGAGGGAAAGCGTAGCGAGAAGGTCCGGTCCCTGCACGGCAACCCCCTGTACCGCAACGCGCACGCTTTCATTGAGCCCGGACCAAAACATCATGCTCTTCAGGCCAGCCGCCCTGATTGTGCAGTTGCGTTGCGGATCGCCGGCTCCGTGCCGTCAGCATCTTTAAATTCGAACCCGAAATGGCCCTATCGCGACAGCCGGCCTTCGTCGTCGATCAGGGTGAGCCGGCAGGGTGCGGCGTCGCCCCAGCGCCAGAGGACCAGATTGAGGTCGTCATCGCTCGCCCCATGGGCGAAGCTGCGCACCAGCAATCCGTGGTAGCCGGCGGCCAGAAGCCTTGCGGCGAAGGCCTGCGTCGGGGCTTCGCCGGTGGCTTTCATCTGGTCGCGCCAGGTGGCGTCGGCAAGGGCTTGCGGGGTCATGTCTTCGGCCCGCAGGGCGGTGGCGTCCCGGCTGTCGAAGACATTCCCGATGTCCGCCTCATAGGCGACGAGGGTGGTCGGTTGCAGCGAGCCGACCTGATTGGCCTCGCGCAAGGCCGTCATGATCGACAGAGACGCATAGAGGGCGGGCGTTCCCTTGCGGTTGAAACGGCCGCCATAAAGCTCGGCGCCGCGGCCCGACAACGGCTCGCGCGCATAGATCGGGTTCAGCGCCCGGTAGAGTGATCCGCGATACTCCATCTGCGTTTCAAGCGTGCACGCCGGCGTCGACCGCGTCGATATAGTCGAGCACTTCGTCGGCCCGGCCGTCGCGCACAAGCTGCATGGCCGTGAGGCCGGAGAAGCCCGGCAGCGGTTCCGACCGGTACCACGCATAGGCCATGAGCGCCGAGCCGAACCGGGGCTCGACCTTGTTGACGATCTCGGTCATCTCGCGCAGGCGCCGCTGCGTCTTGTCCGAACGAATGCGGTCCTTGCGCTGGATCGCATCCTTGCCGAGCCCCGCCGTGCGCGCGATCTCCTCGCTCGTCGTGCGCAAGGCGCTGGCGATCTTGCGTGGCGAGAACAGTCCGTCATCGGCATACTGAGCCAGACCCATCTGCTTGCCTCCATTCGGGAATGCCAATTATTATGACGCAACATAGCGTCAGAATTTCCGGATTTCAATGGTTCGTGGCGGACGGCTTCGGCAACCCGCATATGCGCTGTCGTGCAAACAATCGTTCCCTGCCGGCAAAGACAAGCTTTTACGCAGGGCCTAGCTTTCCGGCTGCACGGTGCAAAAGACACCGGCAGTCCGCTCCGCAAGAAAGAGCGGGCCGTGTCAACGAGGCTCGGGAACGTCTCGGAAGCGCACATATCGCGACGAGGCTTCGCGCTGCGAGGGGAAAAACCCATGTCCGGAAAGATTTCGATGGAAGAGGTCGATACGCTCGACTTCTCGACGACGGCTGTGCCGCCGAATGCACGCATGCCGAAATTCGGCCTGACCATGGCCTGGTGGGCCGTGTGCAGCGCCCTGTTCTATATTGTCGTCGGCGCGGCGCTCGCGCTTGGCTTCGGCAGCAAAAATGCCATCATCGGCATGGTGCTGTCGGTGATCGCCTATTCCGCGGTCAACGCGGTGCTGAGCCGCTATGCGATCAGGACCGGCCTGTCGGTCGCCCTGTTCTCGCGCGTGCTGTTCGGCAATGTCGGCGCGGGCATCGCCACGCTCATCTTCTGCGCCACGGCCATCTATTATGCGGTGTTCGAGGGCTCGGTGATCGCGGTCGGCATCAACACGGTGTTTCCGTCCGTCGCCTATCCGGTGGCGGCGCTGATCGTGGTGCTCTACAGCGTGCCGCTGATCTTCGGCAGCATCCAGAGCTGGCTCGACAAGTTCAACGGCGTGCTGCTGCCCTTCTACATTCTTGGCCTGATCTTGGCGGTGGCGCTCGCCATCGGCGAATATGGCTACAGCGACAAATGGCTCAATCTCGGCCCGGAGGGCGGCGCGCCCGCTTCCGGCTGGTGGTCCTGCTTCGTCGCCTATATGGGCGTGTGGGTGCTGATGATGTTCACCTTCGACTATGCCCGTTTCGGCCGGCAGGAGGATGCGGACTATCACGCTTACTTCAACTTCGGCACGCCCTTCTACCTGATGGTCTTCGTGGTGAGCGGGCTGTTCGGCATGTTCATGGTCGCCACGGTGCCCGATGTCGGCGCGACGGAGGTTTCGGTGCTGCTGGCGCTTCTCAAGCTGATGGGCATCTGGGGGCTGGCGTTCGTGTGGATCACCCAGACCCGCATCAACACCGCCAATTATTATCTGGCGGCGGTGAACATGGAGGCGCTGGTCGCGGCCTTCGGCAAAATGCCCTTCGGCCGGATCGGCTGGGCGATTGCCGTCGGCGCCATCGTCTATGTGCTGATGCTGGCCGACGTCTTCGCCTATCTGCTTCAGGCGCTGGCCTATCAGGGCATATTCGTCGTCGCATGGGTGGCGGTCGCCATGGCCCATATTCTCAGCGATCGCTACGACCGGCTTTCCGGCGGTACGGTGGAATACCGATCCGAACAGGTGCCGGCCTTCAATCCGCTTGGCCTCACCGCATGGTTCGGCGCGGCCGCCATCGGCATCCTGCTCCACGTCCCGGGCGGAAGCTATGCGGATTTTTCCGCTCCGGCCACGGCTGTCGTCGCTTTCGCAATCTACGCGGCGGGTCTGCGCAGCGCCAGGCGATCCTGGTTCTTTGCGGCAGGATGACAACGCCCCGCACCTGCCGGTTCAGGCCGGCGGGTGCGCCCGGACACAAGACAGGGTGCACACAGATGCAAGACTCGGCAGCATGGCGAAACTAGCGTATTCCTATGACGAGACTATTGCAGGAGACGATAGCTCGGGGTTCCGGGGAAATGTGTTCGACGGCGGCGCGATATTGCGCCTGACCACGGAATGGGAGGTTCGAATGGACATCAGATATTCCACCGCCGATGCCAGTCCTGCCGCGCGCAAGCGTTACTGGAACGAAGCCGTATCGCAGACCTATTTCTCGCTCGACCTGACCTTCAGGAACGAGCCCCGCTTCGACGGCTCCCTCAATAACTGGAACCTCGGCACGCTGTCGCTGTCGCGGCTGGCATCGGACGGCTTGCTCTATCGCCGCCACAAGCACCATCTGCTGCACGAGCGCGACGAAAGCTACCTGATCACCGTGCCGGAACGCGCCGACGTGCATTTCCTGCAGGATGGCCGCGAGGCGCATTGCAAGCCCGGCCAGATACTGGTCGAGCGCAGCCATCTTCCCTATGATTTCTCCTATGCCGAGGCCAATGCGCTGTGGGTGCTGAAGGTGCCGGGCAGCGTGCTGCGCTCGCGCGTCGTGCTGCCGGAGCGGCTGGCGTCCCTGAGCTTCGACGCGACCTGCGGGGCGGGCGCATTGTTCGTCGACATGATGCGTCTGGTCGCCGCGCGGCTGGAGGAGATGGACGATCAGGCGCGCACCATGTCCGGCCGCCATCTGGTCGACATGCTCGCCATGGCGGTTTCCGCCGACGAAAAGATGCTCAACGCCAATGCGTCCTCCGTGCAGATGGCGCATCTGTATCGCGTGGAGAACTTCATCCGTCTCAATCTGGCGTCCCCCTCGCTCAGCCCTCAAACCATTGCCGACGCCTGTGGCATTTCCGTGCGCTATCTGCACCAGCTTTTCACCGGCTTTGGCCGCTCGGTGAGCGAATGGGTGAAGTTGCAGCGGCTTTTGATGTGCAGGCAGATGCTGTGCGATCCCGCCTGCCGGAAGAAGGTTTCGGAGATCGCCTATGAATGGGGCTTCAGCGATCAGGCCCAGTTCAGCCGGCTCTATCGCGCCGAGTTCGGTGAAACGCCAAGCGGGACGAGAGAGCGAAGCCGCATGACATCGCCCTGACTGACAGCGCCGGCATAACCAGCTGAGAGCGCTGCCGGCGCGCCCTTCCCATTACATTGCCAAAAAGGAGAACACGATGCCCAGCTTGCGTGTGGCGGTCGACGTCGGAGGTACGTTCACCGATGTCTGTATCATGGACGAGAAATCCGGAAGCATCCGGATCGAGAAGACCGCCTCGACCCCCGACCCGATCGACGGCATCCTCGGCGGCGTGGCCAAGGCGGGCGTCGACATGGCCGATGTGGCGCTGTTCTCGCACGGCACCACGGTCGCCACCAACGCGCTGATCACCCGCCGCCTGCCGCGCGCGGCGATGGTCTGCACCGAAGGCTTTCGCGACGTCATCGAAATCCGCCGCGCCAACAAGGAAGACCTTTGGGACACCTACAAGGACGTGGTGCCGCCCTACATTCCGCGCCGCGACCGGCTGACGGTGCCCGAACGCGTCGATGCCGCCGGCAAGGTGGTCAGGCCGCTCGATGAGGCGGCGGCCCGCGAAGTCGCCCGCATCCTGAAGCGCCGCAACGTTGCCGCCGTGGCGGTGTGCTTCATGAACGCCTTCGTCAACGGCGCCAATGAAAAGCGCATGAAGGAAATCCTGCAGGAGGCGATGCCGGACGTTCCCGTGTCGACCTCTTCGGAAGTGCTGCCGGAAATCTTCGAGCACGAGCGCTTTTCCACCACCGTCGCCAATGCCGTCCTGACCCCTGTGGTGGTGGACTACACCAGACGGCTCGGCCAGCGCCTGCAGGAGGACGGCTACACCCGCGACCTGCTTCTGCTGCACACCGGCGGCGGCGTGATGACGCCGAAGAGCGTCGAGGATTTCGCCGCCCGCCTCGCCGGGTCGGGCATTGCGGCAGGGGCCATCGCCAGCCGCCAGATCGCCATGCTGTGCGGCTTCCGCAACTCCATCGGCCTCGACATGGGCGGCACCTCCACCGACGTGTCGCTGGCCTATGACGGGCAGTCGCGCGTCACCAAGGACTGGTTCATCGAATATGGCTATCCGATCCGCTTTTCCTCGATCGAGGTGCTGACCATCGGCGCCGGCGGCGGCTCGCTGGCCTGGCGCGACGAGGCCGGTTCGCTGCGCAACGGCCCGCAATCAGCGGGCGCCAATCCGGGACCGGCCTGCTACGGCCACGGCAACAGGCAGCCGACCAACACCGATGCCAATGTGGTGCTCGGCCGTCTCGGCACCAGCCTTGCCGGCGGCAAGATCACGCTCGATCCGGCACTGGCCGCGCAGGCGGTGACGGAAGGCGTCGCCGAACCGTTCGGCCTGTCCATTCATGCGGCCGCCGACGCCGTCATCAAGGTCGCCAACGCCAACATGTCGGATGCCGTTCGGCTGATCTCGATCAGCCGCGGCTACGATCCGCGTGACTTCGCGCTGGTCGCCTTCGGCGGGGCCGGTGCGCTGCATGGCGCCGCGATTGCGAAGGAACTGTCGATCCCCGCCGTAATCGTGCCGCCCAATCCCGGCGTCACCTCGGCGCTCGGCTGCCTGCTCGTCGACATGCAGCACGACTTCTCCGAAAGCTACATCAAGGCGGCTTCCGAAGCGGATGCCGCGACCATCGAGGCCGATTTCGCCCGCATGGAAAAGGATGCGGTGGACCGGCTGGTGCATGAGGGCGTCGAGCCCTGCGACATCGTGCTCCAGCGCAGCGTCGACATGATGTATCAGGGCCAGTGGCGTTCGCTGGCGGTGAATGCGCCGACCCCTGTCACCAGCATCGCCGATCTGGTCGAGGCGTTCCATCGCGAGCACAAGCGCGAATACAATTTCCGCCGCGACGAAACCCCGGTCAGCCTCTATCGCCTCAACCTGAAGGCCACCGGCATCGTGCCGAAGGCCGAACTGCCGAAGCATGAGCCGACCGGCGTCGTGCCCGCGCCGCTTCATCGCCGCCCGGTCTGGTTCGGGCCGGACGAGCCGCACGATACGCCGGTCTACGACCGCGACGACCTGCCGGCGGGCTTCAGCTTCGAGGGACCGGCCATCGTCGAGCAGCTCGACTCCACCGTGGTGGTGCCGCCCGGCACCAAGGCGGAAGTCGATCAGTATCTCAACATCATCATCCGCGTCTGAGAGGAACCAAGATGCTGACCAAGCCAACTCTCGATCCCGTCACCTTCGAGGTGCTGAAGAACTCCTTCATCACCTCCGTCGACCAGATGGCGGAGCAGATCCTGCGCACCTGCTATTCCTTCGTCATCTACAACCGCGACTTCTCCAGCGCGCTGCATGACGCGGAAGGCAACTGCGTGGCGCAGGGCAACCAGGACATCGCCGTGCATGTCGGCACGCTCCACTTCACCTGCAAGGAGGTGATTCGCGCCTTTGCCGGCGACATGCATCCGGGCGACGTCTACGCCATCAACGACCCCTATGCCGGCGGCACCCACTTCAACGACGTGCGCCTGATCCGGCCGATCTTCCACGACGGCGAAGTGATCGCCTTCTCGCAGTCGAACGGTCACTGGTCCGATCTCGGCGGTTCGGTTCCGGGCTCCTTCGACGTCAGCGCCACCGACATGTTCAGGGAAGGCATGCGCATCACCCCGGTGCGCCTGTTCGCCGGGGGCCGCTTCTGCGAGGACGTCGCCCGGATGATCGCTTCCAACACCCGCGACCCGGCCTCGATCATCGGCGATATCCACGCGCAGGCACAGGCCACGCAGGTGTGCGAGCGCGAAATCCTGCGCCTTGTCGCCAAATATGGCGTCGACACCATAAAGCTCGGCATGGCCGCCGTGCAGGATTATGTCGAGCGCGCCATGCGCCAGCGCATCGAAGCCCTGCCGGACGGCGAGTGGGAAACACAGGACTTCATCGATCAGGACCCGGCCGGCGAAGAGGGGCTGATCCCGATCAGGGTGAAGCTGACGATCAAAGGCGACCGCGTCAGCTACGACTTCAGCGGCTCTCACGCCACCATCGGCTCGATCTACAATTCCGCCTTCGGCTCCACCTTCTCCGCCGTGGCGGCGGGCATGAAGACCTTCTTCCCCGACCTGCCGCTCAACAGCGGCTTCTACCGCCTGTTCGACATCACGGCTCCCGAAGGCTCCATCGTCGATGCCAGATGGCCGGTGGCGGTAACGGGCTTCCTGATGCCGTTCGAGAAGATCATGAACGCCATCTACGAGATGTGGTCCAGGATCCTGCCCGAACGCGCCATCGCCTGCGCCTTCAACCTCGAATATCTGCTGACCGGCGGCCGCGACGCGCGCAGCCCCGAAAAGCCGATCTTCATGTTCTACGACTGGCTGCCGGGCGGCTGGGGCGGGCGCAATGGCCGCGACGGCTGCAACGTCACCACCGCCTGCTTCGGCACCGGGCTGATGGCGCAGCCGGTGGAGGGCCAGGAGCGCGCCAACCCGATGATGACCACGCGCTTCGAGGTGCTGACGGATTCCGCCGGCCCCGGCAAATGGCGCGGCGGTGCGGGCGTGCAGAAAACCTCCGTCATGCTGGAGGCCGAGAACACGGTGATCTCCTACATCTGCGACCGCGAGCGCGCCGTGGTGTGGGGCATCGAAGGCGGCCTGCCATCCATGCCGCATGGGCTGACGCTGCGCCGTCACGGCTCGGACAAGCCCGAATGGCTGGGCTCGGTGTTCTCCAACGTCGTCATCGGGCAGAACGACGAGTTCGGCCGCCCGACCGCCGGCGGCGGCGGCTTCGGCGATCCGCTTGAGCGCGACCCCGAGCGCGTGTTGCAGGACGTCATCGACGATTATGTCTCGGTGGAGCGCGCCGCGCTGGACTACGGCGTGGTCATCACCCCGGTCGATCCCGAAATCTGCGAATACGAGATCGATGCGGAGGCGACGAAGAAAGAGCGCGAGCGCATCCGGGCGGAACGCAACGGCTGGATCGCAACCCCGCCTGAAGAGGTGGCGGCCCTGTTCCAGGCCGGAAAGATCAATGCGCTCGATGCGGTGCGGCGCTATGCGGTGATCCTCGCCTGGGACAAGGGCACGCTTCTGCCGAAATCCACGGAGCAGTTCCGCGAGATGTACCACAAGCGCACCGCTTCCTGCTGGGCGGCAGCCTGAAACAGCCGATGTCGATCCGCCGGACTTTATGGTCCGGCGGCAGGTTTTACGGGCCGCAGGGATGCCGCCCGCCGCCTCGGGGACGCCGCTCCGGAGTTTCCCCGACCTGCGCCAGCAGATCAGGTCTGCATGCTCCCGTCCTGCATGATGGAAACATGTTTCCCTGCGATGAAGCTGTCCTCGCGGAGGAGGAAGCCAGTCCCGTCACCGGCGTCTGGCGTCTATCCGATGCTTAGCGAAGGTTGGTTTCCGAGACATATTTCTCCAGCAGCGCCTTCAGGGTTATGGCGGCGGCGGGCAGGGCTGTGTCGCGTTTGCTGATCAGGAAAACGTCACGGCCGATGCGGTGCCCCTCGATTTCCCTGAAGCCGATGGAATCCTTGCGCACGAGTTCCGCCACGAGCCGCGGCACGATCGATATGCCCATGCCCTCGCATATCATGCCTTCGATCGCCTGCCAGTCCGAGAGTTCGTAGCTGGCCTGCTGCATGGCGGCTTTCAGTTCGGGATCGCGGTCGATGATCTGGCGCATGCCGCCGCCCTCCGCCCAGGCAATGATGGATTGCCCGCGCACTTGTGAAGGCGATACCGGGCCCCGTTCAGCCATGATGGCCATGTCGTTGCGGCCGATCATCACCAGCGGGTCGTGCATCAGTTCCTGATGCGTGAAAATCCCTTCCTGCTCGCGGGTCGACACGATGCCCAGATCGGCATCGCCGATTTCCACGCGCTTGCGCACTTCGCTCGACAGGCCGGACAGGACGCGGACCTTCAGGTCCGGGCGCGTGCGTGACACTTCTTTCAGGAGGCTCGGAAAGAAGACGGGAATGATGGAGGTGACGGAGACGGCAATCGTCACCTGCCGTCCGCGATCCTTCAATCCCCGGCGCAGCTCTCCGATGGTCCGGTCGAAATCTGACAGCACGCGGTCGGCGATCGCCGCGACCCACTCGCCCTCCTTCGTCAGGCTGACCCGACGCGTCGTCCGGTCCAGAAGGGTGGCGCCGAGTCCATCCTCGAACCGCTTTATGGCAATGGAAAGAGCAGGCTGCGAGATCGACAGCTGCTCGGAAGCAATGCGGAAATTGCGGCAGATCGCGATTTTCTGGAACACCCGCAACTGCCTGATGGTCACGTCCATACCCGCTTTCCTCCACTCGCATGGGCCCCAAAGGTGCCGCTCATTGATAAACAAACATTGTTAAAACTGAAATTCAACAAATTGGACAAATGGATTTGCACGCCTCAGTCTGAGGTCATCAGCCGCCACTTCCGGCCGGCTGGCAAACATTGAACGAAAGCATGATCGACAAATTTCACACTTCCGCCGCTGCTGCGCTCGGCCATGTCGAGGACGGTTCGACCGTGCTGATCGGCGGTTTCGGCGCCGTCGGCCAGCCACTGGCCCTCATCGACGGCCTTATCGAAAACGGCGCCCGCGACCTCACTATCGTGGCCAACAATGCCGGCGTCGGACGAGAGGGGCTGGCGCGGCTGCTGGAGCTGCGCAGGGTCCGCAAGGTTATCTGCAGCTTTCCGCGCAGTTCAGATCCGGTGGTGTTCGAAGAACTCTACAATGCCGGTCTGCTGGAGCTGGAGATCGTCCCTCAGGGCACTCTTGCGGAGCGGATGCGTGCAGCGGGCGCCGGAATACCGGCCTTCTTTACGCCGACGGCAGTGGGCACCGCCCTTGCCGGGGGCAAGGAGACGCGCACCATCGATGGACGCGAGCATGTGCTGGAATATGCCCTGAAGGCCGACATCGCACTGGTCGAAGCCTGGCAGGCGGACCGCTGGGGAAACCTGACCTACCGCCGCAGCGGTCGCAACTTCAACCCGGTCATGGCCACCGCCGCCGAAAGGACGATCGTCCAGACGCAGCACATGGTCGGGCTTGGTGCTCTCGACCCTGAAGCCATCGTCACACCGGGGGTGTTCGTCGACGCCGTGATCCACGTTCCCTACGGCGATCCGCCGACCTTTTGAGACAGCATCATGACCCTGCACACACACATTCAGTCCCTGGCCCGCTCCGCCATCGCAGCCCGTATCGCATGCGACATCGAGGAGGGGTGGTGCGTCAATCTGGGCATCGGCATTCCAACTCTCGTCGCCAACGTTCTGCCGCAGGATCGCGAAATCGTCCTGCACAGCGAAAACGGCATCCTTGGCATGGGACCGGCCCCTGCGCAGGACAGCATCGATCCGTGGCTGGTCAATGCCGGCAAGGAATTCGTGACGCTGCTGGACGGCGGGGCGTTCATCAGTCAGTCCGACAGTTTTGTCGTGGTTCGTGGCGGCCATCTGGACCTGTGCGTTCTGGGGGCCTTCGAAGTGGCTGCCAATGGCGACATCGCAAACTGGACGACATCGCTTGCCAGTTCCGCGCCGGCTGTTGGCGGTGCCATGGATCTTGCCGCGGGAGCGCGACGGATCTGGGTTGCGATGGAGCACCTCACCCGCAAGGGCACGAGCCGGCTTACGCGCGCCTGCTCGATGCCGATCACGGCGGCGGGCGTCGTTTCGCGCATCTACACCAGCCATGCCCTGCTGGAGCCATGCGGCGATCATTTCCAGGTCATCGAGAGCTTGCCGGGCCTGTCGTGCGAAGCCTTGCAGGCCATAACGGACGCGCCCCTTGTCTTCGGGGAGGCATGGCGCGGCGCGACCTACGGCGACAAGTGAAACAGGGACCCCTTGAGGGGAGGAGAAACGGATGATCATCGACGCCTTGCAATGCGGCACCTTCACGCCCGAGGTTCTTCGCGATCTTCGCGATGGGGGACTGGGCTGCGTCACCGTGACCTGCGGGTTCTGGGAGGGAACGCTGGAGTCGCTCGACTCCCTTGGCCGCTGGCGCGACCTCATGCATGAAAGCGCAGATGTGGCGCTTGTCGCCACGCGCGCGGAAGACCTAATCGCGGCGCAGGAGAGCAACCGCATCGCCGTGGTGCTCGGATTTCAGAATTCCAACCTTCTGGAAGGGCGCATCCGGCTGGTCGATCTGTTTGCCGATCTTGGCGTGCGCCAGATTCAGCTGACCTACAACAACCAGAACGAACTCGGTGCCAGCTGCTACGAGGAGCACGATTCCGGTCTCGCCCGTTTCGGCCGGGAGGTGGTGCGCGAAATGAACCGCTGCGGCATCCTCATCGACCTGTCGCATGTCGGCAACCGCACCAGCCTTGAGGCCATCGAACATTCGATGAAGCCGGTGGCGGTAAGCCACGCCAACCCTCATTCGCTGTTTCCCCATGTGCGCAACAAGACGGATGATGTCCTGAAGGCGCTTGCCGAAAATGGCGGCGTCATCGGTCTGGCCACATACCGCAACATCACCGGCGATTATTATTGCAGCACGGTCGAGGCATGGACCGAGATGGTGGCGCGAACCGTCGACATCGTGGGAATCGATCACGTCGGCATCGGCACCGACCGCAGTTACGGCTCCGGCCCGGAGTTCCTCGACTGGATGCGCCGGGGCAGATGGACGCGCGGTGTCAATTATGGGGCCGGATCGGCGCAGAAGCCCGGGAATGTCGACGACCCCGAGTGGTTCCTCGAAAGCCGCGACTTCAAAAAGATCCGGCCAGCGCTTAAAGCCCGTGGTTTCTCTCAGGAGGAAGCGGACAAGATCCTGTCCGGCAACTGGATGCGGGTTTACCGCGAAACCTTCGTGCGTGACGCCACGATCCCCGTGGCCGGACGCTGACCATGGATGAAAGGCCGGCAGCCATGAATTCACGTCACGACATCACCCCGCACGGCAGGTTGCGCCCTGCGGCACTGGTGATGTCGCCGGCCCGCGCCGCTGCCGCCTTTCCTTCGCGCCTGAGCTTCGGGCGCACCGCAGTCGAACGCCTGCTGAATTCGGAATGCTCGTTTGAACGAGTGCGGATCGACCTCGATGCAGAGGGCGTCGGCAGCTGCCTCTACCGTCTGGTGGTCGATGGCCAGCGGTTCCATTTTCTGGTGGTCTCCGAAAATTTCGATCCTTCCGCCAAGACCGATCACAGTGCCGGCCGCAACTGGGATGCTTCCGCGGTTCTGTGCGAGGGCGACTGGTCGCCGGCCCGCGAGCAGATGCTGTTGGGTGAAACACCCAAACAAAGGCATGGCCGCTTCGACTATGACACGTTGTGCACGCTGCGCGGCAACCGCAGCGCAAGGCTGTTCAGCCACATTGTGGAGAGCCTTGCGCAGGGCTCTCAGCCTTCGGCAGCGCTGATTTCAGACGTCGGCTATGCGTTGCGCACCACCGGCGTCATCGCGAACGGGGCGCTTGGCATGCGCCCCTTCGCCGGACTGGAGGCTGGCCATCCCTTCGCCCGGCCTTATGAAGTGCAGATGGTCTCCTCGCTGCTCTTGCGGGAATATACATTCGATCTTCTGGAAACCATGGCACGGCATCGCAATCCGCAGGCTGTGTCGCTGGCACCGGCACTGAAGCGCTTCATCGGCGTGGGCAATGCCGCCGGCGCGGGGCTTGTGCCCTTCATCGTCAACAACCCCGTGGTCATCGACCGTTGGTGCCGCAGCTTCGAGGAAGCGCTGGCTCTGGCGCGTGACCGGCTGGCGGCGGAACCTCTTCTGTTGCGCACATTCGTCGCCCCTTTGCTCGACAAGGCGATCGCCTGGTTCAGCGCGGATCAGCGCAGCGGCAACGGCATCTATTGCCCGTCTTCGCAGACGGCCCGGGAGCTGGCGGGTCTGCGCGGGCTGATCAGGGATGCCGGCTCCGTCGCCGGGCTTCCGGATGCCCTCGACACTGCGCTCGCGGCCTGCAACGCCGAAACTGCCGAGGTTTTCCATGCCATCGCCATCGAGCTTCTGTCCGGGAGCGAGGCCGCACGCTTCAGCGATGACCTGATCTGCCTTGCGGAACCTCATGTCAGACCGGCCCAGCCCATCGCGGAACTGCGCAGGGCGATCGAAACCGCATATGACTGGGCGCTGGAGATCGATTTCAGCGATCCCGACGCCAGTCATTATGCGTGGTACCGGTCGGTTGCCGCGCCGCTCGATCCCCGCCGCACGGTTCGCGCCACCGCTCCGTGGCCCGAAGTGGAATCGCGCATGGACATCGCCTGGAAAGTCCGCCGGCTCTACAACGCGACGGCGGGCTACGTGGGCGCGATGGCCGCCGATCTCGTGAGCGACCATCCGCAATTGCGCGACATTGCGGCCCGTGTGCAGAGTTGCGCGGAACTGGACTATGCCGAGTTTCGTGACAACCTCATCGACCGGCGCTTTCGCCCTTTCGCCGCGATGCGCCTCAGCCTTGCCTTCTACGGCATGGAGAAACTCGACCCCAGCCTGCCGAAATCGGCCCGTGGCGCTTTCCTTCAGGGCGCACCGACCATGGCGGAAATCGCGGCGCGCACCCATGCCGGCGACTGGCCGTTTCCACTGGCTCCCGAAGATGACGGTGCAGCCCCGGTTCCGGTTGGGGCACCGGCGCTCCGCCGGCCCGCTTCCGAAGCAGACGGGACAGCCGGGGCTCCAGCACCCGTTTCGACGCAAACCGAAATGCTCCTGTGCTCGCCCCGCGAGCTGCACAGGCTTTTGTCGAAGGCACTGCTTGCCACAGGCTATTTTCTTGGACAGTCCGAGCGCCTCGCCAGCGCTGTCCTGTTCAGCGAAACGCTGCACGGCAACGCCATCGATGCCTGCATCAGCGACATGCGGCGCGCGCGTCCGGTTCAGGCCGCAGGTCTGCGTTTCATCAGAAACGGCTGCAGCCATGACCTGACCGGCATTTCGCTCGCCGGGCCGGCTCTCGACGCTGCTCACCTGACCATGGCAAGGGCCGCGGCCTTGTCGGGAACCTGCTCGCTGACTTTGCGGGGCGCATCGGGGGCAGCCATGCTGGATCACCTGACGCTGGATGCAGTGCGAAAGGGTCATGTGACCATACATGCCTGGACCCATGATGACAGCGGTTGCGGCGCCGGGCGCCATGGGCTGACTATCGCCGGCCCTGACGGTGATGGGGAGGCGTGGCTTCTTGGCTGCGGAACACAATCGGCTGAAGAAGCAAATCGGATATTCACCAAAGCTGCCGAATGCATACCGGGCATGGCTGCGTTGTCATGTGCTTCGGCGAACCCAAGATTTCAGGTGACATCCCTGATTTCATCCGGTCTCAACCTGCGCCCGGCACTTGTTTCAGCGCTGGGCGACATCGCTTCGCCGCGGTTTTTCGGCGCGGAACAACTGGCCGCTCTGCGTTTCGCAGCACAACGCCATGGGATGCGGATCAGCCGCTCCGCATTTCAGGCGCTCGAACAGACCGGCCTCGGCCTGCTCGTCGATGACGGCGATAAAGAGAACGAAGACTGACAAGAACAAGCCGGTGCTTTCCGGTCAACAGGGAGGAGAACCAAGTCATGACTTTCGGGAAATTGCAGACGATCGATGTCAGCCGCCGAAACCTTCTGAAGGGCGGGGTGATGGGGCTTGGCTATGCCGCACTGGGTGCGCCCGGCGTGGCGCGGGCAGCGGAAAGCATCGTGGTGGCCCATCCCGGCGGACCCTATGAGCAGGCCTTCAAGGTGGCGTTCGCTGATCCCTTCTCGAAGGAAACCGGCATCGCCGTCAATCTGGTCGTTCACCCCTATCTGCCCGGAATGCAGGTCGTCTCCCAGATCAGGGCCGGCACCTATCAGTGGGACGTGGTGTCGCTGAGCGAGCAGGACGCCATCCTGCTCCACGACCTCGACATGGTCGAGCCGCTCGACTATTCCGGCCCCGATGTCGGCCAGCTCATCCCCTCTGCCACCCGCATGCCGGGCTGGATGGTGATCGACATCTACAGTCAGGCCTTTGCCTACCGCACCGATACGTTCCCGAACGAAGCGCCGTCTTCATGGGCGGATTTCTGGAACGTGGAAAAATTCCCCGGCCGTCGCGGTCTCGTGCGCGAGGCGGAGGTCATGGAGCAGGCGCTGCTTGCCGACGGTGTGCTGCCGGCGGACCTTTTCCCGCTCGACATGGACCGCGCCCTGCGCAAGCTCGACGAGATCAAGCCCCACATCACCACATGGTGGACCAGCGGCGCGCAGACCTCGCAGTTCCTCGTAACCGGCGAGCTTGATCTGTGCAGCTGCTACAACGGCCGCGCTCAGGTGGCCATCGACGAAGGAGCGCCTGTCCGGATCGTCTGGAATCAGGCGAGCCTCATCGAGCATGGCTGGTCGGTGCCGAAGGGCGGGCCGAAGACCGAACTTGCCAGACAGTTCGTCAAATTCTGCGCCAGGGCCGACCGTCAGGCCGCCTATACCGACTATCTGCCTTATGGCCCGACCAACCCGAAATCCTATGATTTCATCTCGCCGGAGATCGCGGCGAAGCTGCCGACCGAACCCGGCCGCGTCGATCTCACCTACAAGGGAGACGCCGCATGGTGGGCCGCAAACAAAGAAGAGGCGCACGAGCGGTTTGAAGCCTGGCTGATGGGATGACATCGTGACCCTTGAAACAGCCAAACTGAAAATCGAGTCTGTCACCAGGAAGTTCGGCAACTTCGTGGCGCTGCACCCGACCAGTCTCGAAGTCCGGGAAGGGGAGTGCGTCACCCTTCTCGGCCCTTCCGGCTCGGGCAAGACCACGCTGCTGATGATGGTGGCGGGGCTTTCCATGCCCGATGGCGGGCAGATCTGGATCGGCGGTAAGAATGCCACGCAGATGCCGCCGCACCTGCGCGATATCGGCATGATGTTCCAGAGCTATGCTCTGTTTCCTCATATGAGCGTATTCGAGAACATCGCTTTCCCGCTGCGCATGCGAAAGATGTCGCAAAGACAGATCCGCGAGGATGTGAGCCGCGTTCTCGACCTGATACGCCTTCCGCATGTCGCAGACCGGTTGCCCGGCCAGCTCTCCGGTGGCCAGCAGCAGCGCATCGCGCTGGCGCGGGCGATCGTCTACCGACCGTCCATCGTGTTGATGGACGAGCCGCTGGGCGCACTGGACAAGAAACTGCGCCAGCAGATGCAGTTTGAAATCAAGCGCATCCATCGCGAAACGGGGATCACCCTGCTTTGGGTCACGCATGATCAGGAGGAGGCCCTCCTGCTGTCCGACCGCATCTGCCTGATGAGCGAGGGCCGTATCGCCCAGATCGGCACGCCGGAGGAAATCTATGCGCGCCCTTCCAGCGAGTTCGTCGCCGACTTTATCGGTGAATCGAACTTCCTGAAGGCGAGGGTGACCAGATCCGATGCCTCCGCTCTGACCGTCGATCTTCTGGGCATGAGCTTGTCCTTTCCGGCGCAGGCGGCGGCACGTGCGCAGGAAACCGCTACCCTGGCATTGCGGCCCGAAGACGTCATCGTCGGCCATCAGAAGGAGGCGGCTGTCGGCAGTCTTCCGGCCATTGTCAGCGAAGTGGTCTTCCTTGGAGAGGCGGTGAAATACTTCCTGCGCCTCGCGGACGGCCAGACGCTCACGGCCAAGATGCTGCGCCGCCAGCATGACGCCGCGGTCGGGGCCGGCAGTTCCGTCACCATTCACTGGCCGGCGGACGCCTGCATTCCGCTCTGATTTCCAAAAGCAGCAAAGTGTCGTCAGCAATGAAACCTGCCGCGGGAAGGCCCGGATCATGACCCATCTCAGAAGGTTTCTCCACCACTACCCCCTGTGGCCGGCTCTGATCATTCTGGCCGTCTTCTTCGGCTACCCGGTCTTGGAGCTTCTTTCGGTCAGCCTTACCAACCTGAAGGGGGCCTTCACCTTTGAAAATTACGAGAAGGTTCTGGCCAGCGCCGTCTACATGAAGGCTCTGAAGACCACGCTCGTCATATCAGGCCTGGTTTCGGTCTTCTCCGTCGTCCTCGCCTATCCGATCGCCTATCTGATGGCCACGACGAGCGTTTCCAGCCGCCAGATCCTGATGCTTCTGGTGCTGCTGCCGTTCTGGAGCGGCTTTCTGGTGAAGACCTTCGCCGCGCTCATCATTTTCGGCTTTCAGGGCCCGGTGAACCAGCTTCTGGTCAGCCTTGGACTGGTCGAGCGCCCCGTCGAGATGATCAACAACATGACGGCCGTTGTCGTCAGTATGACCCATTCCCTAATGCCGCTCGCGGTGCTGACCATGTTCGCGGTGATGGAGAATATCGACCGGCGGCTGGTGCAGGCCGGAGCGACGCTCGGTGGCAGCGCAGCACAGACGTTCTGGCGCATCTATTTTCCGCTGTCGCTCAATGGTGTTCTCGCCGCCGCCGTACTGGTGTTCATCAGTTCGCTCGGTTTCTTCATCACCCCCGCCATCCTCGGCAGCCCGAACGAGACCATGATCGCGCAGGTCATCATGCGGCTGGTGCTTGAAATGTCGAACTGGAGCGTCGGTGGCGCACTGGCCGTGATCCTGTTCCTGTCCGCGCTGGCGATCTTTCTCGTCTTCCAGCTTGTCTTCGGGTCCGTCGCGATGGGCGGGGAGGGCACGCGCGGCGACAAGGCCGGCGACGGCCTCCTGTCGAGGGCCGGCAGAAGCCTGCTGGCGGGAGCAGCCAATCTGACGGACGCCGTGGCGAAGCTCATTCCACGCGGGCTTCGGGGCAGCCGCATGACCCTGCGGTTCATCGGCCTTGCCGGCATCGTGTTTCTGGCGGCGCCGGCCCTCATCGTCATTCCCGTATCCTTCAACGACAGCCAGTTCCTGCAATTCCCGCCAACCAGCTTTTCCACGCGCTGGTATACGGAATTCTTCGGGTCCGAAATCTGGATGACGGCGACCGTCCGCTCGCTTCTGGTGGCGCTGGCGACGGCCCTCATTGCCGTGGTGGCGGGAACTGCGGCTGCATTCGTCCTCGTGCGCGAACAGGTCCCGGGCAAGGGCCTGCTGATCGGTTTCATCATGGCGCCGCTCATCCTGCCGCGCATGGCCGTGGCTGTCGCCCTGTTCTTCTTCCTTGCAAGGCTGGGCCTTGCCTCGACGCCTTTAGCGCTCGTCATCGGCCACAGCATTCTGGCAATTCCTTATGTGGTCGTCGCCGTTTCCGCGGTGCTGAAACGCTACGACCGACGGCTCGATCAGGCGGCAAGTAGCCTCGGCGCCAGTCCGGCAAGAGTGTACCGGCACATTACCCTGCCGCTGATCCGCCCCGGCCTTTTCGCCGCCGGCCTGTTCGCCTTCATCACCTCTTTCGATGATCTCAACATCGCATTGTTCGTAAGCGGCGGCCTGCAGAACACTCTTCCGAACCAGATGTGGTCGAGCATGTATCTGGCCGCCAGCCCGATCCTCGGGGCTGCGTCCACCGTCATCCTTGTCACATTGTCCGCCGTTCTCATCACTGCCGAACTGCTGAGACGTGCAAGCGAACGCAAACTCAACCTGTCCGGACCGGAGAGTTGACCATGGGCATTCGTGACACTGCCTGCATCGTGGGCATCCATGAGCACCCCACCCGCCACGCGCCCGACATATCCGTGGCCCGCCTGCACGCGGAGGTGGCCGCCAAAGCCCTTGAGGATGCGGGCCTGAGTTTTTCCGATGTGGATGGCTATTTCTGCGCTTCGGATGCGCCGGGCGGCGCCCTCGCCATGGCCGAATACATGAACCTGGAGCTTTCCCATGCCGATTCCAGCGAGGGTGGCGGCGCCTCCTACATTGCCCATCTCGGCCACGCAGCCGCAGCCATCGCCGCGGGAAAATGCAACGTCGCGCTGGTGACGCTGGCCGGGCGCCCGCGCTCGGAAAGCGATGGCCGCTCGGAACATCTGTCCGCGCCGGCCCTGCAGTTCGAGCATCCTTTCAATCCCACGGTTCTGTCGCTCTATGGCCTTGCCGCCGCACGGCACATGCATGATTTCGGGACCACCAGCGAACAGCTGGCCTGGGTGAAAGTGGCCGCATCTCATCACGCGCAGCACAATCCGAATGCCATGCTGCGCAAACCGGTCACCGTTGAAGATGTCGTCAACTCGCCGCTGGTGGCGGGTCCGCTGCATCGGCTGGATTGCTGCGTGATCAGTGATGGCGGCGGGGCGCTCGTCCTGACCAGGCCCGAGATCGCCAGATCGCTTGCCCGGCCGCTCATTACGCTGAGAGGGCATGGCGAGGCCATTCGCTACCACCCGCCGCTGGGCTATGACCTCACTTCCACCGCTGCGGCGGAAGCGGGCCAGAGGGCGTTCGCGACGGCAGCCGTCACACCCGCCGACATCGATTATGCCTCCATCTATGACAGCTTCACCATCACCGTGCTGCTGCAACTGGAAGACCTCGGCTTTTGCCCGAAAGGGCAGGGCGGGCGCATGGTTGCGGATGGCGGGCTGATAGCAGGCTCCGGCAGGCTGCCGGTCAATACCGACGGCGGCGGGCTGTGCAGCAACCATCCCGCTTTCCGGGGCGGCATGACCAAGGTGATCGAGGCCGTCAGGCAATTGCGCGGAGAGGCGGCACCGCAGGTGCAGGTGCCGGACTGCAAACTCGCGCTGGTGAGCGGCATTGGCGGCTATCTCGGCTCGCGCCATGCCAGCAGCGTTGCCATACTGGAGCGGAGGTGATCCGATGAGCAAGACCGAACATTCCGCGCTCATTGCGCGCACGCCCGAAACCCTGCCGTTCTGGAAAGCGGCTGCCGAAAACCGGCTGGTCCTGCCCTTTTGCGAGGATTGCGGCCGGCACCATTGGTATCCCCGCGCCATCTGCCCGCACTGTCATGGGCAGAATTTGCGCTGGAAACAGTCCGCCGGCCATGGGACCATCCACAGCATCGCGGTTATGCACCGGGCTTCTCCGCCTGAGGCCACAGCCATCGTGCAGCTCGATGAAGGCATCTGCATCTACACGCAGATCAGGCTCGGCGAAGATGAAACAGCAGCCATTGGCGACAGGGTTCTGGCCAGCTTCGAGCCGGTTTCATCTGCCTCCAGCGCGCTTGTCTTCAGGCTCCCGACGTGACCCTGAACGCAGCATCGCTCCACTTCCTGGCGAAAGACCGGTTTGAACCAGCCTTTCCGTGGCCCACACGCAATGGTGTCGAAGCCGGCTCTGTCGCACCGTTTGGAATGCCGGCGCCGTGGCAGGGAGATCCGGTGATGGTGCGGTGGAAAAGGGCCGCGGGTTTGCCCCTTCAGTGATCCTGCCGGGCCGTTCCCAACTTTGCCGCTCGCCATCCGGGCGGCACGCCGCCGGTGTCCGGTTGCAGTGAGCCTCCCCTGTATTGGTGATACCTTCATCGCCAGCGACGTGATGGCCGGCAGTCAATGCCGGGCCATCACCAGCGTGCCGGACGGCCGTTTCCGGAGGCTGTCGTTCATGGCTGAGGGGGCCGGCATCTGTCGTCGGGAGGTAGTGCTTTCTATGCAGCACTTTTTTGCCTCAGCGCCGCAACCCCGCCGCCAGATGCAAGGGTGGGCCGGGACGGATGGCTTCGCATGAGGACCAGCACATACGAGTGTGCAGTCCATGCAGCGGCTGGCGGACTTGGCGATCGTTACTCGCAACGGGCGGGACACCAGCGCCGCGCGGGCATCGCGCCACGGTGATCCGTGTTGCCGGCCGATCATCGGAAACAGGAGCAAAATCACGCCCGTTTGAAAAAATGAAACTTTACATACATTCTTGTTTGTATATAAAATCGCCCGAAAGGTGTCGTCATGCGCAGGACCAAGGAAGACGCGGAACAGACCCGAACGGCCATCCTCGATGCGGCCGAGCGCGTCTTCATGGAGCGCGGCATAGATGCCGCGACGCTGGACGGCATTTCACGCGCTGCAGGCGTCACGCGCGGCGCCTTCTACTGGCATTTCAAGGACAAGACCGATCTTCTGAGCGCGTTGCAGGCGCGCAGTTCGTTGCCGCAGGAAGAACTGCTCGCTTATGACGAGACCAGCAGCACCGACGATCCGTTCGAGTTTCTGGAAGCTGCCGGCATCAAGGCCCTGACCGTCTTCGAAGAAGATGAAAGCTGCCAGCGCCTGTTCAGCATTCTCTCCAGCCATACCGGCCGGGGGCAGAGCGCCGACTGGATGGACGATGCCAATTGCCGCCTGTTCCGGCTGATTTCGCGCCTGACGCGCATCGCGGCGGATCAGGGCAAGCTCGGTCCCCATTTCACGCCGGACGAGGCGGCAGGCGTGCTCATGGCCAGCATGAACGGGCTTCTGGGCGAATGGCTGCGAGCCAAGAAAGTCTTCCCGCTGAAGGAGCTTGGCTCCAAGCTGTTGCGCGGGCAGCTTGCCATGCTGAGGGCATCCGAATGATCCCGCTGATCTTTTCGCTGCCTCCTCCGCCGACGCCGGATCTGCCCGGCTAGCCGGAACAAAAGGCGCTGTCGCCAGCGCAAATACATTCTCCCAAAAACGGTTTCATCAGAGAGTTCCCATGCGAAACAGGCTCACAGGAAGCGCTGCAACGGGTGTCTTCGCCTTGGTTCTGAGCGGGCTTGCCCCGCTTGCATCCATGGCGCAGGAGCAACCGCCGGCGACGGTAACGGTCATGAAAGCCGAACCGCAGGATTTCACGGTGACCGCGCGGCTGCCCGGCCGCGTCAAGGCATCCACGGTCGCGGAGGTGCGCCCGCAGGTGTCCGGCATCATCCGCGAGCGACTGTTCGACGAAGGTGCGCGGGTCGAGGCTGGCCAGCAGCTCTACAAGATCGAGGACGACACCTATGTCGCTGCCGTAGCCGCGGCGAAGGCCACTGTCGCGCAGGCCCAGGCCAACTATGATCTGGCGGTGCGCGAAGCCCGCCGCGCCGACGAACTGTTTCAGGCAAAGACCGGCTCGGAACAGCGCCGCGACAGCGCCAACGCCACGCGCGATGCCGCCGACGCCGCGCTGCAGCTCGCGAAGGCGCAACTGATGAGCGCCGAGATCGAGCTCGAACGCACCAATGTGCGCGCGCCGGTTTCCGGCGTTATCGGACTGTCGCAGACGACCACCGGCGCACTTGTCGGTGCCCAGCAGGCGACTGCGCTCGCCACCATCCGCACGCTCGACCCGATCTATGTCGACGTCACCCAGTCGGCCAACGACCTCATGCGCTGGCAGGGGGCGCGCAAGTCTGAAGAGCCCGGCGCGGATGCCGCAACCTTGATCCTGCCGACCGGCGGCGCGTTCCAGCACAAGGGAAAGCTCAGGGCGGCCGAACCGCAGGTGGAGCCGATGACGGGCATGATCACCCTGCGCGTCACCTTCGACAATCCCGAACACACGCTGCTGCCCGGCCTCTATGTGGAGGTGGAGCTGCCGCAGGCTGTGGCCGAAGGTGCCTATCTGGTGCCCCAGAACGCCGTGATGCGCGACACGACCGGTGCCGCCCATGCCTGGGTGGTCGAGGGCGGAAAGGTCGCCGTGCGCAATCTCACGGTGCTGACGGCTTCAGAAAACCGCTGGGTCATCACCGGCGGCCTGAAGCAGGGCGATGAGATCATCACTTCCGGCTTCCAGAAGATCGGCCCCGGCGCGCCCGTGGAAATCGTGCGCGAGAAGATTGAAGCGGCCGTGCAGCCGGCCGAAGGGAACTGACCCATGGCCCGCTTCTTCATCGACCGGCCCATCTTTGCATGGGTCATAGCCATCATCATCATGGGCCTTGGCCTGCTGTCGGTATCGCGGCTTGCGGTGTCGCAATATCCATCGATTGCCGGCCCCTCGATCGTCATCAGCGCGGTCTATCCCGGCGCCTCGGCGGAGACTGTCGCCGATACGGTCGTCCAGATCGTCGAAAAGGAAATGACCGGCCTCGACGGGCTGCGCTACATCAAATCGAGCACCACCTCGACCGGCACGGCCTCGATCACGCTGACCTTCAACATCGGCACCGATCCCGACATCGCGCAGGTTCAGGTGCAGAACAAGCTCGCCCAGGCGGAAGCCAACCTGCCCGAAGCCGTGGTGCGCCAGGGTGTTACGGTGGAGAAGTCGGCGACCGGCTTCCTGATGGTGATTGCGCTGATCTCCGACGACGGTGCGCGCCGCGACGTCGATCTCGCCGACTATCTGAACTCCTACATGGTCGAGCCGATCGCCCGTCTCACCGGCGTCGGCAAGGTTCAGGTGTTCGGCTCCGAATATGCGATGCGCATCTGGCTCGATCCGCAGAAGCTCAAATATTACAATCTGGCGCCCTCGACGGTGGTTTCGGCCATCAACGCCCAGAACGCGCAGATTTCGGCGGGTTCCTTCGGCGCCATGCCGGCGCCGGAAGGCCAGCTTCTCAACGCCACCATCACCGCCCAGTCGCTCCTGAAAACGCCCGGGGATTTCGAGGGCATCGTGCTGCGTGCCGATGCCGATGGCGGCCTCGTGCTGCTGCGCGACGTGGCGCGCGCCGAACTGGGCACCGAGAATTACGAGATCACCGGTTTCTATAACGGCAAGCCTTCCTCCGGCATGGCGATCCAGCTCGCTTCCGGCGCGAACGCGCTGGACACGGCCGAACTGGTCAAGGCCAGGATGGAGGAGCTTGCCGCTTCGCTGCCGGCGGGCGTCAGCTACGTCATCCCCTATGACACGACGCCCTTTGTTCTGATTTCGATCGAGGCGGTGCTGAGCACGCTGGGTGAGGCGATCATTCTCGTCTTCTTCGTGATGCTGCTGTTCCTGCACAATTTCAGGGCCACGCTCATTCCAACGCTCGCCGTTCCGGTTGTGCTGCTGGGAACCTTCGGCATCATGGCGGCGCTGGGCTTCACCATCAACACGCTGACCATGCTGGCCATGGTGCTTGCCATCGGCCTTCTGGTGGACGATGCCATCGTGGTGGTGGAGAACGTCGAGCGCATCATGCGCGACGAACATCTGGGGCCGGTCGAAGCCACGCGGAAATCCATGGACGAAATCACCGGCGCTCTGGTCGGCATCGCCATGGTCGTGTCCGCGGTGTTCGTGCCGATGGCATTCTTCGGCGGTTCCACCGGCGAGATGTACAAGCAGTTCGCCGTCACCATCGTCTCGGCCATGGGGTTGTCGGTGCTGGTGGCGATCGTGTTCACGCCGGCCCTGTGCGCCACGATGCTCAAGCCGCATTCGCATGCGCCGCGCAAGGGAATGCTGGCCCGCATGGGTGGCGCGTTCAGCGATGGTTTCGAGCGCCGCTTCTCGCAGGTGACGTCGGGCTATTCCGGCATCGTCCGCTTCGCGACCCGCGGGCCGCTGCGCATGCTGGTGGTCTATGCCCTGATCGTCGGCGGCATGGTCATGCTCTACCAGCGCACGCCTCCCTCCTTCCTTCCCGATGAGGATCAGGGCGTGCTGATGGCCATCGTCCAGCTTCCCTCCGGGGCCACCGCCGGACAGACGGAAGAGGTTCTGCACAAGGTGGAACAGTACTTCATCAGCACCGAACCGGAGAATGTGGCGTCGGTGTTTTCCGTTCGCGGCTTCTCGTTTTCCGGTCAGGGACAGAACATGGGCATGATGTTCGTCAAGCTGAAGGACTGGTCACTGCGCACCTCTCCCGATGCCTCGGCATCGGCCATTGCCGGACGCGCCTTCGGCCCGCTGTTCGGCGGCATCCGCGAGGCCATGGTGGTGCCTTTCGTGCCGCCTGCTGTCATGGAGCTTGGCACGTCGAACGGTTTCACCGCCTTCCTTCAGGCCTCGGCGGGCCAGAGCCATGAGGAACTGCTGAACGCCCGCAAAAAGCTGATCGGCATGGCGTCCGATGATCCGATGCTGACGGCGGTGCGGCCGAACGGGGTGGAGGACGCCACCCAGTTCCGCCTGAACATCGACTGGAAGAAGGCCGGCGCCGTGGGGGTGACGGCGGCGGATGTCGGCACCTTCCTGAACACCATCTGGTCGGGCGCCTATGTCAACGACTTCCTCTATGAGGGTCGCGTCAAGCGCGTCTACGTGCAGGGCGAGCCTTCGGCACGGACCAAGCCTGAAGACATGGCGCTGTGGCGCATCCCCAACGTCAATGGCGATTTCGTGGACCTGACGACCTTCTCCGAGCAGCAATGGGTGTTCGGGCCGCAGCAGGTGACGCGCTACAACGCGCTGCCGGCCATGGAGCTTGAAGGTTCGGCCCGCGACGGCTTCACCTCGGGCGAGGCAATTTCCGCCATGGAGCAGCTCGCCGAAAAGCTGCCCCCCGGCTACAATCTGCGCTGGACGGGCATGTCGCTTGAAGAAAAGGAAGCCGGTGCGGGTGCCATGATCCTGTATGGTCTGGCGCTGGCCACCATGTTCCTGTGTCTTGCGGCCCTCTACGAAAGCTGGACCATTCCGATCGCCGTGCTGCTGGCGATGCCGGTCGGCATTCTGGGCGCGCTGATCGGCGCCTGGATCGGCGGCCAGTCCAACGGCGTCTACTTTCAGGTGGGCCTGCTGACCGTCGTCGGCCTGACCGGCAAGAACGGCATCATGATCGTGGAATTCGCCCGCGACCGCATGGCCAAGCTCGGCGAGAGCGCGGTCGAGGCGGCGCGCGAGGCATCGAAACTGCGCTTCCGCCCGATCCTGATGACCTCGCTGGCCTTCGGCCTCGGCGTTCTGCCGCTGGTGGTGTCGTCGGGCGCCGGTGCGGGCGCGCGGCAGGCCATCGGCTTCGCCACCTTCTTCGGAACCATCACCGGAACGCTTCTGGCTCTGGTGTTCGTGCCGGTGTTCTTCGTCGTCATCAACCGGCTGTTTTCCCGCCGCCGGACAGAAGATCGGGCGGTCACCGCCTGATTGCGTGCGTAGCTGAGTAAACTCGTACCGCGTAACGGCCCTGCCGCCCGTGTCAAAACCGGCGGCAGGGCTTTTTTGAAGCAGGGCTTGCGCATTCCTGATCATCAGGAACGGTTGGAAGGGACACCGAAGCGATGAGCAAGACGGAAAATCCGAAACGCCCGAAGGAAGGCGTTTCCGTCATTCCGGCGGCGCAGAAGCGGCAGCGCGACCGCGTTTTCTGTGCCGTCGTCGCGGTTGCGCTCGATCAGGGGTTTGGCCATGTCACCATGGATGCGGTGGCAAGGCAGGCAAAGCTGAGCAAGGGTGGCCTGCTCTACTACTTTCCCAACAAGGCTGAACTGATCCAGGCGATGCTTGCCAGATATTCCGGCTGGGAAAACACCCCGCAATGCAATCCGGACAAGGGCGGCGGCGCAGGCGGCATCGACCTTTTCGCCGTTGCCGTTCTGGTCGCCGCCGCCGAAGACCCCTCTTTGCTCGCCTGTGCTGCCGATTGCCCCGGCCAGGAGGCCACCGGCGACGACAAGGCTGCATTCTCGGCAAGATGGCGTCTTTTCTGCCATCTCCTCGCCAACCGCCTTTAAAGCGTGTCGCGATCTTCCAGATTCGCTCCTCACGCTTTAAGTTATTGTTTTTGCGCATGTCGTTATCCCGAAACCAATTCCCACTTTCGGGCGACATGCGTTAGGGTCGGGGCCGAGTGCTTAAGTGACGGCCATTGTTGAGCAAATGGCTGCTGGCCGCGCGTGGCTGCGATGCAGACTGGTTTCCTGACGCTGCACGGGCAAAGGGATCACTGATCGTATTCAATTCCATTTGCCTTCCTGCGATGCCGCGCAAGCCCCTGACGATCGGCGTCGGTTACGCCCTGAGCCGGGTAAGAACCATATATCCGCAGCCGCACGACATCCCGATGGACGTCATCGTCACCGACTGATCGCGCAGACATGGGCCTTGATCCCGACCGCGACGGCGTGACGCCGCCCCTTCGGTGACTGCTGCTTGCGCGCATAGGCAGAAGCGCCTGCCGTTGCCTTCGGATGCATTCCTGCAGGGATTTCATGAACAGCGCCCCTGAAATGGGGGCTTGCCGGGGTGTCGGAGAATGAACCGGCGCCTGCTGCGACCATATCGCACATTTGTTGTCGGGGGAGTTTGCGCAAAAAGATTATCTGAGATACCTCTTTTAGGAGGAGCACGAATTTCGTGCAGGAGAGCCCGATGCCATCCGTTTCCGGTTTGCGCCTGACAGCCCTTGTCAGGCCCGTTTTCACCACAGTCTCCGGCTTCCGTATTGCATGGGCGCTGCCATGCGCCTGACGCTGCATACCGACTATGCGCTGCGCATGCTGATCTACGCCGCGACACGGCCCGACCGGGCGTGCACGGTGAGCGATGTGGCCGAAGCCTACGGGTTGTCGCGCAATCACCTGCTGAAGGTGGCGCAGACATTGCGCGAGCATGACTTCATCGAGACGGTGCGGGGGCGTTCCGGCGGCATAAGGCTGAAGCGGGAACCCGCCAGCATCGGCATCGGCGCGCTGGTGCGCACGATCGAGGAAGATCTCTCGCTCGTGGAATGCATGCAGAAGCGCGGCGGGCACTGCGTGATCTCGCCCTGCTGTGAGCTCCGGAACATGTTTTCCGAGGCGCTCGCCGCCTGGCTGGCCGTCCTCGATAAGTACACGCTCGCCGATATCGTGCGCAACAGGGCACAGCTCGGCATCCTGCTCGGCATCGAAGGCATCGCGGCATAGCCGGCAAACAAGCGAGGGGAAAGCCAGATGGTTTCAGGATTGACGGTTTCCGAACGCCAGCTTTCGCTGGCCGTGCTCACGCTGCTGGCGCTGTGCGGGCTTGCCATGGCCGCTGCCGGCCGGGCCGATGCGCTGGGCATTCACGGCTTCATCGTGCTTGCCTTCAGCCTTGGGCTGATCTTCCTGGTGATCTCGCGCTACAACGACCCCGAACCGCCGGCGGAGCGGCTGGCGCACTATTACGACGACCCGACGAGGGTCGGCATCGTGCTGACCATGATCTGGGCCGTGGTCGGCATGTTCTTCGGTGTGTGGGTGGCCGCGCTGCTGGCGTGGCCGGATCTGACCTTCGATGCCGGCTGGGCGAGCTTCGGCCGCCTGCGGCCGGTGCATACTTCCGGCGTGATCTTCGGCTTCGGCGGCAATGCGCTGATCGCTACCTCCTTCCACGTTCTCCAGCGCACGTCGCGGGCGCGCCTGCCCGACCAGTTCAGCCCGTGGTTCGTGCTGATCGGCTACAATCTGTTCTGCGTGCTGGCCGCCAGCGGCTATCTGATGGGGCTGACCCAGTCCAAGGAATATGCCGAGCCCGAATGGTATGCCGACATCTGGCTGGTGATCGTGTGGGTGGTGTATTTCCTCATCTACATCCGCACCCTGCAGCGGCGGAAGGAACCGCATATCTACGTTGCCAACTGGTACTACATGGCCTTCATCCTGGTCGTGGCGGTGCTGCACATCGTCAACAATCTCGCCGTGCCGGTCTCCTTCGGCCATGCCAAGAGCTACTCGCTGTTCTCCGGCGTGCAGGATGCGATGACGCAATGGTGGTACGGCCACAACGCGGTCGCCTTCTTCCTCACCTCCGGCTTCCTCGGCATGATGTATTACTATCTGCCCAAGCGCGCCGAACGGCCGATCTTCTCCTACCGGCTTTCCATCATCAGCTTCTGGGGCATCACCTTCATGTATATGTGGGCGGGCTCGCACCACCTGCACTATACGGCGCTGCCGCAATGGGTGCAGACGCTGGGCATGACCTTCTCGCTGGTGCTGCTGGTGCCATCATGGGCCTCCGCCGGCAATGCGCTGGCGACGCTGAACGGCGCATGGGACAAGGTGCGCACCGACGCCACGCTGCGCTTCATGATGGTGGCGGCCGTGTTCTATGGCCTGTCCACCTTCGAGGGCTCGTTCATGGCCATCCGCGCCGTCAACTCGCTGTCGCACTATACCGACTGGACCGTCGGCCATGTCCATGCGGGCGCGCTCGGCTGGGTGGCGATGATCACCTTCGGCTCGCTCTATGCGCTGGTGCCGTGGATGTGGAAGCAGCAGCGCATGTATTCGCCGAAGCTGGTCGAGGTCCACTTCTGGCTCGCGCTCACAGGCACCATCATCTACGTCTTCGCCATGTGGAACTCGGGCATCATTCAGGGCCTGATGTGGCGCACCTACAATGACAGCGGCACGCTGGCCTATTCCTTCATCGACAGCCTCGTCGCCATGCATCCCTACTATATCGCGCGCACCGTCGGCGGCCTTTTCTTCCTTGCCGGCGCCATCGTGGCCTCCTGGAACGTGTGGATGACGATCCGCATGGCCCGCACCGGCCAGTATCAGGAGAGCGGCGCCGACGTGCCGCTTTACGGCAGGGCCGACGCCGTGCAGGCAGGAGAATAGCGATGAAGGAGTTCTTCCACCGCAAGATCGAACGCAACGCCATCGGCTTCGTCCTGGCGATCGTCGGCGTCGCCTCCATCGGCGGCATCGTGGAGATCGCGCCGCTGTTCACCATCAGCGAGACGGTCGAGGAAGCGCCCGACATGCGCCTCTACACGCCGCTCGAACTGGCGGGGCGCAACATCTATATCCGCGAGGGCTGCTATGCCTGCCACTCGCAGATGATCCGCACCCTGCGCGACGAGGTCGAGCGCTACGGGCCGTTCTCGCTGGCGGTGGAGTCGCAATACGACCACCCCATGCTGTGGGGATCGAAGCGCACCGGGCCGGACCTCGCCCGCCTCGGCGAAAAATATTCCGACGCCTGGCATGTCGCCCACCTCATCAACCCGCGTGACGTGGTGCCGGAATCGGTGATGCCCAAATATGGCTGGCTGATGCGCAATGAGCTGAAATACGACGATCTTGGGCTGCATCTGGCGGCCCAGCGCAAGGTGGGCGTGCCCTATACCGACGAGATGATCGCCAATGCGCAATGGGACGCCTACGGGCAGGCCAACCCCGACAGCAATCAGGCGCAGGGCGTGGCCGAGCGCTATGGCGAGGCCACCATCATAAGGGTGTTCGACGGCGATCCCGCCCGCATCACCGAGATGGACGCGCTGGTCGCCTATCTGCAGATCCTCGGCAGGCTGACGGATGCCGCGCACCAGAGCGCGGCCGTGGAGGAGTGAGGCCATGGACCACGAGATGCTCGTCGCCTTCTCCAAGAGCTGGGGCCTGTTCTACCTGATCATCTTCGCCATCGGGGTGCTGGTCTACGCCTTCTGGCCGGCCAACAGGAAGCGGTTCGACCGCGCCAAGAAGAGCATTCTCGACGATGACGACCGGCCGGGGGAGGGGGAGTAGGCGCATGGCAACCGAACGACACGACCCCATCACCGGGCGCCCGACCACCGGGCACGAATGGAACGGCATCGAGGAACTGGAAACGCCGGTCCCGCGCGTGGTGTTCTTCTTCCTGATCGCCGGCACGCTGTTTGCGATCGGCTACTGGCTGCTGATGCCGGCATGGCCGCTCGGCTGGACCTACACGAAGGGCCTGCTCGGCATCGACCAGCGCACCGTGGTGACGCGGCAGGTGGAGCAGGCTGCCGTCTCGCGCGCCGTCTGGGCCGACCGCATCGCCGGCGAGGACTTTGCCGCCATCGCCGCCGACGAGGAGCTGATGCGCCATGTGCGCGACACCGGCCGCACGCTGTTCGTCGACAATTGCGCAGTGTGCCATGGCGTGCGCGGCACCGGCGGTCCGGGCTTCCCCAATCTGGCGGCGGGCGCGTGGCTGTGGGGCGGCGACCCCGAGACCATCGCCGAAACCATCAGCGTCGGCATCAATTCCACCGATGACGATACGCGCATCTCGCAGATGATGGCCTTTGGCCGCGACGGCGTGCTCGAAATCGGGCAGGTCAGGGCGGTGGCGGCCTATGTGCGCTCGCTGTCCGGCCAGCAGCTGGGCGAAACCGATCAGGCCCGGTTGCCGGAAGGGCAGGAGGTGTTCGCGGCGAACTGCGCCGCCTGTCATGGCGAGGAGGGCAAGGGCATGGTCGAGGTCGGCGCGCCAGATCTCACCGACGAGAACTGGATCTATGGCGGCGACGCCCAGTCGGTGTTCACCACCATATATTCGGGCCGGCAGGGACACATGCCGCACTGGCAGGACCGGCTGTCGCCGGTCGATATCAGGATCCTCGCCCTTTATGTCGGCACGCTCGCGACCGACGGAGGCACGCAATGAGCACCGCGCCTCCCGCCACGCGGCCCGGCCGGCTCAACTGGCGCCTCATCTCGGCGCTGATCGTCGCCGGCGGCGTGCTGCTGTTCGCCGGCGCCAATGCCCATCTCGTCTATGTCGCAATCGGCTCGCAGCCCGACTGCGTGCCGCATGAAAAGACGGCCGATGGCGCGGGAACATACCGCGCCGCCAGATCGTCCTGCTGAGGAGGAAGTTCATGGGACGCACCGAAAGCACGCCACTTCCGCTGGCCGGGCAGCGCCGGCGCAATCTGCCGGCAAGCGCCGCCTTCGGCTGGCTGGCGGCCGGCTGGCGCGACCTGTGGCGCAATCCCCTGCCCAGCCTCGCCTATGGGCTGGTGGTGTTCGTGCTGTCGCTGGCGGTGGTGACCTGCCTGTTCAGGCTGGAGCTCGACTACATATTGTTCCCGGCGCTGGCCGGCTTCATGGTGGTCGGGCCACTGGTCGCCATCGGCCTCTACCAGAAAAGCCGCGATCTGGAGGAGGGCAGGCCGGTGAGCCTTGCCCGCATGATCTTCGTCCGGGCGGAATCGGGCGCGCAGGTGTGGTTCATCGGCGCCATCCTGTGCCTGCTGATGCTGGTGTGGATGCGCGCCGCCGTCATCATCTATGCGCTGTTCTTCGGCCTTCGGCCTTTCCCCGGCCTCGACCACATCGCCGCCATGCTGTTCACCACGCCCGAAGGCTGGGGCATGCTGGTGGTGGGCACCGTGGTGGGCGGCCTGTTCGCCGCCTTCTCCTTCGCCATCAGCACCTTCTCCATACCCATGCTGCTGGCCGAGAAGGTCGATGCCTTCACCGCCATGGGCACCTCCATCTCCATGGTGTTCAGGAACCTGCCGGTGATGCTGGTCTGGGGCGCCATCGTGCTTGCGCTGTTCCTGATCTGCATCGTCACCGGCCTTGTAGGTCTCGTCGTCATCTTCCCGCTGCTCGGCCATGCGACGTGGCACAGCTACAGGGCGATCAGATGAGGCGCCGCACCCCATGGCGGCATCGGGCCTGCGGATGACGGGCAGCCTGCTCTATCTCGTTCCGCTGGCGCTGATGCTCGGCGCAGTCGCGCTCGGCGCTTTCCTGTGGTCGCTGAAGAGCGGCCAGTATGAGGACCTCGACGGGGCCGCGCAGCGCATCCTCATCGATGCCGAAAGCGACCGTATCGACGGCGATCCGGAGCCTTCGTCCGGCGAGGCCACCCAACCGCGCGAGAAGCGCGGCTAGAGCATTTTGCAGCCAGATGGAAACATCCGGCGTCGCATAAATGCGGCTGAAACAAAGCGATGGAGCATTTCCGGACGCAAAAGCGCGCAGCGATTTTGCTGGAATTGCTCTGAGACATCCGCATCGCAACTGTTTGTGATTGCGCAAAGTCCGTTCCGAGCGGCCCGGATAGATTCCGTCTGAAATCATCGACAGAGGAGTTTTCCCGATGAACAGAGGAAGCAGGGCCGGGCCGGACATGGTTCGCAGGCACCCGGCGCGGTGGCTGGCGGCGATGACGGGTGCATTGATGCTGGCCATGGCTCCCGCGATGGCGCAGGAGCACAATCACGCTACGGGTACCGATTCGTCGCAGGCGAACACTGCGCAGCCTGTGGCAGCGCCCGCCGACGGCACCAGCACGGCCGCCTCGCCGGCCGTCAGCTACCACAACGCCACCATCTTCACCCTGAAGACGGGCATCGCAGGCGGGCGCATGGTCTATATCGGCGTCGGCGGCGATATAGACGGCCAGACCAATCCGACGCTGATGGTGCATGAGGGCGAACTCGTGCAGATCAACCTCATCAACGGCGAGGGCGCCGAGCATGATGTGGTCATCGATCAGTATCCCGCCCGCTCCTCCATCGTCGTGGGCATCAACGCGTCCTCGACCTTCTCCTTCATCGCCAACAAGGTCGGCGAATTTACCTATTTCTGCTCGATCGCCGGGCATCGTGAAGCCGGCATGGAAGGGCTGATCCGGGTCATGCCCGGCCCGCGCGAGGCCATGGACACGGACGCGGCCGACATCGTGCATGATCCGGCGGATCTGCCCGGCCCCATCGGCCAGCGCGCCCCTCAGGTGGTCAAGGTCGAGATGGAGACGGTGGAGCTGAAGGGCAAGCTCGACGATGGAACGAGCTATGTCTACTGGACCTTCAACCGGAAGGTTCCCGGACCGTTCATCCGCGTGCGCGTGGGCGATACCGTGGAGGTTCACCTCAAGAATGCGTCCGACAGCGTGATGCCGCATTCGGTCGATTTCCATGCCGCGACGGGTCCCGGCGGCGGCGCCGACTTCACCCAGATCGCGCCGGGCGAGGAGGCGGTGGTGACATTCAAGGCCCTCAAGCCGGGGATCTATGTCTATCATTGCGCCACGCCGAGCGTCGCCCATCACATCACCAGCGGCATGTACGGCCTCATCCTCGTGGAGCCGGAAGGCGGATTGCCTCAGGTCGATCGCGAATTCTACGTGATGCAGGGCGAACTCTACACGGTCGAGCCGTTCGGCACGCAGGGCGAGATGGAGATGGACTATGACAAGCTGATCTCCGAGCGGGCGGAATACTTCCTGTTCAACGGTTCCGTCGGGGCGCTCACCAAGTCGCATCCGCTCTATGCGACGGCCGGCGAGACGGTGCGGATCTTCTTCGGCGTCGGCGGGCCGAACTACACCTCGTCCTTCCATGTCATCGGCGAGATCTTCGACCATGTCTACACGCTGGGCAGCGTGACCTCGCCGCCCGTCACCGGGGTCCAGACGGTCACCGTGCCGCCCGGCGGCGCCACCATCGTCGACTTCAGGATCGATCGTGGCGGACATTATGTGCTGGTCGATCACGCCCTGTCGCGCGCCGAGCGCGGGCTGGCCGGCTACCTGATCGTGGACGGGCCGGTGGATGACGAGATCATGCATTCCGGCCCGGCCGGAAGCCTCGGCAAATAACCGGGGGGCAGGAACGGGCGCGTCTGCGATGCGCCCGTTCTTCTTTCCATTAAAGCATGTCGCCCGAAGGTGAGGATCGGTTTCGGGACAACGACATGCGTAGAAACAACGGCTTAAGGCATAAGGAAGCGCATCTGAAGGATTGCGGCACGCTTTAAGTTCTCCGGCTGGAAGGGCCAGCGCTGCGCCATGCTCACCAACAGGCAGTATCGCGACGACATGAGCATGGATGAGATCATGCGGCTGTGGCCGGCGACCATCCGCGTCGTGCTCGACCATCGCCTGCTGTGCGTCGGCTGTCCGATTGCACCCTTTCATACCGTGGAGGAGGCGATACGCGCCCACAAGATCGACGGCGACGATTTCCGCAACGCCCTGATGAAGGCCATAGGCGGCAGCCGGCAGGGCTGAGTTCAGGACCGGCCGGTCCTGCCATCGGCCAGCAGAAGCAATCCGTGCGGATCGGTGATGCACACCTGCATGCGGCCGGAGCCGACCAGCCCCTTTTCCTCCCATGCGGTCAGCAGCCTGCTTACCGTATGCAGCGTGGTGCCGGTCATTTCGGCGATATCCTGCCGCGACAGCGGAAAGTCGATCAGAATGCCCTTGTCCGTTTTGCGCCCCGATTGATGGGCGAGCCGCAACAGGGCATGGGCGACGCGGCGCTCCACCTGCTCGGTGGCCAGTTCCATCACCTGCGTCTGCATATCACTGAGGCGGGCGCCCACCGTCCTGTACGTGGTCGTGCCGAAGGTGGGAAAAGCGGCGGCGAACTCGGACCAGAGCTTGCCCGGCCAGCTCAGCAGCACGCAATCGACGACGGCTATCGCGCTGGCCGGATAGGTGCTGCGCGCCAGAGCCTGCGCGATGCCCAGCAGCTCGCCCGGAACGATGTAGCGCACGATGATCTGCTGGCCGTCGACGGTGGATTTCACCACCCGCACTTTTCCATCGAGCAGCACGAAGAAGGAATGTGCCTCGCCATCCTGCCCGAAGATCGCGGCATCCTTCTCCACCCGCAGCGACCGGGCGCTTTGGAGGACGGCATCCAGATCGGCGGCATCCAGACCCTCGAACGGAGGCAGACCTGAAATCAGGGAACGGTCAAGTCTGCTCACATTCATCGGTCCCTGGATTGTCTGCGTACGGGCGGATTCATCCATACCGACTTTCACATGAACGCGATATGTCGGGCAAGCTTGTCCCGCGGCCTGATGATCTCTGCTTTTCCTGTTCTGTTTGCGTTTTTGCAAAGTCACGCGGAGCGCGCACGCCTAGAAACAGCACAACGCCAGACGTTGGAAACAGAGTGAAAGGCAAGAAAAATGAAATGGACGCTCACGATCGCGGCAGCACTCGCAGGCTTGCTGCTGGGTGGCGGCGCGCAGGCTGCGGACCATCAGGTGCAGATGCTCAACAAGGGCGACAAGGGCGCGATGGTGTTCCAGCCCGACTTTATCGCGGCGGCTCCCGGAGACACGGTCACCTTCCTGCCGACCGACAAGTCGCATGATGCCGAAAGCGTCAAGGGCATGCTCCCGGAAGGGGCGACGCCCTTCAAGGGAAAGGTGAATGAGCAGATCACCGTTACGCTCGACAAGGAGGGCGTCTACGGCATCAAATGCACGCCTCACTACGGAATGGGCATGGTGGCGCTGATCGTCGTGGGCAATCCGGTCAATCTGGAAGAGGCCAAAACCGTCAAGCATCCCGGCAAGGCCAAGAAAGTGTTCGCCGAACTTCTGGAACAGGCTGCGGCGAACTGACATCGGAACGAAGTCAGGCGGTTTACCGGGGGCTAGCTGCGATGCAGCCGGCCCCCGCGGCGCTGACTGCCCCTGCGGCGCTGACGGCAAGCCTTCAGCCTGTCACCCGCCAGCCGCGCCTCAGTCCCGCCCGGCCCATGGCACCAGCCTGCGCTCAAGATTGCGGATGGCGAATTCCAGCAGGAAGGCGATGGCCGCGATGACGAATATGCCCATGATCACCACGTCGGTGACCAGAAACTGCGCCGCCGACTGGATCATGAAGCCGAGCCCCTCGGTCGCCGCGATCAGCTCGGCGGCGACCAGCGTGGTCCATCCCGTTCCGAGCGCGATGCGCAAGCCGGTCAGGATCGAGGGCAGGGCGTCCGGCAGCACCACATGGCGGATCACCTGCGCGCGCGAGGCGCCGAGCGTGCGCGCCGCGTTGACGCGGTCGCGGCTGGCGCTCTTCACCCCCGAAGCCGTCGACAGCGCGATCGGCGCCAGCATGGCGATGGCGATCACCAGCACCTTGGACGGTTCGCCGATGCCGAACCAGATGATGATCAGCGGCAGATAGGCGAGCGGCGGGATCGGCCGCAGGAACTCCAGCAGGGGATCGAAGATGCCGCGCCCGACGGTGCTGAGCCCGATGGCGAGGCCGACCGGGACGCCGACGGCCAGCGCGGCCGCCAGTGCGGCGAAGACACGCCCGAGGCTGGCGCCGAGATGGGTCCACAGCGAGGCGTCGGCGAAACCATTGGCGGATACGGTGACGAATTTTCCTGCCACCGCGGCGGGCGAGGGCAGGAAGACCGGCGACACCAGCCGCAGCTCCGCGGCCAGCGCCCACAGCGCGATGAGCACGGCAAGCGTCGCGAGGCTGATGCGCTGCGAGGTCCAGAACCGCTTCCTGCGCGTCGGCGGGGCCTGTCGTGCGGCGGCTCGCGGCGAGGCGGGCGCCGGTTTGGCAAGCGTGCCGGATACGGTGCTCATGCTGTTTCTCCCTCGAAGATCGCGGCCGACAGCTCGGCGCGGGCGGCGATGAATTCAGGGTCGGCCTTGATCGAGGCGACCGGCTCGCCATCGGCGTAGCGCCGGCCGAATGCCGCCTTCCGGCTCCACACGATGCGACCGGGCCCCGGCGCCATCACCACGATGCGGGTGCCGAGCAGCAGGGCTTCCTCGATGCCGTGCGTGACCATCAGCACCCCGGCCTCCGCCGAGGCCCAGATGTCGAGCAAAAGGCTCTGCATGCGCTCGCGCGTCAGCGCGTCCAGCGCGCCGAGCGGTTCATCCATCAGCAGGAAGTCGGGTTCGGCGGCCAGCGCGCGTGCCAGCCCGACCCGCTGGCGCATGCCGCCGGAAAGCTCCCAGATGCGCTTGTCGCCGCTGTTGTCGAGACGCACTTTCCGCAGCAGCGCATCGGCCTGCGCCTGCCTGCGCCCGGGCGCCACGCCGCGCATGCGCAGCGCGAAGGCGACGTTCTCGCGCACGCTCAGCCACGGAAACAGGGCATCGTTCTGGAAGACCACCGCCCTGTCGGCGCCGGGCGCGGTGATCGGCCGGCCGTCGATGGTCGCCGAGCCGGACAGCGGCTCGACCAGCCCGGCCGCGACATTGAGCAGGCTGGTCTTGCCGCAGCCGGAGCGGCCCGTAAGCACCACGAACTCGCCCGTGGCCACGGCAAGCGAGGTTTGCGCCACCGCCACATGCGGCTGGCCGTCGTAATGGATGGTGATGTCGTCGAGCGACAGTTGCGGCATGTCGGAGATCCTTTTGCCACGAAGCCCGCCCCACGCCGCGGAGGCGGTGGAGCGGGCCGGCGAGCGCGTCCGGTATGGGCGTCAGGGGAGGATGACGCGTCAGTTGGACAGGGCAGCCTGTTCGACATATCTGGCGGAGACGTATTTGCCGTAGTCGGGCAGCACCGCGTCGATGCGCTCCTGTTCTTTCAGGAACTGCGACGTCGCGGTGAGCGCCTGCGTGATCGCGCCGCCAAGGAATTTATCCGAGGCCTGTTCCGCCAGCGACGGAAACACGTAGCCGTCGAGCAGCAGCTCGGTGTCATCCTGCTTCGCGCCGGTCAGCCTGCTGATCCGGGCAGCGTTCTCGGAAGCATTGTTCCAGGCGGAAGGGTTCTTCAGGAAATCGTCGTAGGCGGCTCCCGTCACCCGTGCGAAGCCGGTCACCGCGTCCGGGTTCTTCTGCACGAATTCGGTGCGCACGATCCACGCGTCGAAGGTGGGCGCGCCCCATTCCGCGACCTTCGCGGAATCGACGATAATCTCTCCCGAGGTCCTGATCTGGCCGAGCGCGGGGTCCCACACATAGGCGGCGTCGATGTCGCCGCGCTCCCATGCCGCCGCGATTTCCGGCGGACGCAGGTTCAGGATCTGCACGCTCTTCGGGTCGACGCCCTCGTGCTTGAGTGCGGCGAGCAGGGAATAATGCGTGGTGGACACGAAGGGCACAGCCACCTTCTTGCCGGCAAGGTCTTTGACCGAGGCGATGCCGGACCCGTTGCGGGCCACCAGCGCCTCCGACTTGCCGATCAGGCCGACCACGAAGATGGTCTCGATCGGCAGCTCGCGGCTTGCCGCGGCCGCCAGTGGGCTCGACCCGACATAGCCGATGTCGATCGCGCCCGAGGCGATGGCGGCGATCACGTCGGCGCCGGAATCGAACTTGCGCCAGTCGATGGTCGCGCCCAGCGCCTTTTCATAGTCGCCATTCGCCTGCGGAACCTTGGAGGGCTCCACCACGGTCTGGTAGCCGATGGTCAGCTTGAGGTCCTGCGCGGCGGCCGGCCATGCCAGCGAAGCGGCAAGCAGGGCCGTCGAAGCCGCGATGACGGCGCGGCGGGTGATCGTTGGCCGGAAAATCCTGGACATGGGGCTCGTTCCCGTTCGTGTTGAACCTGAGTGCCCGTTTACGATGCAGAATCCCGCCTTTGCTGTAGAGCCAACCCATGCCAAGTTTTCCGGAGGCAGGGGAAATTTCATTTCATTCTCCGGTTGCCGCCGCCGTGCGCGTTCGGCCGGCGGCGGCAACCGGGCTGTGCGTCAGACAGCCGATATAGTCAGGCAACCTGTGGTCAGACAGGCGATGATCAGGCAGCCGACGGATAGTCGATATAGCCTTTGGCCCCGCCGCCGTAGAAGGTCGCATTGTCGGGCGTCGCCAGTTCGGCGCCCTTCTTCAGCCTCTCGACCAGATCGGGGTTCGAGATGAACAGCCGTCCGAAGGCGACGAGGTCGGCGGTGCCGTCCGCCACCGCCTTTTCGGCCAGTTCTGCGTCATAGCCATTGTTGACCAGCCACGCGGCCTTGCCGCCGGCATCGCGATAAGCGGTCTTGAAGGCAGCGTAATCGAAGGGCTGGCCGCCCTGCCGGAAGTCCCGGTCGCCGCCGGTCGCGCCTTCGATCACATGCACATAGGCAAGGCCGTAGGGAGCCAGATGCGCGGCGACATGTTCGAACAGGGGCTGCGGATCGGGATCGGAGGCGTCGTTGGCGGGGGTCACGGGCGAGAGCCGGATCCCGGTGCGATCGCCGCCCACCGCATCGGTGACGGCCTTCGTCACCTCGAACAGGAAGCGCGCCCGGTTCTCTATCGATCCGCCATAGGCGTCGGTGCGATGGTTGGAGTCGGCACGCAGGAACTGGTCGATCAGATAGCCGTTGGCGGCGTGGATCTCGACGCCGTCGAACCCTGCTTCCTCGACCGCCGCCTTTGCGGCGCGGCGATAATCCTCCACGATGGCGGGGATCTCGTCGATGTCGAGCGCGCGGGGCTCAGACGTCTCGTCGAAGGCGCCGCTGCCGTCCTCGTTGACCAGATAGGTCTTGGCCGCCGCGCGGATGGCCGACGGCGCCACGGGCTTGCCGCCGCCCGGCTGGAGCCGCACATGCGAGATGCGCCCCACATGCCACAGCTGCACCACGATGCGCCCGCCGGCGGCGTGAACGGCATCCGTCACCTTCTTCCAGCCGGCGAGCTGGTCGGGTGCGTAGAGGCCGGGCACATTGGCATAGCCCTGCCCCTGATGGCTGATCGCCGTGGCCTCGGTGATGAGCAGCCCGGCGCTGGCGCGCTGGCTGTAATAGGTCACTGCCAGTTCGCCGGGAACCGCACCCGGAGAGCGGTTGCGCGTCAGCGGGGCCATCACGATGCGGTTGGGAAGATCGAGGGCGCCGACCTTGATCGGGTCGAAGAGCGTCGTCATTGCGGAAGCCTTTCTCGAGTGTGGAACCGTGATGATAGATCGGCTCTCGCGGCTTACGAAACAAGGCAAATGATTCCACTTTTGCAGGCGTTCGCGAAGCGGATTCGCCTTCGCGGCGGACCGGCGGCGCGCAAGCCTGTTCCGGGATCGCGTGCATTATTGGAACGCCCTTTCTCGCGCCGGCCGCTGCTTCCGGCAATGTTTGCGCGACCATTCCCATCCGCAAAAGGCACGGACAGCGCAGCCCCATGAGCATTCACATTCACTGGTATCTGCCCACCAATGGCGACAGCCGCGAGATCGTGGGCTCGGGCGACGATTCCCATGTCATTGAAGGCGTCAGCCGGCCGAGCTTTCGCGAGCCGAGCATCGGCTATCTCGCCGATGTCGCGCGCACGGCGGAGCGGCTGGGCTATGAGGCGGTGCTGACGCCGACCGGCACATGGTGCGAGGATGCGTGGATCACCACCGCGGCGCTGACGCAGGCGACCGCGCGGCTGAAGTTCCTCGTCGCCTTCCGGCCGGGTCTCGTGACCCCGACGCTCGCCGCCCATCAGGCCGCAACCTTCCAGCGCATCTCCGGCGGACGCCTGCTTCTCAACATCGTGACCGGCGGCGATCCGGTGGAGCAGCGGCGCTTCGGCGATTTCCTCGATCACGACCAGCGCTATGCGCGCACCGGCGAATTTCTCGAAGTGCTGCGCGGCGTCTCGAAGCCGGCGCATGAGCCCGGCGATTTCGACTATGACGGCCGCCACTACCGCATCGAAGCGGCGCGCATCGATTTCGGCGGCTATGAGCTGCCGCAGATATTCTTTGGCGGGGCGAGTGCGGCGGCCGAGCAGGTTGCCGCCCGCCATGTCGACACCTACCTGACATGGGGCGAGCCGCCCTCGGTGGTGGAAGAGCGGGTGCGCCGCGTGCGCGACCTTGCCGCCTCGCATGGCCGCACCGTTTCCTTCGGCATCCGCCTCCACGTCATCAGCCGGGATACGGAAGCGCAGGCCTGGGCCGAGGCCGACAGGCTGATCGAGCGGATAACGCCCGAGCGGGTCGCAAAGGCGCAGGTCGTCTTCGCGCGCACGGAATCGACCGGGCAGCAGCGCATGACGCAATTGCAGGAGGGGTCCGGCATCGCGGCCGTGACGTCGCGCAATGCGCGGGCGCTGGAAGTATCGCCCGGCCTGTGGGCCGGATACGGGCTGGTGCGCGGCGGGGCCGGCACAGCGCTTGTCGGCAGCCACGAGCAGGTCGCCGACCTCATCGGCGAATATCATGAGCTCGGCTTCGACCACTTCATCCTGTCCGGCCAGCCGCATGTGGAGGAAGCCTATCATTTCGCCGAGGGTGCAGCCGCCGTGCTGCGCGCGCGCAAGCTGATCGCGCCGGCCGCCGGCTAAGGTGCGTGGGGATTCATCTTGAATTGATGACGGCAGCTGCGAGATTGATGAAGGCTGCGAAGCTCTGGTCTGTTTTGTCGGCGGGCATGGCGATGCGCTTGAACTCCTTGAGCTTGCAGAAGAAGTTCTCGATGAGATGCCGCCACTTGTAGAGTTCCTTGTCGAGCGGCAGGGGAGAAGCGCGGCGAGAGTGCTGTGAGATAACGATCTTGGCGCCGCGCTGGTTGAGGTCGGCAATGATGGTGTTGCTGTCGAAGGCTTTGTCGGCGATCAAGCCACCGAAGCAGACGCCATCGATGAGCGGTGCGACGCCTACCGTATCGAACCGCTGGCCGGGCAAGAGGTCAAAGCGCACAAGATTGCCAAGTGCATCGGTGAGCGCCAGGATTTTGGTGGTCATGCCGCCCTTGGAGCGGCCTATGGCCTGGCTTTGAGTCCCCCTTTTGCGCCCTGTCCGTGGCGGTGGACCTTGACGATGGTGGCGTCGACCATGGCGTATTCCATGTCCGGTTCATCCGAACAGGCGTCGAAAAGCCTTATGAAAACATCGGCTTTGACCCAATCGCGATAGCGTTTGAAGACGGCGTTCCAGTTCCCGAAAACGCTAGGAAGATCACGCCATGGACTTCCTGTCCGCACAATCCAAAGCAAGGCTTCGATGAAACGGCGATTGTCACCGCCACTTCGTCCGGGATCGGTTGGTTTGCCCAGGCAATGCGCTTCCATCTTCGCCCATTGGGTGTCCGTCAGCACAAATCGTTCCATCCAAAGCTTCAATCACAATCCAAGCTCACGCGGAATCCTGAATCTCAACAAGCCTTAGGAGGTGTGGACAGTTGGGATTCACAAAGCGGTTGTGATCTGATTCAGGGTCGTTTTCTGCGGGAGGCGATCATGGGAGTGTTGGACCGGCTGATCCTTGGGGATGAGCAGTGGGCTCGGATGTCGGGCCACATCATCGGGGACGCGCGGACGCGCGGTTCGTCGGGTCGCGACAACCGGATGTTCGTGGAGGTGGTGCTGTGGATCGTGCGGACGGGTTCGCCGTGGCGCGCTCTGCCGGACGTGTTCGGCTCGTGGAACAGCGCGTTCCGCCGGTTCAGCCGGTGGAGCACCAAGGGCATCTGGCATCGCATCTTCGCCGCCTTCCAGCTGACCGGCGGCCACAGGGGCGACGTGCCCCAGACCGCCAGCCTGATCGACGGCCACCAGGCCGAGGTGTCCTGGCCGATGCCGCTTACGACGTCGACCATTTCCGTGCCGTCATCGCCGTCATGGACGCCACGGCGGTGATTCCCAACAACCCCTCGCGCACCGCCAAACACCCGTTCGACCGGCAGCTCTACCGCGAGCGACACCTGATCGAGTGCTGCTTCTCCAAGCTCAAGCAGTTCCGCCGCGTCGCCACCCGCTTCGAGAAAACCGCCCGCAATTATCTCGCCGTCGTCACACTCGCCGCAACCATCCTATGGCTCAGATAACTGTCCACACCTCCTGGAGTGTCTGTCGAAAGTCCTTCAGCCGGTATCCGCAGAGCACCCCGTCGGCGCATGAGCCGGGAAGAAAAGGCCCGCGCGACGCTGGACAGTCTGCTCAATGCCGGCTGCGCGGTCGTCGCAGCTGAGGGATATTCGGATGCTTCAGTGGCCAAAATCGCCGATCTGGCCGGTGTGGCCCATGGCACTTTCTACAACTATTTCGAAGACCGGAAGGCTCTGTTCAACGCGCTTCTGCCTTATGAAGGGCTGCGGATGCGCGAGAAGATCGAACAGATAGCGCGCACGGCCCCTCCGGGCATCCAGCGTGAGATCGTCCGCTTCGAGGCGTTCCTCAACTACGTGATCGAGAACGAGGGTTTCTACCGTATTCTCTACGAGGCGGAAATATTCGCCCCGGAAGCCCAACGGGAGCACATGGACAATATCGTCAACGGCTATCTCGGCACGTTCCGGCGGGCCATGGCTGAAAACCGGATACGGCGCTTCGACGACCAGCAGCTGCACTGTCTTATCTACCAGATTCTTGGCATGCGCGCCTATGCAGCCATGCAGATCCATTATGCGGCGGACCAGTCCGAGAAGCTCAGGATCCGGGACTGTTCCGTCGAGATGTACGGCCTGTTCTTCGGCCAAAGCCTTCTGCAAACCTGAACCGATACCTGATGCCGGCCGCCCTCAGGGCGCCGGGAGCGACCGGGCCCTCTCAGGACGCGTTTCAGGCCATGTGATCGCGCGCGTCTCTCCCTGTATCCATCGATAAGCACGAGGGGCGGGAGTCAGACCTGCGCCTTCAGCAGTTTCAGAACGGTTCGGGAGGCGATTTTTGCGCTCTCGTCATCGGTGAAGCCGGCTTCATCCAGCGCCGCGAACAGGCGGCCTGCGATCGGGCCGGTGCTGACGATCGGCCAGTCGCTGCCGGCAACGAGGTGGTCCGGCCCCAGCGTATCGGCAAGGGCGCGCAACAGCACCGCATCCAGCCCCATGGTTTCGGCATAGACCTGGCGCTTCAGCAGTTCGCGGGCCCTGAGGCGTCCCTCTTCACCCTTGTCGAATGTCGAGGACAACAGGATGCCGCCGACCGCCAGCGCCGTCACCACGACATTGAGGCGCGGCAGCGCTTCCAGCACGCCGCCTTCGATCAGGGCGATCAGGCTGGCGCCGTTGATGGTGCCGCGCGCCTGCAGGATGCCGAGACGCGGATATCTGGCAAGCTGCGCCGTCAGCCCGGGCGGATTGACGGGATGGACGAACACGGGAACGCCCAGCCCTGCCGCGGCCTCCAGCACGGGGCGTGCCTGTGGCGCGTCAAGCAGCAGATCGCCTTTGGCGCTGTCGACGAACACGCCTTGCAGGCCGAGCTGGCGCACGGCGTGTTCGAGCTGGCGGGCGCCTGCTTCACCGCCGAACGTGTCGACGCTGGCCAGACCATAGAGCCTGCCCGGATGGGCTGAGACCAGTTCGGCCAGTCCCTCGTTCAGCCTTTCGTGAATGCCATCGGCAAGCGGTGCCGTTCCTCCTTCCAGAAGGGCCGTCGGGCTGTTGACGACCCGGCCGGCGAGATCCCCGGATTCAATGTCTTCGAGCAGGGCCTGCCGGTCTGAAATGCGGCTGGCGATCGCTTCCCAGCGGGCCCGGTTCTGCGGTGATCCCTGCCCGATGGCGCCGATGGTGAAACCCGGCGGCAGGTAGTGCGTGTGAAAGTCGATGACGGGATGACGTTGGGCCATGTGACGATCTCAGATGTAAGTGCGCGGGCCGGGCACCACGCCGTTCAGGTGATAATTTCCGAGGTGGTAGAGCTTCCAGCGGAAGGGGTCGTGCAGCGAATGGGTGCGGGCGTTGCGCCAGTGGCGGTCGAGACCGTATTTGTCGAGGGTTGCGCGCGCGCCGGTCAAAAGGAAGAACTCGTCGGCAACCTTCGTGGCGGCGGCGCCGCAGTTCAGCCGGGCATCGGCGATGGCCAGCCGTGCTTCCAGCACATCGTTTTCCGTGCGGGTGGAATGCGCGATGTCGACCAGATCGGCCGCATGCCGCAACGACAGGCCGGCCGTGCGTATGGCGACGGCCAGCTCGCCGAATTCCTTGATGACGAAGGGCTCCTTCGCGTGCTCGTCATACGGATTGTCGATCCACGGGCGGTTGTGGTTGAGAATGTAGTGCCGGGCGTCGGCCAGCGTCGCTTCGGCGATGCCCTGATCGATGGCCGCATGGATGAGGCTCGCGAGCAGCATCCGCCCGCGATTGCCGGGCTTGTCCGAGGCGAAGGGAAAGACATTGGCGTCGGGCACGAACACGTCGTCGAAAATGGTGGTGCCGCTGGCCGTGGTGCGCTGGCCCATGCCGCGCCAGTCGTCCACCACGGTCACGCCGTCGCTGGATGCATCGACGAAGAACATCAGCTGGTTGTTCTGCTCGTCCTGACCGATGAAGGGGATCCACTGGGCGAATATCGCGCCGGTCGAGTAATATTTGCGTCCGGTGATGCGCCATCCGCCGGACACGCGGGTGAGCTGGTGCTCGTAATCGCCGGGCCGCTTGCGGGTGTCCTCCGAATGGGCATTGCCGATCCGGTCGCCGGCAAGGATGCGGCCATAGAAGAAGGCTTCCTGTTCCGGCGTGCCGTTGGAGAACAGAGGCAGCCAGCAGAAATGGTTCTGGGGGATCTGGCCGATGCTGGGATCGGCATCGGAGAGAATCCTGAAGATATCGGCGATGGTGCGGGCGGAAACCCCGGCGCCGCCGAATTCCTTCGGTACGGCGACCCCGAAGATGCCGTTGCGGGTAAGCTCCCCGATCTCCTCAGCTGGCAGGATGCGGTTCTGGTCGCGCGCCTGCGCGCCCTTGCGGAACTCCGCCGCAAGGCGGGTTACGATCTCCAGCGCCTCGGCATCGGAGCGGACGATGTGGACGGATGTGTCGGCAGGCGCGACGGCCCGCACGGCTGTTGTGGATGTCAACGAAATCTCCTGTTCCTGAAAGGGGCTGGCAGTCTTCAGCTGGCTCTGGCAAGCGCCTGGCTCGCCACCAGCGCGCGGGCCCTTGGAATGACGTGTTCGGCAAAGCGTTCCTGCTCGGCGATCAGCGGGAAGAAGGAGAGCATGAAGGTCGAGATGCCGATGCCGTGGAATTCGGCGAGGCGCTTCGCCACGGTGTCGTAGCTGCCGACGAAGCCGGGGAGCGTCCCGCCATTGGCGCCGATCATGGGCTTGTCGGGATATTTGAAACCGACCTTCAGCGCCTCGGCCTTCTCGTCGATATTGCCTTTCATCTTTTCGCGCCGGGCGGCGAAGAACGGTTCCTGAATGTCCAGCAGTCGCTGGACCTCGGCCTCCGCCTCCGCATCGGTCTCGCGCGCCAGAACGAAGCCGGTGACGCCGATGCCGAGCGGTGGCCGGCCGGGCGCGCGCCGCGACAGGATGTTGTCGACCAGCGGCACCACATCCTCCAGCGGGCGGCCGTTGATCAGCCAGTGATCGGCCAGTTCATCGACCAGTTTCAGGCCGGGCTCGGATTCGCCGCCGGCATAGATGACGGGACGGTCGCGGTAACGCGAGCGTGGCGACAGCCGGAAGCGGTCGAGCCTGAAGTTGGGCCCGTCGGCAGTTACCTCTTCGCCTGCGATCAGCGCCCGGACGATGCGCAGCCATTCGCCGCCATAGGCATAGCGCTCGTCATGCTCGGGAAAGCCGATGCCGGAGCGTTCCAGTTCCGGTTTGAACCATGCGTTGACGAAGTTGATGGCAAAGCGGCCATGGCTGATGTCCTCGATGCCGAGCGCCATCTTGGCGAGAACAGCGGGATGGTAGAGCCTTGGCTTGATCGCCGCGATGATCTCGATGCGTTCGGTAAGGGCAGCCGCCGCCGCCGCTGCCGTCCACGCTTCGAGTATTTCCTCGGCCTGGTCGATCGGATTGATGGTGTGCTGGGCGATCAGGACGGTGTCGAAGCCGACCCGCTCCGCACTCTGGATGACCTCGCGATTGAAGTCGAAGTCGGCAACGAGATGGTCATTCTCGCCGACGACCCACTGGCCGCGATACGGGGCCCATATGCCGAAGCGCAGCGGATGGCCGCTCTGCACAGGCCGCCGCGAAAATGTACTGGAACCGGACATCTGTGTTCTCCATAGGGACAGCGGTCGCGGACGGGGGCTCCCATCCGCGACGGCGCCTGTCACGGGATGTATTTGTTGAATTCGTAGTTGAAGCTGGAATCGACCTTGATCTCTTTTTCGATCACTTTCTGGCGAAACAGCTCATCGGCGATTGCCTGATTGCTGGGGATCAGCTCCGGCCGGATCTCCTGCAGCTTCTTTGGCCGGTTGCGCTCGACGGAGAGCGTGACTTCCGGCTCGATCCCGAGCAGTTCCGCCACGAAGCCGGCATGCTTTTCCTGGTTCTCGCTGGCCCATGCCAGATGCTTGCCGAGCTGGTTGACGAAGGCGCCGATGGCTTCCTTTTTCTCCGCGATCGCCTTGTTGGAGGCGATGAAGAACAGGGCGTTGTCGACATCGACATCGCCGGCATTGACGAGACGGCGCGCGCCCTGCGCCTCATAGGCCGACAAGGTGGCATCGATCGCCACCGCAACATCGATCTGGCCGGCCTCAAGCACGGAAAGCGTGTTGGTTCCCGCGGGCAGGAACACGGATTCGACATCGGTGATGTCGAGACCGGCCTTCTGGAGCGCCTTGTTGACGACCCACTGGCCGTTGGTGGCGCGCGCATAGGAAATCTTCTTGCCCTTCAGATCCTCCAGCGTGCGGATGGGGGAGTCGCCGGCAACGACCAGCGCTTCTCCGATGCGCCATGGCTCCGTTGCCGCGATGATCTGTGCCTCGACATCGGCCGACTGCGCCACCACGGGGCCAACCTCGCCCATTTCGGCAACGTCGATCTCGCCCGCATTGATTGCGGCAATGAGACCCACGACCCCCGACGTGAAGGGAATGATCTGGAACGTTATGTCGCCGGCCTTGTCATGGCCCGCCTGCTCGAAGGTGGATGCAACGCCGAAAAGATTGATGGTTCCGACGCGAAGCGTCTTCGCATCGTCGGCGGATGCCGGCACCGGAAGGGAAAGCGACAGGGCAAGAACGACAGCGGCGGTGGCGCTGCTCAGCAGCCTGGGAAGTCTCATGGAAATCTGCTCCGTGTGATTTGGAGCCGGATTAAGCCACGGCAGTGCGCGGGCTTGGGAGGCACTGGTTTTCCAAAAAAACCTAATGTCTATAAAAATACTCTACTAAAGCGGTGAAAGGAAAGGCCAGCCGCCCTTCAGGCATGGCGCAGACCCCCTTAGGCTTGCCGGCATCATTCAATGAACGTGAGCCGCATGTCCCTCGCAACTGTTTCCACCTCATCATCGGCCGCCGATCAAGGTGCCGCCGGCACATGGCAGGTGCCGCGCTTCGTGCGCCGCCTGATCGTGCCGGTGTCTCTTCTGGTGATCTGGCAGGTTCTTGCCAGCTACGGCATCATCAACCGGCGCTTCAGCTCGTCTCCGGTCGATATCATCGCGGCCCTGTGGAAGCTGGCCGTCAACGGGCAGCTCTTCGACAGCCTCTGGATTTCCCTGGTGCGCGCCTTTCTCGGCCTTGCGCTGGGCGGCTCGCTCGGCCTGCTGGCGGGCCTTGTCGCAGGGCTGTCCCGGCTTGGCGAGGACGCGCTGGATTCCACCATTCAGGCCATCCGCACGCTGCCCTTTCTGGGGCTGGTGCCCTTGTTCATCCTGTGGTTCGGACTGGGGGAAACGCCGCGCATATTGCTGGTGGCGCTCGGCACCTTCTTTCCGATCTATCTCAACGTCTTCAAGGGAATACGCGGCGTTGAGGAACGGCTGATCGAGCTTGGCCGCAGCTATGGCCTCAACCGTTGGGAACTGATCCGCGACATCATCCTGCCGGCGGCCCTGCCGAATGCGCTGGTGGGCCTGCGCTATTCGCTCGGCATCGCCTGGCTGGTGCTGGTGATCGCCGAGCAGATCAACGCCACCTCGGGCCTCGGGTGGCTGATCATCAAGGCAAGCGAGCTGGCCCAGACCTCCGTCATCATGATGGTGCTGGCCGTCTACGCCCTTATCGGCATTCTCGCCGATGCCATCGTTCGTCTCATCGAAACCCGGGCGCTGCGCTGGCAGCGGTCGTTCCAGGGAGCCTGATCATGCCAAACCTCGCCTCTTCGGGTGTCGCGCTCAGAAATGTCAGCCGCACCTTCGGGACCCGCAGGGTTCTGTCCGACATCGATCTTGAGATCGGCGAAGGTGAATTCCTCGTTATCGTGGGCGCCAGCGGTTGCGGGAAATCCACATTGCTCAAGATCATCGCCGGGCTCGATCGCGGCGCCGAGGGCGAAATACGGATCGAGGAAAACCGCTCGATCGTGTTTCAGGATCCGCGCCTGCTGCCATGGAAGCTTGTCTGGGAAAATGTCGTGCTCGGCCTGCGCGGCAACCGGGCGGAACTGCGCCGTCGCGCCCTGGCGGCGCTGGATGAGGTCAATCTGCTGGCCCGCGCCGATGCCTGGCCGCTGACGCTTTCCGGCGGCGAGGCGCAGCGTGTCGCCATCGCGCGCGCTCTGGTGCGAACGCCGAAGCTGCTGCTGCTGGACGAGCCCTTCGCCGCGCTTGATGCGCTGACGCGCCTGAAGATGCAGCAGCAGGTGGCGGCGCTGGTCGAACAGCACCGGCTGACGACGCTTTTCGTCACCCATGACGTGGATGAAGCCCTTCTGCTGGCAGATCGCATCCTGCTGGTGGAGGCGGGGCGGATCGCCAGAACCTTCGATGTTGGCCTGAACCGTCCCCGCAACCGGGCGGATGCCGGTTTCATCGGTCTGAGGCGTGAACTGCTGGAAGGGCTGGGCGTCAGCGAAGAAGACGGTTTCGCGGCTGCAGCACAGCCTCCGAAACAACCCCGCCAGACCCACCCCCTCGAAGTTGCCGTCGCAGCAGAATAACGCAGAACGAAGGTTTCCATCATGAGTGACAGAATTCCCCATATCGTGGTTCTCTCCGGCAGCACGCGGCGGCCTTCAAGGTCGCTGGCGCTCGGTGAAGCGGTGGCGCAGGTTGCCAGCCAGAAGATCGACGTCGTTGTCACGAGCTACGATCTGATCGATGCCGGCCCGGGCCTCGGTGCGGCCTTCACGCGTGATGCGCTTTCAGAGGAGGCGCTGGCGGTGATCGAAGCCGTCGAAAGTGCGGATGCCCTCATTGCCGTCTCTCCGGTCTACAAGGGGTCCTATGCGGGGCTGTTCAAGCACCTGTTCGATTTCGTTTCGCCGGAGGGGCTCGCCAACAAGCCCGTCGTCGTCGGGGCCACGGGTGGCGGTCACAGACATGGCCTTGTCGTGGAGCACCAGCTGCGCCCGCTTTTCGGTTTCTTCTCGGCCCTGACGGTGCCCACCTCCGTCTATGCCAGCGACAATGAATTCCTCCACGGCAAGGTCATCGATCTGACGGTTCGCGAACGCATCGAGCAGGCCGGCAACCAGCTTGCCCACCTGCTTTTCGCCTATAGCGGCAGGCAGGAGCCGGCGCCGGAGGAAGTGACCGCGAAAAGCGCCACGGCTGCCTAGAGCATTTTGCAGCCGGATGGAAACATCTGGCGTCGCATAAATGCGGCTAAAACAAAGAGATAGAGCATTTTGCAGCCGGATGGAGACATCCGGCCTCGCATGAATGCGGCCAGAACAGGGACCTGAAGCGCCAGCAGCTCATCTGAAAGATCGCGACACGCTTCAGGGGCAGCCCGGTGTGGTGAGCGGAAAGCAGCACCATGTCCGTGCTGCATTTTGCGCGCTCCCCGACCCTGTCGATGCCTTGTCAGGCGGGGTCTTTCTCCTGCGCTGCTGCGCATTTCGCCAGCCACATGTGGATGGCCTCCAGCGCTTCCGGCTCATCGAGAAATGGAATATGGCCGCGATCCGGCACTTCGGCTCGGATCAGGCCGGGGCTGCGGCGCTGCATTTCGCGCGCGGTCTCCAGCGTCAGCAAGTCCGAATTCGCGCCGCGGATCAGCGCCAGCGGCATTCCCGCACATCCCTCGAACAGGGGCCAGGCGTCGGCCAGCGGCCCGGTCATCGCCCGGTCGAAGCCGATGCGCAGGGCGGGATCGTAGGGCAGGTCGAGGCCGTCTTCGGTCTGGATGAAGTGGCGGACCGTCTCTTCCTCCCATCTGAGGGCGGGAATGTTGCGGAAGCCGGGATTGGCGGCCGGGCTGCGGTCGACCACCTCCTCCAGCGTGCGAACGGCAGGCTTCACGCCCAGATAGGTGCCGATCCGCGCCAGCCCTTCTTTTTCCAGAGCAGGCCCGACATCGTTGAAGCAGATGCCGGCTATGCGGGAGGGCGCGATGGCGGCCATCACCATGGCCAGCAGCCCGCCGCGCGACGAGCCGATGATTGCCGCCCGCGCGATGCCCAGATGATCGAGAAGCGCCAGGGCATCCTGCGCTTCCTGCGCGACGGTATAGGTTTCGGGATCGGCCCGCCCGGAAGCGCCGCGCCCGCGGCTGTCCAGCCGGATCAGGCGCACGCTGTCCCTGATATGGCGTGCCAGATAGTCGAAGTCGCGACCGTCCCGCGTCAGTCCGGCAAGGCACAGCACGGGCAGGCCGCTGCCCTCGTCGCTATAGGCAAGCTGCGTGCCGTCTTCCGCGCGGAAGCTTCCCCTTGTCATGGTCCGGCCGCTCCTCTTCAGCCCGGATAGTCGAAGAACCCCTTGCCGGTCTTGCGGCCCAGCCAGCCGGCATGGACCATCTGCTTCAGCAGCGGGCTTGGCCGGTACTTCGGATCGTCGAACCCCTGACAGAGAGTTTCCATGATGTTCAGCACCACGTCCAGCCCGATGAGGTCGCCCAGCGCCAGCGGTCCCATCGGGTGATTGGCGCCGAGCTTCATCATGGCGTCGACATCCTGCGGCGTGGCGACGCCTTCATGGACGCAGTTGATCGCCTCGTTGATGAAGGGGACGAGCAGGCGGTTGACGACGAAGCCATAGCTGTCGCTGGAGGCGTGCGGGCTCTTGCCGATGGCGCGGGCGACTTCGGTGACGGCCTGTGCCACCTCGTCGGTGGTCTGCAGCGCGCGGATGATCTCGATCAGCTGCATCATCGCCACGGGATTGAAGAAGTGCATGCCGATGACGCGGCCCGGATGGGCCGAGGCGGCCGCGATCTGGGTCAGCGAGATCGAGGAGGTGTTGGAAGCAAGAATGGTCTGCGCGCCGCAGATCGCATCGAGCTGCTTCAGCACCTGCGTCTTGACCTCCAGCCGCTCCACGATCGCCTCGACCACGAGGTCGCGGTCGGCCATGGCGGTGAGGTCCGTCGCGGTGGTGATCCGCGACAGGGCATCGGCGGCTTCCGCCTCCGTCAGCGCGCCCTTCTTCACCTGCCGGGCAAGGCTGGTTTCGATGGCGGCGCGCCCGCGTTCGAGCGCGGCTGCGGACAGGTCCTGCATCACCACCGCAAAACCCGCCACGGCAAAACATTGCGCGATGCCGTTGCCCATGGTGCCGGCGCCGATCACGCCGATCTTCTCTATTTTCATGATCTCTCCGCTTTCAGGATGGGAAGCGCTCAGGCAAAGCGCATTTCGGCCAGATCGTCGGCGACGATCAGGGTTGCGGCGGTGGCCGCGCGTATGTCGTCCACCGATACGCCCGGCGCATGCTCGCGCAGGAGCAGGCCGTCTTCGGTGGGCTCGATCACCGCCAGTTCGGTGATGACCAGATCGACGCGGCGCGCCGATGTCAGCGGCAGCGTGCATTCCGGCACGATCTTGGAGACGCCCTTGGCCGCATGCTGCATGGCGACGACGACGCGGGCAGCACCCGTCACCAGATCCATCGCCCCGCCCATGCCCGGCACCATCTTGCCCGGCACCTTCCAGTTGGCGAGGTGGCCGGCTTCATCCACCTGTAGGCCGCCCAGAACCGTGACGTCCAGATGGCCGCCCCGGATCAGGCCGAAGCTCATGGCGCTGTCGATGGTGGCCGCGCCCGGCACGGCGCTGACGTAGCCGCCGCCGGCGTCGGTCAGGTCGGCATGCTCCATTCCCTCGGGCGGGCGGGCGCCGAGCCCGATGATGCCGTTTTCCGCCTGGAAATACACGCCGGCATCGGCGGGCACGTAATTGGCCACAAGGCTGGGCAGGCCGATGCCGAGATTGACCAGCGTGCCGGGCCTAATTTCCAGCGCCACGCGCCGGGCAATCAGTTCCTTGGCGTCCATCAGTGCCTCCCTCAGCGGTGAACCAGAAGATGATCGACGAGCGCGCCGGGCGTATGCACCGCATCGGGCGCGATCACGCCGACAGGTACGATCGAATCCGGTTCGGCAATCACCGTGCGCCCCGCCAGCGCCATCACCGGATTGAAGTTTCGCGCCGTCAGCAGATAGAACAGATTGCCCACGTAATCGGCCTGCCAGGCGCCGATCAGCGCGAAATCCGCCCTGATCGGCGTTTCGACGAGGAAGGTCCTGCCTTCGACCTCTATGGTCTGCTTGCCGTCCTCGACCTCGGTGCCGAGGCCGGTCGGGGTGAGGATGCCGCCGAGCCCCATGCCGCCCGCGCGGATGCGCTCGATCAGCGTGCCCTGCGGCACGAGTTCGCAATCGATCTCGCCGGAGATCATCTTCGCCTGCGTTTCGGGATTGAGCCCGATATGGGAGGCGACAACACGGCTGACCGCGCCGGCGCTGATCAGCTTGCCGATGCCGCGTCCGGGCAGGGCGGTGTCATTGGCGATGACGGTGAGATCGCGGGCATTGCGGGCGACGAGGGCGTCGACCAGACGCTCCGGTGTGCCGACGCCCATGAAGCCGCCGATCAGCAGGCTCGCACCGTCGGGTATCAGGGCGGCGGCAGCCTCCGCCCTCAATGTGCTCTTCATGCCGCAACCCCCTCATTGATGCCAGCGGCGGCACGGGCTGCCCGGGCAATGACCAGATCCTCACGCGTTGTCACGATCATCACCGTGGTCCGCGAAAATTCGGAAGACAGAACAGTCGCGTTGGCGGCGTTTCGGCCGTGGTCGATCTCTATTCCCATCCAGCCGAGACGTTCGCACACGCGACGACGGATGACACGCGAGTTTTCACCTATGCCGCCACAGAAGACAAGCGCGTCAATACCGCCCATCACCGCCGCCATCGCGCCAAGCTCGCGCTGCACGCGGAAGACGAAATAGTCGATGGCCCGGTGGGACTGCGCGCTGTCGGCCTGCTCCAGCGTGCGCATGTCGTTCGACAGCCCGCCGGACAGGCCCAGAAGCCCGGATTCATTGTAGAGGATCTGCCGGATCTGCGCCGTATCGAGATGTTCCCGGTCGAGCATGTAGAGCAGCACGCCCGGATCGATCTGGCCGCAGCGCGTGCCCATCGGCAGGCCGTCCAGCGCCGAAAAGCCCATCGACGAGGCTACGGAGCGGCCCTTGTAGATGGCGCACATGGAAGCCCCGTTACCCAGATGCGCCACCACCACGCGCCCCGCCATCAGATGCGGCGCGATGCGCTCCAGCTCGCTCGTCACGTAATCGTAGCTGAGCCCGTGGAAGCCATAGCGGCGCACGCCTTTCTCGTAATAGCGGTGCGGGATGGCGAAGGTGTCGTTGACGAAGGGCTGGCCGCGGTGGAAGGCGGTGTCGAAGCAGGCGACCTGCGGCACGCCCGGAAACGCCGTCATCGCCGCCCGGATGCCGGCGATGTTGTGGGGCTGGTGAAGCGGCGCGAAGGGCTCCAGATCGGCAAGCTTCGCCAGCACCGCCTCCGTCACCGTGACCGGTTCGGCATAGTCGAGCCCGCCATGCACCACGCGGTGGCCGATAGCGGCCATGCGCAGGCCGGGAAAGGCCCGCTTGACGGTGGCGATGACGGCCGCCAGCGCGCCCGCGTGGCTGGTGAGGTCGCCCCCGGCCACGGTTAGTCCGGCGCCCGATGCATCCTTCAGCTTCAGCGTGCCTTCCGGCCCGATGCGGTCGGCCTGCCCGGTCACCAGCGGCTCGTCGCCCTCTGCGGGGAACAGCGCGACCTTCAGCGAGGACGATCCCGCATTGAGCGCCAGAATGCCGGTGTTGCGGTCTGCGGACGTCATCGGTTGCGTTCCCCTGCGAATGCGTGATGCAGCGAAGCGACCGCGCAGGACGCCAGCCGCGACATCGGACTGTCGGAGCGTGAGTTCAGGATGACCGGAACCCTTGCGCCCAGAACCAGCCCCGCGCCCTCGGCATGGCTGACGAAGGACAGTTGCTTGGCGAGCATGTTGCCGGCATCGATGCCCGGCACCACCAGAATGTTGGCATGGCCGGCGACGCCGCCCTTCAGCCCCTTGGTGCGCGCGGCCGACAGGTCGACCGCATTGTCCATGGCCAGCGGACCGTCGACCAGCCCGCCCGAAATCTGCCCGCGCTCGGCCATCTTGGACAGCAGCGCGGCATCGATGGAGGACTGGATGGCGGGATTGACCGTCTCCACCGCCGACAGCACGCCGACGCGCGGCTCGATGCCCAGCGAAAGCGCGAGATCGATGGCGTTCTGGGTGATGTCGACCTTGGTGGCGAGGTCGGGTGCGATGTTGATCGCGGCATCCGTCACCATGACCGGCTCCGGCCGGCCCGGCACATCCATGACGAAGACATGGGTGAAGCGGCGCCCGACCCGCAGCCCGCCGGCCTTGTCGAGCATGGGCTTGAGCAGGTCGTCGGTGTGGAGGTGGCCCTTCATCACCGCTCCGGCGCGGCCTTCGTGGACGAGCCGGCAGGCCGCGGCGGCGGCAGCCTGATCACCGGACATGCCGATGATCTCGAAGCCGGAAAGATCGGAACCGAGTGCGGCGCCTGCCTCGCGGATCGCCGTCTCGTCGCCGACGAGCAGGGGAGCGATCAGCCCTTCCTTCGCCGCCCGCAGCGCGCCGCCCAGCGAATTGCCGTCATCGGGGCAGACGACCGCCACCGGCAGCGGGGCCAGCGCCTTCGCCCGCTCGACCAGCGCTTCGAAATGGCGATGGCGCTGCACGAGCAGGCCCGGAACCTCGATGTCGTCGCGATCGTATTTCTCCTGCGGGGCCAGCACCCGCGCCGTGCCCGATACGATCAGCGCGCCATCGGCGGGCCGCGTCACCTCGGTATCCAGCGTGACCGTGCCGTCTTCGGATTTCTCCACCATCCGCACCCGGCACAGAAGCTCGTCGCCGGCGCGGGCGCGGTCGTGGAAATCGGTCACCTGCCGCAGATAGAGCGTGCCGGGACCGGGCAGCAGCGTGCCGAGGACGGCCGAGATCAGCGAGGCCACGAACATGCCGGGGGCGATGTTTTCGGGCCGGCCATCGCCGTCCACATCGGCCGATGGCAGGTGCATGGGATTGTAATTGCCGGAAGCCGCGGCGAAGACGTAGAGGTCGTCCGGGGTGACGAGGCGGCGCAGTTCTGCCGTCTCGCCGACGCTGAGTTCGGCGAAGGTGCGGTTGACGAGATGCATGTCAGCTCTCCGACTTCGTCCGGGCGGTTGCCCTTTGCCGCCGCGCCACGGCCGCCGCATGGGCGATCTCGGCATTGGCGGCCGCCGCTGCGGCCTGCTCTTCCTGCACCTGTGCTTCCTCCAGCGGGTCGTCCGGCATGTCGCCAAGGAAATGCGGCAGCCCCAGCACCTCGTGGAACCTTTGCAGAAGCTGGATGGTTTCGGGCAGCATCTCTTCCGTGGAACCGGGCACGTAACGCACCACGCGCAGCGCCAGCTCGCGCTCGGCGGGATCGGGGAGCAGCGCGGGCAGGGTGCGGATGGCCAGATCCGGCTCGTAGGTGGCGATCAGCGTCTGTTCGTGGATGATCAGCGCCCGGCGCTCCGCCCCCAGCGAGCGGAACGGCTCGTCCTGCGTCAGGATTTTCGAGGATCGCTCCAGCCGGTCGCGGCGCACGCCCTTGCGGTTTTCGGCCAGCAGCACCAGCATGCGGATCACCGCTTCCGGAAAACCGCCGCGCTCGATGTTGTGCAGCGCCGCCGCGACTTCCGGCAGGCCGCGCAGCTCGTCGGTGTTCTTCAGCGTGCGGCGCGCCTCGTGCGTGCGGCCGAAGACGCGCATCCACGGGTTCGACCAGACGTTGAAGAAGGTCAGCTCATAGAGCATGTCGCGGGTGTCGCGGGTGAAGTCGATCATCTGCTCGACGCCCTCCACCCACAGCGCTTCCATGGCGAGGAAGGGATTGTCCGCCGCCGCTCTGGTGCGGTTTTCCCGCACATTGGCGGCCATGCCGGAAACCGCCTCCATCAGCGGGTTCTTGGACGAGGCCAGCGCCCGCTCCAGCCGCTTGGGATGCAGTGCGCGCGACAGCTCGGCGCTGGTTCCCGTCACCGTCGCCCGCACGAAGGGGCGCAGCAGCGTGTCATAGACCTGCGCCTGCACCTCGGAGGCGCGGGCCACCGCCGCGAAGGGCTGCTCGTCGGCAAAGCCGTCGTCCAGCGCGCGGATGTCGTCCAGCGTGCGTTCGGCGAAGCCGACGGTGAAATGCTTGCGGCCGTCGCGCTCCTCGATGTCCTCGATGCGCATTTCGTAGAGGCCGGGGGCCAGCGCTTCGATGGTCTTCAGCGTCGAGGTCACCTCGGCATGTTCCTTGCGCGCGATCTGCGAGGACACGAAGATTCCCAGATGCCCGACCTGATCGTGGACCATGTAGACGATGCGCTGGCCGCGGATGCGGATTTCCTGCACATCGGCATAGGTCTCGGCGATCCAGTTCAGCGCCTGCTGCGGCGGGGTGATGTTGTCGCCATGGCTGGCGAAGACGATGATCGGGGCGCGGATCGCCTTCAGGTCGACCGGGCGGCCGGGCTCCAGCCGGGCCTCGTTCTTCGCCAGCCGGTTGCCGACGAAAAGCTGCTCGACGATCCAGCGGATTTCCGGCTCGGTCAGCATGAAGAAGCCGCCCCACCACTTCTCGAATTCGAGGAAGGTCCGGTCGCCCTTGTCGATGTCGCGATAGAGATCGGTGTATTTGCGGAACAGGGTGCGGCCCGGATTGAGCAGCTCGAAATTCAGCACCAGATGCGCGCCGTCGAAGATGCCGCCGCCGAGATCCGACAGCATCATGGGTATCCACGTTCCGCCGAGCACGCCGGCATTGTAGCGCATCGGGTTCTCGCCCACGCGGCCCGACCATGGCGCGACCGGCGCGCCGTTGACGACGATGGGGCCGGTCAGGTCGGTGTTGGTGGCGGCCAGCAGCAGGGTGGCCCAGCCGCCCTGACAGTTGCCGGTGACGACCGGGTTCGACGCCTGCGGATGGCGGCGCATCACCTCGCGCACGAAGGCGGCCTCGGCGCGGGTGACGTAGGACAGATACTGGCCGGGCTCCGGGCGCGAGCGGAAGGCGACGAAATAGACCGGATGGCTCTCGCGCAGTGCAACACCCACCTGGCTGTCGGACTTGAAGCCGCCGATGCCGGGGCCATGGCCGGCGCGCGGGTCGATGATGATGTAGGGGCGGCGGGTATCGTCGATGACGACGCCTTCGGGCGGCAGGATCTTCAGCAGCATGTAGTTGCTGGGATAGGGCAGGTCGCGCCCGTCCATCACCACTTCGTAGTCGTAGATCAGCACCGGCGGGCAATCGGCCGCCTCGTGCTCCAGAAAGATGTCGCCGCGCTTGCGCAGCGTGTCGGCGGTCAGCACGGCGCGTTCAGCCGCATCCCGCTGATATTCGAGCAGGCTGCCGATCAGGCCGTGCTGCGCCTGCGACCTGTGCAGCCCGGAGATCAGGTCGGCGCCGGCTTCCATCAGGCGGCGGGTGCGGGCCGAGTGGCTTTCAAGGATGCGGTGCGCATGGCTGGCGGCCGCCATGGTCTGGATTTCTCCGGTTTGCGAGGCGGCGCCGACCTCGGCGCGCGCGCTGGCCATGCCGGCCTCCATGATGTGGAGCGCATCGCTCTGGGCGCGGGGAACGCCGGGCTGAAGCTTCGGGTCGAATATTTCGAAGACGCTTGCCATGGTGATTGATCCTTCAGGCGACAATCGAGAAGCCGCCGTCGATGTCATGGACACCGCCGGTCAGGTTGCGGGCCTCGTCCGAGGCGAGATAGACGGCCATCGCGCCGACATCGTCGACGGTGGCCAGCCGGCGTGTCGGTGCGCGGGTGGCGGCCTGATCGAGGAGCGCGTCGAAATGGTCGATGCCGGATGCGGCGCGGGTTGCCAGCGGTCCGGGCGACAGGGCATGGACGCGAATGCCTTTGCCGCCGAGTTCGGCGGCGGCATAGCGGGTGGCGCTTTCCAGCGCCGCCTTGACAGGCCCCATGACATTGTAGTGCTCCACCACCCGCCGCGAGCCGAGGAAGGAGACGGAAAGGCAGCATCCGCCCCCCTCCATCAACGGTTCCGCCAGCCGGATCATGCGCAGGAAGGAATGGACCGAAATGTCCATCGCCAGACTGAAACCCTCGGCCGAGCAATCCACCACCCGCCCGTGAAGGTCGGCCTTCGGCGCGAAGGCGATGGAATGCAGCAGGATGTCGAGCCGCCCCCACCGTCCGGCGATTTCCGCGAAGACCGCCTCGTCAGAGCCCGGCACCGTCACGTCGAGCGGCATGAGAATTTCGGCTTCCAGCTCTTCGGCGAGGGGCCGGACGAACTTTTCAGCCTTCTCGTTCAGCCATGTCACGGCGAGATCGGCGCCCTGCGCGCGAAGGGCCCGGGCGCAGCCCCACGCAATCGATTCACGGTTCGCTATGCCGACGATGAGCGCCTTGCGGCCTTCGAGTGAAAACACGATGCCCCTCCGGTTTCATCACTATTCAGGCACTCTTGCGATTCCTTTTGATGACGGAGCGATAATGGTTTGCTGACATTTTCTCCGCCGGGGCTGCGGGCGGCTGCGCCTTGCATGCGCGAGGCTTACCCGGCCGCGGTCACGGCTTCAGCCAGTTGCGGATGAGCGCTGCGTCCGGCTCGGAAAACTCATGGCCGCAGTCGACCGCGTGAGCTTCGACCCGCGCGCCGGCGCGGCGCAGCTGCTGCGCCAGCGGCGCGGCATAGGGGCCGTAGGTCGTGTCCCTCCTGCCCGAAAGCACCAGCGCCGACACGGCGGAAAGATCGGCCGGCGGCGGTGCGTCCAGCACCGGCATGGCGCGCATCAGCACGGCCCGGCGGACCAGCCCCGGGTGCAGGAACAGCAGGCTGGACAACAGATTGGCGCCGTTGGAATAGCCCAGAAACACCGCATCGGCAGGGTCGAACCCATGTTCGCGGCCCGCCTGCACAAGGAAGCGCGCGAAAGCCTGCGCCTCGCTGCGGATGCTGTGCTGATCGAACGCGACCGGCGTGAGGCGGGTAAACCAGCGCCGGCTTTCCTCCTGCACGATGCGTCCGCGCACAGCCATCAGCCGCGCCTGCGGAAAAACCTGCGCGGCGAAGGGCACAAGCACCGTCTCGTCCGTGCCGGAGCCATGGAGAAGAATGACCCATGAACCGTCCGGCGCGTCCGGTTCATGCAGCCGGTAGCCGAAGGCAAGCTCTTCATGAAGTTCCGAGGTTCTCGGCATGTGACGGTCCTGCGTGGGCTTCGGCGGGTTTGCCGGCTTCAAAACGAAATGTTTTCAAGGCTGTCCAAAGTTGAACGATGCCGGTCCTGTTTTAGGTCCGATTTCTCCGGTTTGTCATGGATGCCTGCAAGCAGTGTGGCATAGCGCCGTCGAACATATCGGAAGGACAGCTCATGAAGACTGGCATGACGGCGCACAGGGATGCGCGCATAGACATGGTGCGGGCGCTGGCTTTGCTGACCATCTTCATCAACCACGTTCCCGGCAACATTCTGGAGCGCTTTACCTACAAGAATTTCGGTTTCTCGGACGCGACCGAGATCTTCATGCTGGTGTCCGGCATTTCGATCGCGCTTGCCTATGGAACGCGATTCGTGCCCGGGCAGCGCGCCACTCTGACGCTGAGAATGTGGCGGCGGGCAGGCGTGCTCTATGTGTCCCATATTGTCGTCACCATGGCCGGCATCGCGCTTTTCTGCCTCGGCGCAGTGTACGCAAAGCGCCCCGAACTTCTTTCGCAGATCAATATCGGGCCGGTGATGGAGCGAACGCCGGAGGCGATGATCGGCATCATCACGCTCGGCCATCAGATCGGCTACAACAATATCCTGCCCGTCTATGCGCTGCTTTTGCTGGCGGCGCCGCTGATCATCCATGGCGCGCTGCGCTGGCCGGGCACGACGCTCGGTGCCTGCGGCGTGCTGTGGCTGGCTGCCGGCCTGTGGCAGATCGCGCCGCGCAATTATCCGGAAGCCGGCCAGTGGTTTCTCAATCCGCTGTCGTGGCAGTTTCTGTTCGCGATCGGCATCACCGGCGCGATCCATGTGCGCAGGACGGGTGCATTTCCCGTCAGTCGCTGGGGCGTTGCACTGGCAGGCGCCTATGTGATCGCGGCGCTGGCGTGGGTTCACTCGCCCCTGTGGGGTCAGGTGACATGGTTCGGCCTTTCGCCGGTCCTCGGCGGCTTCGACAAGACCTATCTGTCGCTGGCGCGCCTGCTGCATATTCTGGCGGTGACCTATCTTGTGCTTGCCCTGTGTTCGGCGGTTCGCGTGCGGTTCCGGGCCGACAATCCTCTGGCCGTCCTTGGCCGCCGTTCACTGGCGGTTTTCATCGCCGGGACCGTGCTGGCGCTGGCCGCGCAGATGCTGCGCATGGTCCATGCCGGCGGCGTCGGCTACGACCTTTGCCTGCTCGTGATCGGCATCGCGGCCCAGTTCGGGCTGGCATATTATCTCGACTGGGTCGACAGGGTGAAAGCCGCCGCCAGAAGCGATACACCGGTCCGGCACAGAGCCCCGGCCCTGAGCGCAGGACGGGTACTTGCGGGGCATGGCGCGTAGGGACTAGTTCTTTCTTCCCGTCGATCCCGAAGAGCTATCGCCAGAAGCGCTTTGCATCGACGAACGCATCGTGGGCTTCCGCCGCTTCGGTCAGGCTTTCTTTTCCGGTTGAGGTCAGCATGCCGGCCACCTCGTCAGGCGCAAGGTCCAGCCGTTCCAGCAGCCGGGGCAGGACGGCAAGGTCGTTCAGGGTGCCCAGCCGGTCCTGCATCACCTCCAGAGCGTCGACGAAACGCCGAAAGCGGCGCTGCTGGCGGCGGGTGTCGAACAGGGAGCCGAAGAAGCCGGCCGCATAGCGCAGCTTCTTGGCATCCTTGCGCACTTCATGCCGCGTCTCGTCGTCAAGTTCGGCAAGGTCCCTGCCGCCCTTTTTGACCTTGCGGCGAAACCGGTCGAGCGCGGAGGCCGCGAAGTCGCGCACCGGTTGCGCGCGGATTGCCGCGGCGGCTTCCGTGGTCCGCCATCCGCCGAACGCCAGCCATTCGACAAGATCAAGCATCAGCAGCCGTGCGCGCGGTGAGTTCAGGGCCTCCATGGCCCGCTCATAAGCGCTGGTCCGCGCCACCTCGATCCGGGCGCGCAACCCGTCTTCGGCACCGCGTGCAGCCAGCACGTCGAGATCGCGGGCGTCGCCCGTACTGCCGGCCAGCCAGCGCAACTCGTCCCGCAAACGGGCGAACCGGCTATCCTCCAGCATCTCCCTGTAAATCGACAATGCCGAGCGCAGACGGCGCAGGGCCACGCGCGCCTGATGCAGCGCTTCGGGATTGCCGGGCGACAGCAGCGGCTCGTTCAGGAGGAAATGACGCAGGCAGGATGCGGCGATCTCCTGGAAGGCATCCTCGGCGCTCATCCCGGCGTGCAGCATCACGGCTTCGGCCTTTATCGCCCGCGGCGCCTCGGCAAGCAGCCTGTAGCCGCGCGCGGCCTTGTTGAGGACCCCCGGCCGCAGTGGCACCAGATCTCCCAGCCGCCGGGCAAGGGCAAACAGCGCCGCCGGGTTCCCCTTTTTAAGCTCAAGCTCGATCTCGCACAGCGAGGAACGGCGGTCCCCGGCCATGACCTCGCCGCGATCCAGCGCGACCTCGATCGTCGCGTCATCCTGAACGACGTTCCAGATCATGCGCCCGACATGGACTTCGAAAACCGGGCGAATGTCCTGCACCTTCGCGCCCAGCATGGAGACGAACGGCAGGGTGTCATCGAAGACCGGCCGATCATCCGGTACGGACCGCTCCCACTCCCGGCGAACAAACATGCCAGCCGCCGGACCTCCGGCCTTCACCGTCTGGATACGCGCGCCGTTCGCCTCCCTGACCCTGAGCGTGAAGCCGGCCGCTGCGAGGTCGTTGCGGGGCGTGTCGAAGTAGATGGCCCGCTGCCGCAGCAGGGATGCCTCCTGTGCGAACGGATTGCAGGCCAGTAAATCGTCGGCATCGTCCGGCGTCAGTTCGAGCTTGAGTTCAGTTTCCGGCATCATGCGAGCTGCGCCTTGCTTGACTTGCGATATAGCCCGGACGACAGGCACTGTTGGCGCCCCCCAAGCGGAACTGCCGCATTATGGACAGCGCCCGGGGCAGGGCGTCAACAGGCGTCGTCCTCCCGGCTCTGACCCCGCCCCCCTGTTCAGTACTTCTGCGGAACGTAGAGTTCGCCCGGCAGCGTGGCGCGTTCATATTCGGGATTGAACACGCGCTCCGGCAGGCTGATCTCCTCGTGCGGCACCGGCTGATAGGGGATCTGGTTGAGCAGATGATCGATGCAGTTCAGCCGTGCCCGCTTCTTGTCATTGCCTTCCACGATGTACCAGGGCGCTTCGGGAATGCTGGTGCGCTCGAACATCTCTTCCTTGGCCTTGGTGTACTGTTCCCAGCGCACGCGCGACTGCAGATCCATCGGCGACAGCTTCCACTGCTTCATCGGATCATGGATGCGCATCATGAAACGCATCTGCTGCTCTTCGTCGGTGATCGAGAACCAGTACTTGACCAGCCGGATGCCCGAGCGCAACAACATGCGCTCGAATTCGGGAACGTCGTTGAAGAAGTCCTCGACCTGTTCCGGCGTGGCAAAGCCCATCACCCGCTCGACGCCGGCCCTGTTGTACCAGGAGCGGTCGAAGAGCACGATCTCGCCGCCGGCGGGGAGGTGCGGCACATAGCGCTGGAAATACCACTGCGTCTTCTCACGGTCGCTGGGCGCTGGCAGGGCCGCCACCCGCACGATGCGCGGGTTGAGCCGCTGGGTGATGCGCTTGATGACGCCGCCCTTGCCGGCGGAATCGCGCCCCTCGAACAGCACGACGATCTTCTCCCCGGAGTGCGATACCCAGTCCTGCAGCTTGATGAGCTCGGACTGAAGCCGGATCAGCTCCAGAAAATAGGTCTGGCGATTGAGGGAGTCGGGGTGCGCCTTCTTGTAGATCTTCGCCAGTTCGGCCGAAAGCGCGGGTTCGGACAGTTCGAGTTCGTAATCCTCGTCGAGGGCGTCCTCCATCTCGGCTCTTAGCCAGGATACCGCGCTGCTGTTGTCGAAATCCATGAAACTCTCCAGGTCCGGATTGGAACGCGATCCGTGCGTGAAGCTCCACCCTGCGCCGGATGTCGGAATCTCGCACCTACCGTTCCGGGCCGACTATCATCAGCTGGTTACATGCATATGACGGCTGCGGCCGCCCGCATCGCTGCGGCCGCATTGCGGAGAGAAAGGTCCTTGCGGCTACGTGGAGCATTGCTGCTTTTCTCAGAAATGCTCTGTCTCTTTGTTTGGCCGCATTCATGCGACGCCGGATGTCTCCATCTGGCTGCAGGATGCTCTACGCGATGTTCCGGTTTGCGGAACGCTGCTCCAGCTTCGTGGCGCGCAGCAGTTGCTGCGTGTAGGGCTGGGTGGCCTGACCGGAATAGATCTGGTCGCGCATCAGGGTCTCCACCAGCTCGCCCTTGTTGAGCACGATGACGCGGGCGCACATATGGGCGATCACCCCGAGATCGTGCCCGACAAACAACATCGTCAAGCCGCGTTCACGGTGGAGCTTTGCAAGCAGGTTCAGAACTTCGGCCTGCACCGATACGTCAAGCGCCGAAGTCGGCTCGTCGAGCAGCAGCACTTCGGGTTCGAGAATGAGGGCGCGCGCAATGGCGACGCGCTGACGCTGCCCGCCTGACAGCTGATGCGGATATCGGAAGCGGAAGCCGAGCGGCAGGCCGACGGAGGCCAGGCTGGCGCGGATCTTCGCCTCGCGGTCGCCGATGCCCTGTATCGCCAGCGGCTCCTCCAGAATCCGCTCGACAGAATGGCGAGGATGCAGCGCCGCATAAGGGTCCTGAAAGACCATCTGCACACTGCGCGTGTGCCGCTTGTCTCTGGCCCTTGCGGAGGCCGGCATGCCGAGGATTTCCATCATGCCGGCGGCCGGAGCGGTTCCGGTGAGGGCTTTGAGGATGGTGCTCTTGCCGGAGCCGGATTCTCCGATGAGGCCCAGGCATTCTCCGTGTGCGACCGAGAAGCTGACATCGTTCACGACGTTTGCCGAGCCATAGGTGACGCAGAGGTTCTTTACGTCGAGCGCGTTCGCCGGCGCGTTTACAGGGACTGGTCTTGCGTGTTCCATGACAGCCATGCGGCCAGATCGTCGGCACTCCCGAACAGGCGAGCGAAGCGGCGGCGCTGCTGGATGGCCCCTTCGTGGTGAAAGTGGTCTCTCCTGATATCGTGCATAAATCGGACGTCGGCGGGGTCGTGCTCGGCCTCGAAACGCCTGATGATGTGGCGCGGGCTGTAACGCAGATGGGCGCATCCATCGCGCAGAAGCTTCCCGATGCGCGTATCGAGGGTTTTCTGGTTCAGGAAATGCGCACCGGCAAGGTTGAACTGCTGGTGGGCGCCCGCAACGATCCGCAGTTCGGCCCGATGATCATCGTCGGCGCCGGCGGCGTTCTGGTCGAGCTGCTCAGGGATGTGGCGGTGGCGATGGCCCCTGTCTGCGAGAAGAAGGCACGATCGATGATCGAAAGCCTGCAGATCGCAAAGCTGATGCAGGGCTTCAGGGGCAGCGCGGAACTCGACATCGATGCCGCTGCCCAGGCCGTGTCGCGGATCAGCTGGATCGTATCGGACATCGGCCCCCGCTTCTGTGAACTCGACGTGAACCCGCTTCTTGTTGCAGAGGCCGGAAAGGGTTGCGTGGCCGTCGACGCCCGCATTCTGCTCGACGACAACTGATATCCGGCGGCCGGAGCGGCCCGGACATGCACAGCACTGGAGGACTTAATGTCAGCACTGGACGTAAGACAGGATGGCAGGACGACCATCTTCACCATCAACCGCCCGGAGAAGATGAATGCCATCAATGCCGAGGTGGCGAATGAGATGCAGCGGCGCTTTGCCGAATTTGACAGCTCGGATCAGCGGGTCGCGATCATCACGGGCGCAGGGGAAAAGGCGTTTTCTTCCGGCGCCGATGTCTCGGACATTCCCGAACTCTGGCGCTGCATACCAACGATCGGCATCGTCACGGAAAAGCCGGTCATATGCGCTGTCCATGGCTGGTGCGTCGGCGGGGCGCTGGTGATGGCCGCAATGGCGGATCTGTGCGTGGTGACCGAGAACACCCGTTTTTCCTATCCGGAAGGCAAGGTCGGGCTGACAGGCGGCATGATTGCCACGCTGGCAGGGCGCATACCGCATAAGATGGCCATGGAGATCATGCTGCTTGGCCGAACCGTTTCCGGCCGCCGCGCCTGCGAGATCGGGCTTGCCAATGAGGTGGTGGAAGACGGCAGGCATCTGGAGGCCGCGCTGGCGATGGCCCGCGAGATGGAAGATATGGCGCCGCTGGTGCTGAAGACGCTGAAGCGCTTCGTCGTCGATCATACGCTTATCCAGACACCTTCGGAAAAGCTTGCGCGTGCCCAGCGCGACCTTGCCGTCGTCCGCACCAGCGCAGACCTGAAGGAAGGCGTTGCGGCGTTCCGGGAAAAGCGCAAGCCGGTGTTCAACGGCAGATAGAACCGATCCGCCATTTCCCGGCCGCCTTCAGGCCCAGAGGCTGCCTGTGGGGCCGTGTCAGCGCCGGCCGACGTCATTGCCGTGTCTGTCACAGGGCATCTTGCCGGCGGCTGCCGCAGCCATCTGAACCTCCCCGCACGGCCGCCGGCGCATCGTTGCGGCGAGGTGTGGCGCAGGCGACCGGACCTGAAGCGTGTCGCGATCTTTCGGATTTTCTCATTCTGCTTTAAGCCATTGTTTTCACGAATGTTATTGCCTCGAATCCGGTTCCCTCTTTCGAGCGGTATGCTTTAACTGTCCGGCGGCAATTGACTTGCCGGGCGTCCATGTTATCGGGAGCGCGGTTATGGTTCTTTCGTTGTCTCCGGAGAGCGAAAGCTAAGAGGGAATCCGGTGAAAATCCGGGGCTGCCCCGCAACTGTAAGCAGAGAGTGCGCCGTCGCCTGTAGTCACTGGCTTTCCCGGGAAGACAGACGGTGCATGATGACCTGTGAGCCAGGAGACCTGCCTGACCATGGAAGTTCGGTGGGCGGGGTGGACCACTGGAATGTGCGGCATTCGGTAAAGGAAACCGGGCGCGGCATCCGTCTTGCGAACCCCGTTGTTAAAGAGAGGGGGAGCAATGGCTGTCTTCACATATTCTACCACAAACAATACGGGTCGCCGCAGGCCGGGCTTTATCGCATGGCTTGGCCTTGGGGTGGCGGCGATCGCTCTGGCAGGTTCGGGGAATGCTTTCGGGCAAACGAGAGCCGAGCAGAGCACCGAGGACATTGAAGCGGGGCGGGCTCCTCTTTTGACGCCCGAAGAAACCATTCTTCTGGAGCGCATAACCGTCACTGCCCAGCGCGGCCCGAACGAACTGTTCAACGTCGCGCAGAACGTCACCATCCTGACCGGCGAACAACTCGACAGCAGGGCCGTTCGCGATATCGACGACATGGTGCGTTATCTTCCCGGTCTGAGCGTCGACCGCGAAACCTCTCTCAACAATCCCTATGGCCAGCTCGGTTCGTTCAGCATCCGGGGCGTCGGTGGCAACCGTGTGCAGATCCTTGTCGATGGCGCGCGGGTTCAGGAACAGACGATCTACGGCAGCCGCGATTTTGCCGATCCCTTCAACATGAAGGCGGTCGAAATCGTTCGCGGTCCGTCTTCCGTGCTTTGGGGGGCGGATGCGCTGGGCGGCGTCGTTTCGTTTCGCACCCGCGATCCGCAGGATTTGCTGGATGGTTCCGACAAGCCATGGGCGGGTGAAATCAAGAGCGCCTATGACAGCTTCGACGGCAGCTTCCGCAAGCAGTTCACGGCGGCGGCCTCGCAGGGCGATTTCCAGATGCTGGCGAGTTTCGGCCACCTGTCCGCCCATGAGCCGCGGCTGAGGAATGCGCGCGCCGACGGCGGCATCTGGGGATGTCCGCGTCCGGCCTCTTTCGGCTGTGACAAGCTGTTCGATGCCGACACCTACGCATGGAACGCGCTCGGCAAGCTGATCTGGACCCCTGAAGATCACGAGTTCAGGCTGACCGGGGAGTTCTTCAGGCGCCACACCGAAGTCGATCAGGTGTGGGACGCTTTTGCCGCCTCCAGCGGCTATGCCAGCGCCAGCTATCCGCGCGAGCTGGACATGCAGAGGACGCGTCTGGCGCTGGAGCACAAATGGACGCTCAACACGCCGCTGCTCGACGAAATCAAGTGGCAGCTGTCCTATTCACCGCAGAAGCGCGACACGTCGGGCACGCAGACACGCATCTTCGCCACGCGTACGGACACATACACGCCCGTGCGCAATTATGGCGAAACCTTCCTTGAGGCGGATGTGCAGCTGACCAGCCGTTTCGCCACCGGCGGCATCGCCCACAAGCTGATCTACGGTTTCGACGGCGATCTGACGGATTCCTCCTATGACGGCTATAATATCGTCCACCGATCCGACACCGGCGTGACGACGATCCAGACCAATCAGGGCTACAACTTCCCCGAAGTGAAGACCCGTCGGGCGGACTTCTACATTCAGGATGAGATGGAGTTGCTGGACGGGCGGCTCAGGATCACGCCCGGCGTTCGCTTTGCGACCTACAGGATCGATCCCACCGGGGACACGGGATACAAGCCCCTTCCCGGCAACGAGCCCGAGGTGACGAGCAACACCAGGCTCATCAAGAAGCTCGGCCTGATCTACGAGCTGGATGACAGCTATTCAGCCTATGCCTCCTATGGCGAAGGCTTCAAGATGCCGACGTCGCAGCAGATGTTCGTTTCGGCCAGCGACCCGTTCATCGGCGGCATCGTTCTGCCCAATCCCGGTCTGAAGCCGGAATCGGTCAGGAACTACGAGATCGGTCTCAGAGGGCTGTTCGATCGCGGAAGCTTCAGCGCCGGTGTCTTCTATGCCGACTATCAGGACTTCATTCGCGGGCCGATGAATCTCGATCCCACGCGGCCCAATGTCTGGACCTATGACAATGTCGAGGATGTCAGACTGTGGGGCATCGAGATCGCCGGCGAATATGAGTTCCATGCCGACTGGTGGGCATCTGCGGCGATCTCCTACCAGCATGGCACGCAAAGAGTGGCGGGTGGAAAGAAGACGCCCTTCGACGGGGCCGTGCCGCTGACGGCGGTGCTTGGCCTGCGCCATTTCATCGCCGACTGGAATCTGGAAGCGGAGGTTCTGGGCACCTTTGGCGCAGCGGTGACCCGCCGCGCCAGCCCGAACGCCTTCCTGCCGGGTGGCTATGCGGTGTTCGATGCCTATCTGAACTGGAAGCCGCGCAACAATCTGGAGCTCAACGCGGGCATCCAGAACATGTTCGACACGCGCTACTTCCGAAACAGCCTCTACGGTTACGATGTCACCCCTGCCTCCGCCGCCACGGCGGGAGCGCGCCCGCTTGAGGCGCAGGTTGCGCCGGGGCGCACCTTCAAGCTGGGAGCAACGCTGCGTTTCTAGCAAGCAACAGCAGACAAGCCGTCATGCGTGACGGCTTGTCTGCTCTGTCCGATGGTCATGTCGAGAACGGAACCTGACGATGATTGAGATACTGCGCCATGTCTCGCGGATCCTGAAGCTCTGTACCAGCGGCAGGGGTGGCAGGATTACGCTGCTGATCTATGGTGTGGTTCTTGTTCTGGAACTGGCTTCCATCGTCGTTGCCCTGCGGGTTATCGACTGGACCAAGGATTTCTACGACGCGCTCCAGCAGATGAACGCGGCCGAAGCGCTGCACCAGACCTGGATTTTCGCGGCCATCGTGGTGGCGGAGGCGTCGAGAAACCTCTGTTCCATCTATTTCCGCAAGATGCTGGAAATACGCTGGCGCGAGGCGCTGACGGCGCGCCTGCTCGACAAATGGCTGCAAGGGGGCCACTACCACCGCATACAGGAGTTCACCGAAGGCGGCCTTCTGGACAATCCCGATCAGCGTATCGCGGAAGACAGCCGGATCTTCATTTCCGGAAATGTCGCCGACAGCACCACCGCTTCCGGCTTCGTTCCCCTGTCGCTCGACATCGTCACCCGCATGGTGGGGCTTATATCCTATGCGAGCGTGTTGTGGGGGCTCTCCGGTTTTGCGCTCGATCTTGGCGTGCTTGGCATCGACTGGTCGCTGCCGCGCTACATGGTCTGGTTCGCCTTTGCCTATGTCATTCTCGCCATCGCAATTACCCATCTGCTCGGGCGGCCGCTCAAAGAGCTGTATTTCAGGCAGCAGCAGCGTGAAGCCGATTATCGCTTCGGGCTCGTTCATGTTCGCCGCAATGCCGATCAGATCGCGCAGCTCGATGGCGCCGCTGCGGAACGTCGCGAACTCGACAGGCGGTTTGGCAGGATCGTGGCCAACTGGCGGCGCCTCATCGGACAGGAACTGCGGCTGAGCTCCTTCACCTATCCTTATTATTACACGGCGCTGCGCATCCCCACCTTCCTTGCCATGCCGGCCTATTTCGCCGGGGCGCTCACCTTCGGCGGCATGATGCAGATCAGCTCGGCCTTCGCGAAGGTGGTGACGACCCTGTCATGGTTCATCTTCTCCTATCGGCCGCTTTCGGAACTGGCCGCCGCCGCGAAGCGTCTGGGCGGGCTGATCGAATTTCTGGACAGGCCTCCGCAAGCGGTCGCACCCGCCATCTCGGCAGGGTCATCGCCCGACGGAGCTTTTCGCGCGCAGGCGCTGGAACTGGCCGCTCCCGGCACGAAACCCTTTCTGGCTCTGCCGGAACTACGTCTCAACCGGGGCGAGTCCATCTGGCTGAGTGGGCCTTCCGGGGTCGGAAAGACAACGCTGGGCAAGGCCATCGCCGGTTTGTGGCCACACGGACGCGGTGAGGTGCTCTTCCCGGCGTCCGGCTTCTTCGTCATTCCCCAGCACCCCTATCTGCCGCTGGGCGATGCGGTGGATGCGGTCTGCTATCCCCTGCCTGTTTCGGGTTTCAGCGATCAGGAGATCGACGCCGCACTGGAGGATGTCGGGCTGAAACCTGAAATCATCCGGGCCATGGGGCCCGGGGATCTGACCACGCTTTCAGGTGGCGAACTTCAAAGGCTGGTTCTGGCCCGCCTCTTCCTGCACAGGCCGCAATGGGTCATCATGGATGAGGCGACGAGCGCGCTGGACCGGGTGGCGGAAGAAACGATCTTCCTCCGCCTGAGCCGGAAGCTGGCAGACACCGGGTTCATCGTCATCTCGCATCGCCGGCCGGAGGGGCTGGAGCATGTCAGCGAAGTCGACCTTTCTCTGCACAGCCTGAAATCCGATCCGCAGCCCGGCCTCCCGCACTTGCAGGAGGCAAGCGCATAGCGCTTTTTATCGGCGGAATGTCGTCCTGATGAACCGCGTCAGGCCGGGACTGCCACCGGCGTTCTTCCGCAAATCCGGTCGAGCAAGGCATGCCAGGAGTGCGCCTGCGCGCTGCCGGGACGGCGCTCGCCGAACACCCATGCGATCTGATCGCCCTGATCGTCAAACAGCTCGATGGACCTGATTTCGCCATCGATGGTCGGCTTGGACACGAGCCAGCAGCTTGCTGCCGGGGATCTGGCGATCTCAAGCCCGAACGTCTCGTCTTCCACCGAAAGGCGCTCCGCCGTTACGCTGACAGTGTTCACCTGTCCGATATGGATCTGCACGTTGCCCGGCGAGCCGACGAAGATCATGACGCCTTCGCCCTGTCTGGCTGCTTCTTTCAGCACCTCGAAGAAAAGGTCGGTATCGACCTGCGAGGCCAGATCGTCCGGCACCAGCCGGTAGCTTTGGGTGCGCTGCGCGCCGTGGCGGCGGGCCAGCGCGAAAATATCATGGGTGTCGAGCATGGAGCGCCACTGCGCCGCCAATGCCGCCACATCGATTTCTGCGTCGTCGGGTGCAGCCGGCGGCGGGGAAGGGCGGTGCACACCGATCCGCGGGCTCTGATCGCTGTCCCTGAAACGCTGCGCAAGCTCGCGCAGCTTTTCACCGCCGGCCGGCGTGCGCGCAAGAACATGCAGGACAGACCGGCCGCAGGAATCGAATATGTGCAGCCCGTCAGCGTCGTATCCGGCTATCTGTGCGCCGGCAAAGAAGCCGTGCGTCCAGCTTTCCAGTCTGATGCGCAGATTGATGTTGCGGTCGAGAACGACCGGGCGCTCCTCATTCCACATGATCCGGTCGAACATGCCATGCTTGCGGTGGGTTGCGGCAGGATTGCGGGTCACGACGGTAACCTCCCCCGCTTCCGGCAGGGCCTGCACAATGCCTTCCCAGTCGGTATCCAGCCGTATGACGCTTTCTCCGACCAGAGCCGCCATGAGGTGCGCTTCGGTGACAGCGTGCGCGGCTGCGAAATCGGGTACGCCAGACGGGGTCCGATCCGCCAGATTCCGTCGCCACAGCGCGGCCAGACCTTCGGTGTCGACCGGCTCGAAAAGTTCGGCCGGGGTGGGGCGGGCGAGCAGCTTCACCTCGGTGCGCGTCTGTTTCGCGGCGTTCCAGTAGGGCGCTACGTGGATGCGTCCTTCATCGATATGACCGAGCTTGCGCCAGTGCGCGCGGGCAATCTGGAAGGCGGTCAGTTCAGCGCCGAGCCAGCAGGCGACGCGGCCCGTTTCGGGAACGGGCGTTTCCACCACCGCTTGCGCCAACAGCCGGCCATGCGGCAGGCCGGGCTCGCCATCGCGCTGAAGCCATCTTATCTCCATGCCGGCCGGCGCTTTCAGAACCTGTCGCTCCTGCGCATCGGCGATTTCGATCAGCACAAGCCCGCGGGCATCATGAGGCAGGTTTTCCAGCATGCGCGCGATCGGCGGCAGGGAAGATTCATCGCCGGCAAACAGATACCAGTCGGCTTCATCGACAGGGCGGCCAATGGGGCCGATGATGCCCAGAAGAGCATCCGCCTTCACATTTTTCGCCCATGAAGCGGCGACCCCGTCCCCGTCATGCAGGAAGAAGTCGATGTCGACTTCACCGGCATCGGCACGAATGTTGCGCAGGGTGTAAGCCCGTATCGGCATCCGCGCCTGTCCCCGGTTCCAGACCGGGCGGCCATCGGCGCTGACATGCGGCCATTGTGGCTTGTCGCCTTCGGGAAACAGCAGCCTTGCGTGCAATCCGCTGCCGGCCAGCGGCCCGACGTCGGCTCCGGCAAGCGTCACCCGCCGCATGGTGGGCGTCAGATCCACCCACCGGCATACCCTCATGATGCGCAACGGGCGCTCGTCTGCGGTCCCCATCCAGTCCTCTCCCGAACACCGAAGCCTGCCTGTGGCGAGTACAGTATTCCGCCCGCGGTTGAAAGCTCGGTGAAAATCCCGGGGAGGAAGGGGCGTGATACGGGGCAATTGCAGAAACTGCCTTCGCATTCGGTTTGAGGCGCTGCGCAGCCCCATGCCATGAGGGAAGCGCAGGCGGTCCAGCGGTGTCAGGCCAAGCTATCTAGAGCTTTCTGGATATGGGAAATGTCCCGTCCAGTCGCCGCTCCTCATGATGGGCGACTGCGCGCGTGAGCGCTTCTGCCGAGAACTGGATATCGGTTGCGATGGCCTGTGCGGCCACCGAGGCATTGCGTGTCCGCAATGCCCCGATCAGCTTCTCGTGATGAGGCAGGCCATCGGCCGGCGTGGCGAAGTCCGGATAGATGGTGACGAGGTAGGAGCCGACCGTGAGCCACAGGCTCTCGATCATCTTCAGCAGCGTCGGCATTCCCGCCGCTTCATAGAGGGTGAAATGCACCTTCCAGTTCGCCTCGATCATGGCCGTGTAGTCCTTCGCGGCAAAATGGTCGACGAGTTCGTTGTGGAACGCCTCGATGCGATCGACGGTCTCGTCATCGATGATCGCGGTTGCGGCCTCGGTGGCGAGCTTCTCCAGCGACAGGCGGATGGCCGTGATCTCTGCCACGCGCTCCGGCGTCAGGGCGGGAATGCGCACCGTGCGGTTCTGGTCGAGTTCGAGGATGCCCTCGGCCACGAGGTTGAAGAGCGCCTCGCGCGCCGGCGTCATGCTGACATTGAGCACGGCGGCGACGGCCCGGATGGTGATCTTCTCGCCGGGACGGAAATTGCCGGCCATCAGCGCGCTGCGCAGGCTGCGATGCGCCATGCCGCCCAGCGTTTCCTGCCGGTCAATCGGATCGATAGCCTTCAAGCCGGACACTGCATTCTCCGTCAGCCCCTCACCGCGACCGCGCTGATTTCAACCAGAACACCGGGCACCGGAAAACCCACGACCACAACCGTATTGGCCGGCCGGATGTCCCCGAATGCCTCGCCGAGCGCCGTCCCCACGGCCGGCATCAACTCTGCGCCGGCAATATAGGTTGTGAGCTGGACGATGTCAGCCCGCCTGAAATCCGCCTGTGCAAGGGCGGCCTCGATATTGGTTACGATCTGGCGCACCTGCATGGCCGCGTCGGGATCGATCGTGCCGGTGGCGTAATTCATGCCCACCGTGCCGGAAACGAAGACCTGGCTCCCGGTCACCACGGCTCTGGAATATCCATAGGCCGCCTCGAAGTGCGAGCCGGAGGAGATGTTACGACGCGTCATGGCCAGCTTCCTGTTCGTCGGGATCCATGCCGAGATAGGCGATGCCTATGCGGCGGTCGTTGAGGATATCGGCCGCGGAGCCGGAAAACTCGTTCTGGCCCATGGCCAGCACATAGCCGCGGTCGGAGATTTCGAGCGCGCCATAGACATCCTGCTCCACCATCAGAACGGTGATGCCGAGCTTCGCGGGCAGTTCCTTCACGCTGGCGAACATGTCGGTCGTGGCGGAGGGCGACAGTCCGGCGGACGGCTCGTCGAGCAGCAGCAGGCGGGGGCCGGCCATCAGCGCCGAAGCGAGCGCCACGGTCTGGCGTTCGCCGCCGCTCATGGTGCCGGCCTTCTGGCGCATGCGCGGAGCCAGTATGGGGAAAATGCCGACCAGCTCCTCGATGCGCCGCGACACCGCCGCGCGGTCGAGCGTATAGCCGCCCAGCTCCAGGTTCTCGCGAACGGTCATGCCTTTGAACGTGTTGGCAAGCTGGGGAACGAACCCGAGCCCGAGCCCGACCAGCTCTTCCGTCTGCCTGCCGAGGATGCTGTGGCCTTCAAGGCGCATTTCCCCCTTCGACCACGGCACGTAGCCCATGATCGATTTGAGCAGGGTGGACTTGCCGCAGCCGTTCGGCCCGATGATCGACACAATCTCGCCGGCAGAAACCGACAGATCCACCCCGTGCAGCACCTGTGCCGGACCGTAGCCGGCGCGCAGGTTCGCGACTTCAAGCAACGGCTGCATGGCGCTTCCCCAGATAGACCTCCAGCACGCGCGGATCGCGCTGCATCTGCGCCGGCGTGCCGGAGGAAAGATTGCGGCCGGCGCTCAGCACGAACACATGATCGCAGGCCCCGCTGATGAACTTCATGTCGTGCTCGATGATCAGGAAGGTCTTGGCCGACCGGTCGCGCAGATCGCGCACCATGGAGACGAATTCGCGCACCAGCGTGGGGTTCACGCCGGCCGCAGGCTCGTCCAGCATGATGAGATCCGCGTCGCACATCACCGCGCGGCCGAGCGCCAGCAGCTTCTGCTGGCCGCCGGACAGATTGCCGGCATATTCGTTGGCGACCCGCGTCAGCTTCAGCGTTTCGAGGATTTCGCGCGCCCGGACAAGCTGAGCCGTCTGCTGCGTCCTGATCGCGGAACGGCGCAACAGCGCCTGCAACGGCAGCTCGCCGGTCTGGCCGGCCGCCGCCATCAGCATGTTTTCCAGAACCGTCATGCGTTTGGTGGCATGGCCGTTCTGGAAGGTGCGCACCAGCCCGAGCCGCGCGATCCGGTGCGGAGCCATGCCGCCGATCTGCTCGCCCCTGAAACGCACCTGCCCGCTGTCGAACGGCAGGAAGCCGCTGACGCAGTTGAACAGCGTGGACTTGCCGCAGCCATTGGGGCCGACCAGCCCCACGATGCTGCGCTCGGCGACTTCCAGCGAAACGTCCTGGAGCGCGTGGAAGCCGGAAAAGCTCTTGGAGAGCCGCTCAACGGCCAGCAGGGGTGTCGCCATCTGCGAACTCCTTCTTGCGTTCGGGGAACAGGCCGTCGGGGCGGTAAACCACGATCGCCATGATCAGCAGGCCGATCACCACCATGCGCAGGCTGGCGATCATCTGCGGGTCGAGCGCGATGACGTCCTTGAGGAAGCGGGTGCTGTTGAGGAACACGGTGACGACCGCGACGCCGACGACCGAGGCCGCGAGGTTGCCGCGACCTCCGATCATGACCATGGCCCAGATGATGATGGTGACGGTGGGCAGGAAGTCGGCCGGCGAAATGAAGGTCAGGTAATGCGCATAAAGCGCGCCTGCGAGCCCGATCAGCAGGCCGCCGATGGCGAGTGCCCGCACCTTGATGGAGAACACGGGCTTGCCGAGCGACAGGGCCAGATCGTTCTCCTCGCGCACCGCCTTGAGCACGCGCCCGAACGGCGAGGACACCAGCAGGCGCAACGCCAGATAGCATGCGATCGCCAGCAGCCAGACCAGCCCGCAGAAGGCCGCCGTCTGATATCCGGCCGGCATGATGGCATCGAGCGGGCGCGGTATGCCGACCAGACCGAACGAGCCGCGCGTCAGCCAGTCTTCGTTGAGCAGGATGAGGCGGATGACCTCGGCCAGCCCGACTGTGGTGATCGCCCAGTAGTGGACGTTGAGACGCTGCGTCGGCAGCGCGATCAGCGCCGAAACCAGCCCCGCCATCAGTGCGCCGGCGAGCAGGCCCGCCCAGACCGGCACCCCGGCAAGGGTGAGCAGGCCGGACGTGTAGGCGCCGATGGCGAAGAAGCCGACGACGCCGAAATTGATCAGCCCGGCGATGCCGTACTGGAAATTGAGGCCGATGGCGGCAATCGTGTAGATGCCGATCATGGTCGCGAAATAAAGAACTATATCGGTCATCAGTCGCCACTCGTTCCCTGGAAGAGGCCGCGCGGCCGCAGGATGAGCACCGCCACCATCACGAGGAAGGCGACGGCCAGCTTGTATCCGGTATCGATGTAGAGCGGTCCGGATGCGAAGGGCAGGAACGACCAGTCGATGGCCAGCACGATGTTTTCGGCCAGCCCGATGATCAGCGCGCCCAGCATCGCGCCATGCACCGAGCCGATGCCGCCGAGCACGGCGGCCGCGAAGGCGGGCAGGATGACGCTGTAGCCGAGCTCCAGCGAGATCACCGTTTCCAGCCCGATCAGCGCGCCGCCGAGTGCTGCATAGCTGCCGACGATGAACCAGACCCTGGAGATGATCGCCTCGACGCGGATGCCCCGCGCCCGCGCCAGCTCGCTGTCGTCGGCCAGCGCGCGCATCGCCCGGCCAAGCCGCGTATGCGAAAGCAGCAGGTGGAAGCACAGCATGGCGATGACGCTGACGACGAGGATGGTGACCTGCGTGGAGGTGATGAAGCCGCCGGCGAAGGAGAAGCTGCGCGCCAGCGAGCCCTCGAACGAATAGGATTTCGTGCCCCAGATCGCGCCGACGATGTTCTTGAGAAACAGCGAAAGCCCCATGGATGCGACCAGCAGCACAAGGCCCGGCGCGGTGCGCACGCGGGCGAACAGCGCCTTGTCGATGGCAACTGCGATGAAGCCGGTGGCCACCGCGCTGAGCGGAATGGCCAGCCACAGGTCGAGCCCCGCAGCAGACAGCGCATAGGCGAGATAGGCGCCGATGAGGGCCAGCTCGCCATGCGCGAAGTTGGCGAACCGCAACAGCGAGAACACCAGGGTGACGCCCATGGCGATCAGCCCGAGTTCGCTGGCGCGGACCAGCGAATTGATGAGTATCTGGGTGAGATTCATGTCGACGTCATTTTCCCGTTACGTCTTGCCTGCGTCCGGCCCCGTGCAGCAGGTTCCGGGCGGGCGGCCTTTGTGCAAGACCGCCCGCAACCGTTCAGTGGGCCGTATAGGGTTCGAGCTTGCCGGCCTTGATGACGAAGCTGCCATACTCCTGATTGTGCTGGATACCGTCCGCATCGACGGACATGTCCGCATCCGAGACGCCGCGATAGATCTCGAAAGCCTTCGGCAGCGCGGCGGAAATGGCCGCGGGTTCGGCGGAGTTCGCCAGATCCACGGCAAGCGCGGTCACCCATACGGCATCGTAGCCCACGCCGATGAACCAGTCGATGACCACATCGGAGCCCACACGGGTCTCAAGCGAGGTCCTGAGCTGCTGGAAGCGTTCGCCGCGATCGGCCGCGATGTCGAGCCCCTTCACGTCCTCGCAGGCCTCGGCGATGCAGGCGTTCACGATCTCGGCCGGATAGGGCTGATACCATGCCCCCTGCACGGTCTGCATGAGGCCCATTTCATAGGCCTGCTTGGTCAGCAGGCGGGCATTGTCGCCCCAGCTCACCGCAAGCACGATCTCGGGTTTGGGCGAGAACAGGCGCTGCAGCTCGGCGCGGTAGTCCGGCTGGCCGGCCTCGTAGCGGACTTCGGAGACCACCTCGCCGCCATTGGCGGCGACCGCTTCCTGCATGCGCCTGGCAAGGCCGACGCCATAGGCGTCGTTGGCCACGATAATGCCGACCTTTTTCTTGCCGGTGTCTTCCATGGCGTATTTCGCAAGGGCCGCGCCCATCACCTCGTCGGTGGCGATGATCGAGAAGTAGCCCTTGCCGAGCGAGCGCACATCCGGCGACGAGGCGGTGAGGCCGACATGCGGAATGTTCTTCGACAGCGAGTAGGACGCGGTCGGAATGGTGGTGGCGCTGCCCACGGTTCCAAGCACGACCGGAACCTTGTCGACGTCGACAAGCTTGCGGATGCCGTCCATGGCGGCCTGCGGGCTGGACTCGTCGTCCTCGATGACGAGCCGGAACTGCCGCGAGGGCGACAGCGCGTTCACTTCTTCCAGCGCCGTCTGCATGCCGAGCACGACGTTGTTGCCGCCACGGCCGAGGCTGCCGGTCATGGACAGAAGCACGCCGATGTCGACCGTCTGCGCATCCTGCGCCTGAACGGCCGGTGTGGTCATAAGCATCGGCAGGGAGATGGCTGAGAAGGCCAGTGCCTTCAAAATGGATCGTCTGATCATGTCAGTGTTCCCTCATAGGTTCGATATCTGGCAATGTGGTCCGTTGAGGACTTCTTGTTGCCTGCGCCTAGAGCACGCTCTCGGCAGTCAGGAAGTATTTCTTCTCGAAACGATCGAGCGAAAAATCCGCCCTTGGCAGGGAGCAGGCGCCGGTCTGCGCCAGTTCGGCCGCCATTTCGCCAAGCGCCGGGCCGGCGCCGAAGCCATGGCCGCTCAGGCCGGAGATCAGCACGATGCCGGGATGCTGCGGGAGCTGGTCGACGACCGGCAGGGCATCGGGCGTAACGTCGATCCGGCCCGCCCAGCGCCGCGCGATGCGCAGTTCCGCACCATAGCCGAAGCGCCGGCGCAAGGCGGCCATGCAGCGGTCGATGATGGCGGCGGTCGGTTCCGGCTCGGGCACGCGGATCGCATCGTAGCGCGAAGCGTCGTCGCCACGATAGGCGCTGCGCCGGCGCGGATCGTCGATGAAGTGACGGCCAAGGTTGATGCGCACGCCGGAGGGCCGCTTCAGCAGCGCCGGCACGAAGCGGGGCGCCAGCCTGATGCCGCGCGGGCTGATGTCGAAATCGAAAGGCCCGTCGGTGCCCGGACCGATGGTGAGCCCGCCATCCCTGCGCGGCCGCGCCAGCACGTCGGGCAGCCAGATCGGATGCGTCAGCCCGTGATCGAAGGGCTCGGTGCTGGCAAGCGAAACGCGCAGATCGTTGAGCGGAAGGGAAACCCTGAACGGTGCGAGAAGGTCGGCGGCCCACACGCCGGCGGTCACGATCACACGCCCGGCCCCGATGAAACCGGCCTCCGTCTCGATGCCGCTGACATGCCCGCCCTGCGTGACGATACGCTTCGCGACGCAACGTTCATGGACGACGACGCCGCGCGACCGCACCAGCCCGGCCAGCGCCTCGGTGGCGAGGTCGGGCTCGGCCCAGGCATCGTCGGCCGTGAACAGGCCGCCCTCGTAGTTGCCGCGCAGCCGGGGCACGAAGGCCGACACCTCCTGCCGCGACATCACCTGCGAATGGAGCCCGGATTGCGCGGCAAGGGCTGCCCAGTGGCGCATCTTTTCAAGCTGTCCGGCGTCGGAGGTCGGGGCCAGAATGCCATCGTCGTGGAAGCCGATGTCGGTCGCGACCTCGGCGCTGATCTGCCGCCACAGCGCCAGCGCGCGCCGCGCCATCGGGATTTCCCGAAGGTCGCGGCCCTGCTGGCGGATGAAGCCCGCGTTCCGGCTCGACTGCTCGCCACCGATACGGCCTTTCTCAAGCACCGCCACGCGCAGGCCCTGCCGGTTGAGCAGCCACGCTGCCGAGCAGCCGACAATTCCTGCGCCAATGATTGCGACGTCGTAGTTCGACATAGGTGCTCTGTGACTTGTTGCTTGTTATAACAAATTGCAGCATGGGCGATTGCTGTCAACCCGGATTCCGCAGCGTCAGCTGTGCAGGATCGGAAAAATCGAAAACCGTGACAGGATCCGCCGGCAACCGAAGGGCTGGTCGCGGGATCGGAACGCGGCGCAGGCTGCGTTCGTCCGCCAAACGGGAAGCCCGCTCAGGCAGGCGACCACGCCATCGCGCATGCGTTTGGCCGGCCCGGGTCCGCACCGGCCAGGCTGAGAACAGCAACGGCCCGTCGCTTCATGCGCGACCGGATGTGCAGCTCAGCTTGTGGTCGGGCAGGAAGCCTGGCGGGGGCGCGGCGCACCCGCCGGGCTTGCCTGTCATGTCTCAGCCCGCTTCCCCGATCGATGCGCACAGGTCCGACAGGAACGCCGCCGCCGGGGCGCCGTCCACTGCCTGATGATCGAAGGTGAGCGACAGTCCCATCGATGTGCGCCAGATGAGCCTGTCATCCCCGCCCCGGCAGGCGACTTCCTGCATGCGTCCGATGCCGAGTATGGCGATCTGCGGCGTATTGAGGATGGGCGTGAAATAGCGCACGCGCGACAGGCCGAGATTGCTGACCGTGAAGGTGCCTTTCGTCATTTCAGGCACGGTCAGCCTGTTGGCCCTTGCCCGTTCCGCCAGATCGCGCCGCGCCGCGGTGCGCGCCTGCAGGTCCATGGCCCCGGCGTCGAAAATGGCCGGCGCCACCAGCAGGTTTCCCGGCAGTGCGATCGCCACGCCAAGGTGTATCGCCGCCGAAAGATGTACCGCACCTTCCGACAGCGTGCCGTTCATATGCGGATGCCGCGCCAGCACCGTCACCACGGCATCGAGGATCAGGTCCTCGACCGAGACCCGGACGCCATCCTTCTCCAGGGCGGCCTTGCGCGCCAGCAGCGCGTCGGCGAAGCAGTCGGCATGGTGGGTGAGCTGCGCCGTCTCGGCAAGGCTGCTGCGCATCTTCTGCGCGATCATGGCGCGCGCGCCGCGCAGCGGCACCACGCGGTCGGCGAGCCCGTGCGGATCGGATGACGTCTGCGTCATGGTCTTACCCGATCCTGCCTATGACATCGCCTTTGGAGACGATGTCATCGACCTTGTTGACGATGGTCAGGGTCCCGTCGGCCGGCGCCCTGACCTCATACTGGATCTTTGCCACCATGATCTCGGCCAGCAGCATGTCCTTCGTCACGGCGGCGCCGTCCGGGGCGAACCAGTTGGTCACCACGGCCTGCTCGTCGCCGTCCCACATGTCGTCGGCGATAGTGATGTCCGTTGCCATGCTCAGGCTCCTGTGATGCTGTCGAATGCGGCGACGATCTTGTCGGGGTTGGGCAGGCAGAACTGCTCCATCGGCCGGGAGAACGGGATCGGTACATCGGGATAGGCGACGCGGCGCGGCGCGGCCTTCAGCACCGAAACGTCGCGCTCGCACACCGAGGCGATGATTTCTCCCGAAACGCCGAAACTGTGATAGTCCTCGTCCACGACGATCAGCCGGCCGGTCTTCTTCACCGAGTTGAAGACTGTTTCGCGGTCGAGCGGCACCAGCGTGCGCAGGTCCACCACTTCGGCGCTGACGCCCTTCTTCGCCAGCAGATCGGCCGCCTTGAGCGCATTGTGCACGCCCATGGCGAGCCCCACGATGGTCACATCCGTGCCTTCGCGCACCACGGCCGCCTTGCCGAAGGGCACTTCGTAGCTCTCTTCGGGCACATTCACGGTGGCGCCCGGTTCGGTGCCCAGCCAGCCCATGCCCTGAAGGCCCTTGTGATACATGAAGATGACGGGGTTCTCGTCGCGGATCGCCGCCGTCATCATGCCCTTGGCGTCATAGGCGTTGGAGGGCGACACCACCTTCATGCCCGGCAGATGGGCGAAGGTGCCATAGAGGCATTGCGAGTGCTGGCCGGCATCCGAATAGCCGCCGCCGGTCGAGGTCATCAGCACCAGCGGAACCTTGACGGACCCGCCGGAGAAATAGGTGTTCTTGGCCATCAGATTGTAGATGGCGTCCATGCACACGCCGAAGAAATCGACGAACATCAGCTCGACGATCGGCCGCATGCCGTCGGAGGCCGCGCCCACCGCCGCGCCGATGAAGCCCGTTTCGGAAATCGGCGTGTCGCGCACCCGCAGCTTGCCGAACTCCTCGACCAGACCGCGCGTGTTGCCGAACACGCCGCCCAGCGTGCCGATGTCCTCGCCCATGACGAAGACGCGCTCGTCGACGCGCATTTCCTGCGCGATCGCCTCGGCCATGGCGCGCGCTATGGTCAGGCGCCGTTCATTGGTGGCGGAAACCTTGTCGTTCATTGTCTCTCTCCCGAAAAATCCGTGACTGAAAGCCGGACGCAGCCGGCGGTCATGCGAAAACCCGATCCAGCGCCTCTTCGGCGGCCGGATAGTCGCTGTTGCGGGCGAATTCGATCGCCGCATCGACGCGCGCGCGTGCCCTTGCGGCAAGCGCGGCATCGTCTTCGGTGGTCAGGTCGCCGGCGGCGATCAGCCTTTCGCGCAGGCGCGGGATCGGGTCCTTCGCGAACAGCGCATCCTTCTCGCCCTTCGGCCGGTAGCCTTCGGCATCGCCCATGAAATGGCCGGCGAGCCGCCAGGTCTCGATCTCGATCAGCGTCGGCCCGCCGCCGCTCCGCGCCCGGGCAATGGCCTCGCCGGCCGCATCGAAGATGGCGAGGGGATCGTTGTCGGCCACATACACGCCCGGCATGCCGTAGGCGGCGGCGCGCACGTCGTTGCGCGGCACGGCGGTTGCGTCGGCCTTCGGCACGGAAATGCCCCAGGAATTGTCCTCGATCACGAAGATGACAGGCAGTTCCCACACCGCCGCAAGGTTGAGAGATTCATGGAAGGCGCCCTGATTGGCCGCGCCCTCGCCGAGAAAGGCGACCGCCACGCCCTCCCTGTTCGACATTTTGCGCGACAGGGCCGCACCGACGGCCGGCGCCATGCCCTGCGCGATGATGCCGGAGCAGGAGAAGTTCACGGCCGGGTCGAAGATGTGCATGTGGCCGCCGCGTCCGCCGCTCAGGCCCGTCTTCTTGCCGAATATCTCGGCCGCCATGCGGTCGAGATCGACGCCCTTGGCGATGGCGACGTGATGCGGACGGTGCGTGGACGTGACGATGTCGCCGGCGTTCAGATGCGCGCACACGCCGACCGCACATGGCTCCTGTCCGTTCGACAGGTGCATCTCGCCCGGGATCGGGCCATTGGCCATGTTGAAGGCCGGCGTCTTGCCCTCAAGATAGATCTTCTCGATGGTTTCCTCGAAATAGCGGCTGACGAGCATGTGCTCGTACATCCACAATTGCTGTTCCCTGTTCGGCTGCATATCGCTCTCCTCCAACAAACCGCACCCTGTCGCGGATGCGCTGCCTTTCGGAAAGCGAGATGCGTGCCAGTTCGAGAAAAGCCGGAAACCCTTGCGGTTTTTCTCCGGGCGCCATCCATGGCAGGCGCAATCCTGCGACCAGTGTCGCGGAACTGAGACAGGACTGGCGCAACCCTGCGACGCGGGCCCGGAAGCGGCCCTGAACCTGAAGCGGTCAGCCGTTCGGGCGTGCCAGTTCGTATTCCTTCATGCGGCGATGCAGGGTCGCACGGCTGATGCCGAGGTGCCGTGCGGCCTTAGAAACCGCCCAGTTGCACGCGTGCAGCGCCTGCAGGATGCGCAGACGCTGCGCCATGTCGCTGGCGTTGCGCAGGCTGTCCCGGTTCGCGTCGGCCGGGCCCTCCTCGTCCGGAGAGGCCGGCTGCCTCCCTGCCCGGATTTCTTCCGGCAGGTCGTGGACCCCGACGATCCCGTCGTCGCAGGTCAGCGCCAGCAGGCGCAGCACGTTGGACAATTGCCTGATGTTGCCCGGCCAGGGGTGCGACACCAGCCATTCCAGCGCTTCGGCCGACAGCGACAATGGCCCGGCGGCGCACTTGTGCCCTGCCGCCAGCGACTGGATAAGCTCGCACAGATCGCTGCGTTCGCGCAGCGGCGGCAGCGCGATGCGCACGCCGTGGATGCGGTAGTAGAGATCCTGCCGGAAGCTGCCTTCCGCGACCATGCGTTCCAGATCGCGATGGGTGGCGCAGACGATGCTGAGCGCGACCGGAACCGGCTCGACCGCCCCCAGCGGCGTCACTTCGCGCTCGGAAAGCACCCGCAGCAGGCGGGTCTGCAATTCCAGCGGCATGTCGCCGATCTCGTCGAGGAACAGCGTGCCGCCGCTCGAAGCCAGAACCTTGCCGGTCTTGCCCTGCTTCAGCCCGCCGGTGAAGGTGCCGGGCTCATATCCGAACAGCTCGCTGTCGAGCAGGGATTCGGGGATCGCCGCGCAGTTGACCGCCACGAACGGCCGGTCGCTGCGCGCAGAATGCATATGGATGGCGCGGGCGAAGGCCTCCTTGCCGGTGCCCGTCTCGCCCTGCAGCAGGATGGGCAGGTCGGCATCCGCGACCCGGCGCGCCAGCTCGACATTGCGCTGCATGCGCGGCTCGCTGCCCGCGAGGCGCTCGAAGCCGGGTCCGGCCGCCGGCTGCCGCGCCGGCCCGCGCAGCCTGACGCTGGATGCGGGCGGCTGGACGATGACGCTGCTGCGCCGGCCATTCGGAAACGCGTAGGCATATTGCGCATCGCCACCCTGGGTGTCGAGCCGTTGCAGGCGCCCCGCGCCACCTTCCAGCGCGCGCAGGGGAACGCCGAGCAGTTCGCTGACGGGCTGGCGCAGCACATCCGCGCGCGCCGCGCCCAGAAGCCGCAGCGCGCTTTCGGACGCGCCCGCGACGAAGCCGCCGTCATCCACCGCCAGCAGGGACTGGAAAACCTCGCCGTTGATGTCGGGCGCCTGGGCCAGCCCGATCAGGAAATGGCTGCGGAAGCGGTTGCGGAACAGGGCCGTCTCGATCCATCCGGCCGAGTCCCTCACCAGCCGGTGCAGCAGCTTCGCTTCGCCCGGCTGGATGCCGGCATTGCCCGCCAGCGTCAGAACGCCGAGAATGTCGCCTTCCGGATCGACCATGGGCGTGGACACGCAGACGAACTTCTTGAGCCGGTTGTGATAGTGATCGGAGCCGATCACGAAGGTGCCGTGGCGCTCGACGAGCGTGGTGCCGATGCCGTTGGTGCCGACGACGGATTCGTTCCACACCGACCCCTGCGCCAACCCCTTGTCGCGCAGGTGATGCGCGGTCTCGGAATCGCAGAAATCCTTGACGACGACTCCGAGCCGGTCCGCGAACAGCACGCTGTAGCCGGTGTCGCGGACCACCTTGCGCATATGGATCATGGCGCCCGAGCCGAACTCCACCCGGTCGAGCGTGCGCTCGAACCGCTGGCGGATCTCGCTGTCGGTCAGCCGCGCAGGGGGGAACGCCCCGTTCGGATCGAGATTGTAGTCATCCCGGCAGCGTTGCCATGAGGCGGCAAGCGCCGAGGCGGTTTCCACCGATGCCATGATGCCTCCCAACAACCAGCCTCCTCGTTCCCCACAGTGTGCGCCACCCTTGCCGCATCGGCAAGAGGCCTGACGGCGGGCAGGGCAGTGCCCCGTTTCAGGAAGAGGTCTCGGGGGTGATGCTCTGCTTCAGCAGGCAGCGGCATCAATGCCGCCATGAGCGCCATGGATAAGGCGGAAGAGCGCTCGATGGAGCGCACTCTTCCACACCTCATGATCAGGGCTTACCTCAGACCTGATAGGTCATGGTCCGCACGATATCCCGCGCGGGGCGCTTTTCACCGGCCAGAACCTCGAAGTCGAGCTGGTTTTCGGCAGGCGCCAGCGGGCAGGTGACGAAGTTGGTGAAGGCGCAGGGCAGGGCGACCGCGTAGTTGAAGTCGATCCAGTCGATGCGCGTCTTCGCCTCGTCGGCGAATTGCAGCTCGATCACCCGGCCCGCACCATAGGTCACCGGGCCGCTGGTCCTGTCGCGTATATGCGCCACCGGCTGCACGCCGGCCGGCGTATCCTTGCCGATCAGCACGAGGCTGTAGCTTTTGCCATTGTGCTGGAAGGTGAAGGTGCCGATGCGCGGGGTCGATTCACGCACGCCCGCCTCCACGGTTTCCGCTTCATATTCGGTCTTCGGGGTCGGCGTGTAGACGCCGGGAATGCGCCATGCGGGATCGTAGTCGAAAGCCGAGACGCCGGCGTCCTCAAGACGCGCCGCCTGGCGCGGATCGCGCACGCGCACACCATAGAGCGGCTTGCCGTCCTGCGTGGTGCGCAGGATCGCCTCGACCTCGTTGAGGCCGTAATAGACCGGCAGGCTCTTGCCGTGGCCATAGGTCTGGTTGCGGCCGGGGATGATCTCGACCGGAGCGGCGGGATATTCGCCATTCACCGACAGGGTCGGGCCGGAGGTGGGCGGGGTGAACATGATGCGCCCGCCTTCGACGGACCAGAGGCCGGGCAGCATGTCGAAGCTGACATCCCTGTCACCCTCTTCCAGCCAGTACTGGGCAACCAGCGAGGTCCAGCCATAGGGGCGGAACATGGTGGCGACATGGGCATAGCGCCATTCGCGCCACTGGCCTTCCAGATGTTCTGTCGTGGGCATGTTGCTCTTCCTTTCCAGGGAATTCAGGTGTCGGCCGGGGCGTTGGGAAGCTTTCCGGTGGTGCCGGTGACTTCGCCCAGGAATTCGAGAACGCCGCGCCATGAGCCGACATCGGCCGCGGCATTGCCGGCCGGCGTGCCGCCATTGGTGTAGGGCACCTTCGAGACCGGATGCTCGCGGGTCAGCTGCGTGGAGGGCACGACGGGAATGTTGATGGCGTGGCCGGCGTCGTCGAAATCGAGATGGCGCACCAGATGCGGATGGTTGTGCCGGCGCAGCGTCGACACCACCATGCGCGAATAGAGGCTGGAGGGCCATGCGCGGTCGTCGCGGCCGGAAATCAGCAGCACCGGGCCGGCGATCTTTTCGACCGGAATGCGGGCGCGGGCCGCCAGCTCCGTATCCTTCAGGCCCTCGAAGAAAACCGAGTGATGGCGTGTCGGCGGCACCGCGCCCGCCCATGGATGCCAGTGCACAGCGCTGTTGTTGTCCCACAGATGCGGCAGGGCCTCGCCATTGCGGGTCCAGGTCACGCCCTGCCAGCCGCCGCGCGCCGGATCGCCTGCCCCCTGCGCGCCATGCACCATGGCGCCGGGCACGAAGGCGATGACCGCCGATACCAGATCGGGGAAGGTGGCGCCAAGCAGCAGCGCCAGCTCACCGCCGCGCGACTGGCCGCTCAGAGCGACAAAGCCGTCCTTTGGCACGAGCTTCGCATGCGCATAGCGCAGGCCCGCTTCCAGATATTCGAGCGGCGTTTCGGTGATGTAGGGCGACAGGCCCGGCGCCTTGAAATAGCCGAGCGCGAAGGCGGTGTAGCCGCGCGAGGCAAGCAGCGCCGCGCGCGGTTCGTTGATGCCGCCGCCCGAGCCGTTCAGCACCACCACGACCGGGTGAGGGCCGGGCTCGGCCGGGGTGAACAGCGTGCCCACCAGCCCGTCCTCGCGGATCTCGCGGCGGCCGATGCCGACAGACGCGAAACGCTGCAGAAGTTCGGCATCGGTGCTGGCCCCATCGACGGTTTCGACGGTGAGCAGGGTGCGCAGCGGCACCATGACATCGACGGGGAAAATTTCATTGCTGGTGCCGTCGACGGGTTGCTGGCTCCAGACCGGTCCCATCGGCGCGACGCGGGCATAGTCGCCGCCGACCGGGGCGTCGCGGCTGAGATCGACCACGCCATCGGCATCGGCCATGAAGCTCGCCTGGCTCATCCATTCGACGCCGTTGCCGCGCAGGGTGCGGGCGGAAATGGCGACGCGTTCATCGGGCACCAGACCGGAAACGACGATGCGGCGCGGCTCATCGATCAGCGCATCGACGGGCTCGATCGAAAAGACGGGTACGGAAACAGGTTTCGTCGTCATCGGGATCACCGTGTGTTCATGCGCGCGAGATAGGCGTCAAAGCGCCGGGCAAAGTCGTCGTCCAGAACGGTGTCCGGCAACACCGCGCCGCCGCGCGGCCAGTAGCCGCCGCCGCCGGTCCAGTCGCTTTTCAGGGCGGCGAGCTTGTCCTGCCAGCCGGTGCGTTCTTCCGCGGCTCCCGGATCGAAGGCGAGGAGGAAGACGCCGCGGCCCTTCGGATCGCCCCGCCCGGCACCGGCGACGCCGGCCATCAGTTCGACGACGAGGCCGAGCAGCGAGCCGATCTGGCCGCCGCGCGGCAGCAGCGCGGCCACCTCGGCGGCAATGGTGGTGGGCCTGCCTTCGCCGTCCACCGCGATGCCTTCGCGCAACGGCGTGCCATCGGTGCGGGCGTTGCGGATGTCGGCCATGGTGGCGGAACTGCTGGCAATGTCGATGATGACGCGGTCATCGCCGTGGCCCATGGCCAGCGCGAAGGGGTTGGTGCCGATCACCGGCCGCGCGCCGCCATGCGGGGCCACGAAAGGCGGGCCCTCGGCGCCCGCCATGCCGACAAGGCCGGCATCGGCCAGATGGCGCACGAACGGAGCGAGGCGGCCAAAACCCCGCACGCCGCGCAGGAAGACGGCGGCGATGCCAAGCCTGCGCGTGGCCTCGGCCAGATCTAGCGTCGCGCTGGCCACGGCGAGCGGCGCAAAGCAAGCGGAACAGTCGAGCCAGCTTACGGCCTGCGGCGCGACGGCTTCCGGCACGGCGGAGGCTTGCGCCGTCCACTCGTCGAGCATGGCGATGCCGAAGCGCGGCAGGCCGAGCGCATCGGCCTCGACCAGCGCCGAGGCTGCAAGCTTCGCGGCCGCACTGCCGCCCAGAGCCGCCGACAGGCGCTCCACCGCATCGTGAACCCGGATCATTCGCCTGCGCTCCGCCCGGTGCCGCCGGTCTGGATTTCGTTCTGGGAGAGATAGCCCAGCGTCATCAGGCGCTCGATCAGGAATTCCCGGCTGCTCCTGATATGGGCGGTCTCGATCGCTGCCGCGCGCTCGCCGTCACCTGCCTCGATGGCATCGACCAGCGCCGTATGCTCGTCGGAATGCTCGCCGGTCTTGACGGTGAAATCGATGGCGAAGCGCAAAAGCCGCTCCAGCTCGTCGAACAGGTTCTCCGAAAGGGCGACCACGCGCCGGTTGCGGCTGCAACGGGCGATGGCGATGTGGAAGCGGCGCGCGACCTGCTGCATGGCGCCGATGTCGAGCGGGGCGGCATATTCCGAAACGATCTGGCGCAGCGCCGCGATGTCGGCGCTGGTGGCGTAGCGGGCAGCCTGCCTTGCCGCGTGCGGTCCGATCGCAGCGCGCAGGTCGAGGATTTCATGCACCGCCTGAAAGGTGATCGGGGCAACGCGATAGCCGCTGCGCGGCAGGATCGCGACCAGCCCGTCGGCGGCAAGCTTCTGCATGGCATCGCGCACCGGCGTCTTCGAGACCTCGTAGCGCTGGGCGATCGAAGCCGCATCGAGCGTCGTCCCCGGCGCGATCTCACAGCGCATGATCTCCTGCCGCAGCGCAGCATAGATGCGCTCCGAAACAGGTGCATTTGCGGTGGGGGCGGGGCCAGTGGGGATGGGGTCAGCGGCGTCGATGGTCATGGGCTTGCGATCCTCAGCCCGTCAATGCCTGGCCCAGGGCACGAACCGCCGCTCCAGCGCCTCAAGCGCCAGAATGGTGAGGTAGCCCATGACCGAGATCACCACGATGCCGACGAACATGCGCGAGACGGCGAAGGTCTGCCACGATGCCCAGATGAAGAAGCCGACACCGCTGCGCGCGCCGAGGAACTCGGCGGCCGCGATGATGATATAGGAGGAACCGGCCGCGAGCTTCAGCCCGGTGAAGATGCTGGGCAGCGCGGCGGGAAAGGCCACGCGCCAGAACGTCTGGAAGCGGGTTGCGCCGGCGTTTCTTGCCACATCCATGTAGATCTGCGGCGTCTGCATCACCCCGCCCATGGTGTTGTAGAACATGAGGAAGAACACGCCGATGGCGATGACGACGAATTTCGAGGCGTCGCCGACGCCGAAGATCAGCAGGATCAGCGGCAGGATGGCGATTTTCGGCACGGGATAGAGCGCCGCGAAGATGGGGCCGAGCACGCGGCGCACCGGCTGCGACAGTCCCAGGATGAGCCCGATGACGATGCCGGGAACCGCACCCATGAGGTAGCCGATGCCCACCCGGCGCAGCGTCGCGCCGATGTGCTGGAACAGCTCAAGGCTCACGATCATGCGCCATGCCGTATCGGCAATGGCGCTGGGTGCGGGAAAGAAGCGCCGGTCGATGAGGTTGAACTGGCTAGACAGCTCCCACAGCAGCAGGAGCAGCAGCGGGCTGAAATAGGAGGCGATGCGGAAGATCCGCTCGCGGCGTGCGGGCGCCTTGAGCCTGCGCCATTCGTCTTCGGTCAGATGAACGGAGGTTTTGGTGGAAACAGCGCTCATCTTCATGCCTCCACGGGCGAGGCCAGCAGGCGCCAGACCTCATAGGTCAGATCCCAGAAGCGCTTGTCGCGGCGCATCTCGACGACATCGCGCGGGCGCTCGAACGGCACCGCAAGGTCGGCCACCAGCCGGCCGGGACGCGGCGACATGACCAGAACGCGGTCGGCCAGCGTCAGCGCCTCGTCGACGCTGTGGGTAATGAAGACGACGGTCTTGCCGGTGGTTTCCCAGATGCGCAGCAGTTCCTGCTGGAGGACGAGACGGGTCTGCTCGTCGAGCGCGCCGAAGGGCTCGTCCATCAAAAGGATCTCGCGGTCGTCGACCAGCGCGCGCGCCACCGAGACGCGCTGCTTCATGCCGCCGGAAAGCTGGTGCGGGCGGGCCGTGGCGAATTCCGTGAGGCCGGTGAGCGCCAGCATGTCGCGCACGCGGGCTTCCTTTTCCGCGCGGGCAACGCCCTTGAGGCTCAAAGGAAAGGCGATGTTTTCCGACACCGTCAGCCACGGCAAAACCGAAGCTTCCTGAAACACCATGGCCGGCGGCGTGGCGCTGTGCAGCTTCACCGTGCCGCTGAGCTGCTCTTCAAGGCCGGCAAGAATGCGCAGCACCGTGGTCTTGCCGCAGCCGCTGGGGCCCACGATGCAGACGAACTCGCCGCGCTTGACGGAAAAGCTGACGTCGGAGACGGCCACGGTGACGCGGTCGCCTTCGCTGTCGTAGAAGGCCTTTGTCAGGTGGCTGACCTCGACGGCCGGTTTCGTTTCCTGCGCCGCCGCCGGGCGTGCTGCCTCATCCATCGCTGGCCTCACGGCTTGCTTGCGAGCAGGTCGTTGGCACGCTTGAGAAGATCGACGCGGTAGACGCTTTCGATGTCCACCGGACCGTCATATTCGAGCGCGCCGCGCTTGCGGAAGAATTCCTCCTGCTCGCGCACCGAGGCCATGTCGATGGCGCCGTCCTCCGAGCGCACGGTGTAGGGAATGCCGCGCAGGGCGTCGGGCTCGGTGCCGGTGTATTTCGCCACGACGTCGAGGATCTTCGCGTCCTCCCATCCGCCATTGTCGAGCAGGCGGGCAGCCTTGAGATAGGCCGCCATGAACTTCACCACCGCATCCTCGTTTGCGGCGACGAAATCCTGATTGAAGGCGATCAGGCCGAGTTCGGTGCCGAAAGTGTGGTCCTCGACCAGACGGCGGCCGAGGCCCTGCTTTTCCAGCTGGCCGGCGAAAGGCTCGATGCTCCAGCCGGCATCCAGCGCGCCGTTAGCGAAGGCGGCGGCGGTCGCGGGCGGCGGCAGGAAGACCGGCTCCACGTCGTCGAAGGTCAGGCCGCCCTTTTCAAGCGCCTTGCCGACGGAAAACATGCCGAAGCCGCCGGGGCCGGGAATGCCGATGCGCTTGCCCTTGAGGTCGGCGACGGAGCGAACGCCGGCATCCCACGCGGTCTGCGAAACCATGAAAGGCGAGGGGGAAGGCACGGTCGAAGGCATGCGGGCCGAGGTGGCGATGATCGCAACCGTGGCGCCGCGATCCAGCGCGTTGAACAGGCTGGAGGCCCAGGTGGCGGCGCCGGCTTCGATGTTGCCGGAAGCGAGCATCTGGATGGTTTCTGCCGTGTCGCCCTTCGGAGAGAGCGTCACGTCGACGCCGAAGTCGTCGAAGTAGCCAAGCTCCTCGGCGACGAAGAAGGGCGCATAGTCGGCATAGGGCGAATAGAGGAATTCGATCTTCGGCAGGTCCTGCGCGAAGGCCGGGACGGCGAACGAGCCTGCCAGAGCCGCTGCGGCAGCGGCTGCGATGAGATCACGACGGCTGATTGATGACATGCGCGAGACTTCCTTTCGTGCGCCAGTGCGTCCTTGCGGCGCCGGCATCCCACATCCCGTCACGGCCCGGAGGCGAAGACCTTTCGCGCGTGATCAGATGGTCCAACCGGACACTGTGATGTAACTCTGATGCATCAGTCTTGCAACCAGATATTCCAAAGCAACGGCTGCTTTGGTCTGGCATGCAGGATGAGCCGACCTTGTTTTCGGTCCTGCTCTTGCAACAGGTCGCTATCTGGCTGGAAGAGTGGTTGCCACGGAAGGAAAAACCTTCCGTTCTTTTGCTCAGGGCGGAAATTTATTCCGGCCTGAGTGTGAAAGATTTTCACCCGGTCGACAGTCAGACCTTAAGGGTTTGCGCGTATGGAAAGCAGCAAAGGCCTGTTGTGCGATCTCTGCGGTGCCTGCGGCGGCAGTCGGAAGGCGCCGGCCACCCGCAATGATGTGAGGGGAAGGTGAAGAAGCTTTATTCGATCCAATATCTTCGCGCCTGCGCCGCGCTGCTGGTTCTGTTCGCGCATGCGTTTTCCCACCAGATTGGTGCGGACGATCCCGTGATCGTCGCCGCGGGTCGTCTGGGCGTGATCCTGTTCTTTGTGATCAGCGGCTTCATCATGGTGTATATTTCGGGAAGCGGCCCCTTTTCCGCGCCGGTGTTTCTGAAGCGACGGGCCATAAGGATTGTGCCGCTTTACTGGATTTTCACGAGCCTGGCGGCGCTGCTGGCCGCCCTTGCGCCGGACCTTTTCCAGACAACTGTCTTTACGTGGTCCCATTATCTCCAGTCGCTCGCCTTCATCGTTCACGAAGCGCCCGAACGAGGCGGTGCGAGCCCGATTCTGTCTCTCGGATGGACCCTCAACTACGAAGTCTATTTCTATATCGTGTTCGCGGCGCTGGCGTTTCTTGGCGTGGGCGCGCGCGTCTATGCGCTGACGGTCTTCTTCGTCGCGATGTGGCTGGCGGGACTGCTGCTTGCTCCCTCCAGCCCTGTCCTGGAATTCTATCTGGGGGTATCGCCGCTGGCATTCGTCATCGGCGCATGGATTGGCCGGCGATATCTCGATGGCGGTTTTGCTTCCGAAACGGGCCACGTCCGGCTGCTGGCATTGGTGGCCATAGCCGGCGTGGCACTTGTCTTCGTTGATGACGGAACACCGCTCCTGAAACAGATCGGCTTTGCCGGACAGGTTCTGTGGGCGGCAAGCCTGCTGTTGCTTGGCCTCATTCTGGAACCGAAGATCAGGCATCTGAAGCTGCTCGAACAGCTCGGCGATGCTTCCTACGCCCTTTACCTGTCGCATATCTTCGTGATCGGTGCCGTGGCCTATCTTGCAAAACGCTTCGTCGGCTATGAGCATCCCGCCACGGTGTTTCTGGTCTCGCTGGTCAGCATCGTGACGGCATGCATCGCCAGTCTGGTGATCCATGAGCTTGTCGAGAAGCCGGTGCTTCGCATCCTGAACGGCAGGAGAAAGGTGAAGGGCGCCGCCCATCCTCATGCCGCTACAGGCAACAGGTAGAGACGCTTCCGGGGCCTGCATTGCAGGGCCGGGGGCTTGGCAGGGAAAAGGGCTTGTCCCGCTATGCTGCCGACAGCGCCCGCTCAACGGCTTCAGGTTCGTTGCGGATGATCGTGAGAAGGATACGCGAGGGAGCATCGACCGGCGAGCGGCCCTGCTCCCAGTCCCGGATGCGGCCGAAGGAAAATCCGTATCGGGCAGCAAATTCCTTCTGGGACAGCCCCGTTTGCCTGCGAATAGCGCGCACGTCCACCTGCGGAGGGATGTGTACCCCGTAGTCGCTGGTGCCGGCTTCGCCACTGGCGAAGGCAAGCGCTTCGCGTGCGCCCTGCAAAATTCGTGATCCGGCCTTGCTCATTTCCTAGCTCCTGTTCTTCTTTGCCTGCCTGCCGGCATGTTCCCTCCATGCATCAGGAAGCGCGGTCAGGATCTTGCGCAATTCGTTTCGATCCGCCTTTGAAAGGTTCGCCTGTGTATCCTTGCTGTAGATATCGAGCAGGAACACCGGAATTTCTGCGTCGGCATAGAAAGTGATGATCCGGTAACCGCCACTCTTTCCTCTGCCACGCCCGCCGAAACGCAATTTTCGCGCCCCGCCGGTTCCGGCCATCACGTCGCCTGCATCCGGGTTTGACGCGATATAGGAAACGATCTCGTGGCGTTCTTCCCCGGTCACGTTTTCATCTTTTGCAGACGCCAGATAAGCGGGTGTTTCGATGACCGTTTGCATTGGCGATACTGATACGGAAATTCCGTACTTCTGTCAAGAACTAGTGCGGGATTTCCGTACTTTTCCGATTGCTCCAGAAGGGAAAAATGTGGTGATGGCCTGCGCAAGGAAGACGGACGTGGATTTTCCGGAGACGATCCGGCCCCGTCCCCTTTCGTTCGCCGGCAAACAGGTTGCGGAAGGAGGAGTATGATGGCGGCGCTCTTCCATCCGCTTTGCAGGCTCAGCGGGTCAGCAGCCCTGCATCGAGCACGAAGCCGGAACCGGTCACGAACCTGCTCTTTTCGCTGGCCAGAAACAGCACCGCTTCGGCCACGTCTTCCGGCTCGATCCACGGTACAGGCAGGAGATTGCCGGCCGAACGCTCCGCGATTTCTTCCGGCGTTGCGCCTTCCATCGCCGCCAGCCCGTCATTCATGGGCGTGTTGACGCCGGTGGGGTGGACGGTGACGACGCGGATGTTGTCGGGTGCCAGCTCGATGGCCAGCGACTTCGCCAGCCCGACGAGACCGAACTTCGATGCCGAGTAATGCGACAGCCGGTTGAGGCCGCGCAGGCCGGCAATCGAGGAATTGAACAGGATGACGCCGCTGCCGCGCGCCTTCAGGTGCGGTATGGCATGCCTGGCGACCAGCCAGTTGCCCTTGAGGTTGATGTCGAGAACGGCATCCCATTCTTCCTCGCTGAGTTCATGGGCGAGCCCATATGCCGCGATGCCCGCATTGCCGAACACGATGTCGAGGCCGCCGAAAGCCTCCACCGTGCGTTCGATCGCGGCGCGCACGTCGTCCTGCCTGCGCACGTCGCCGGTCAGAGGCAGGAAGGCGCCGCCTTCGGCTGCGATTTCGCTCTGCACGCGGGCGAGCGCTTCCGATGCCTCCGTGACATAGGCAGGGTAGCCCGGTTTGCTGCCGAGGTCGAAACCTGCGACCCATGCGCCCTCGCGGGCGAAAGCGAGCGCTGCGGCCTTGCCCTGTCCGTTGGCCGCGCCGGTGATGAAGACGACCTTTCCGTCGAAGCTGCCGGCCATGTCAGGCTTTCCTGTAGGGTTCGAGTTCGGGATCGGGGCTGACCTCCACGACATTGTTGAAGATGTTGGTGGCGATCATCAGCCCGGCAAAGGCCACCAGATCGACTCGCGTCTTCTCGTCGTAGCGTTCGCTGATCCTCGCCCATATGTCTGGCGGCACCGCGTTGGAGTTGCGCGCGATCGCCTGTCCGAAATCGATCAGCAGCTGTTCTTCCTCGTCCGGCTGGAATTCCTCCGGCGAAAAACCCGCATCGATCAGCGCACGGCGGAAGAAGAGGGTGCAGATCAGGCAGTCGCTGGCCGCGGAAATAGCGTGGGAGTAAAGCCAGAACGCCCGGTCCGGCAGCACCTTCGCAAGCTCGTCGCGCAGCGTGTACCATTCCATATAGGCCCGGTAGGCCGGCGGCGAATGCAGGAGCGTGCGCTTCATGTTGGTGACATGGCCGCGCGCGCGAACCTCCTCGTCATGCGCCTCCCGGATGTCGGGTGCGGCCGTCGCGTAATCGATCTGGCTGATGTGTGGCATCGATGCTCTCCTTGTGCGGGGGCATTCTAGCCCCGGTGACGGCCTCTCCCGAGCAAGCCACCGCTCGCGGCCTTGTCCGTTCGGGGAAAAATTCTCCGGGCGCGCGCACTTCCCCGCACGTCGTTTCCCCGCAGCGGAAAACGGATTTGCTTCGCCTTCGGGCGACGGCGGGTGAAATTTTCCCTTCTCGCGGGGTGCTTTGGTTTTCGCAGGCTTAAAAAGATGCGCTGCTTTGTGTGATCGTAATGCAAGTCAACGCAATGAGCATTCGGCAATGAGCGGTTTTATTAAGCGAATATATTCTGCGCTTGTAAGCAATTTGGAAATTGAATCTTCCAAACGTAACGAATGTCGGTGCTCATTCGGTGATGAATTACATTCATCTGATATAAATTTTCTTATTTCCAGTCAGGACGGATCTCAGATCCTGCACACGTTTCTGGAGCCTGAGCCGATCATCTGGACGGTCAGCCCACGCTTTTCGCGACCTGCCTGAACTTTCCCATCCGAAAAATACGAAGAAGATCATGAGCATTGAAAATCTGAAGCCTGAGACTCTGGCCCTGCACGGGGGCACCTATCGGTCCGATTCCGCCACCGGCGCGGTTGCGGTGCCGATCTATCAGACCACGTCCTACCAGTTTCGGGACACCGATCATGCCGATAAGCTGTTCTCATTGGATGAGGATGGCCATATCTACACCCGCGTTTCCAACCCCACTCAGGATGCCTTCGAGCAGCGGCTGGCGGCTCTGGAGGGTGGTGCTGCGGCGCTGGCGGTGGCGTCCGGCCAGACGGCATCGGCCTACTCCATCCTCAATCTTGCCGGCGCCGGCGACAATGTGGTGAGCGCCACAGATCTCTATGGCGGCACATGGGCGCTGTTTGCCGCAACGCTGAAGCATTTCGGCGTCGAGGTTCGTTTCGTCGACCCTTCCGATCCGGAGAATTTCCGTCGGGCGACGGATGAGCGCACCAAAGCCTATTATGCGGAATCCCTGCCCAACCCGAAGCTCAACGTCTTCCCGATCCGCGAAGTGGCGGATATCGGGCGCGAACTCGGCGTGCCGCTGATCGTCGACAACACGGCCGCTCCGCTGATCATCAGGCCTCTGGAGCATGGTGCCGCGGCTGTCGTCTATTCGGCCACCAAATATATCGGCGGTCACGGCACCTCGATCGGCGGCGCCATCGTCGATGGCGGCAACTTTCCGTGGGAGGAGCACGCCGGACGCTTCCCCACGCTGAACCAGCCCGATCCCAGCTATCACGGCAAGGTATGGGTGGAGGCGGCGAAGCCTCTCGGGCCGGTCGCCTATGTGCTGCGCGCACGCACCGTGCTGCTGCGCGACGTGGGCGCCGCCATCAGCCCGTTCAACGCCTTCCAGCTCATTCAGGGGCTGGAGACGCTGCCGCTGCGCATCCGCCAGCACAATGAGAACGCGGTGAAGGTGGCCGAGTACCTGCAAGGTCACCCCAAGGTCTCGAAGGTCATCTTCCCGCGTTATGCGACCGGCGAGGAAAAGCGGCGGGCCGAGGCCTATCTGAAGCCCGGAAGCTATGGCGCGCTGCTCGGCTTCGAGCTGAAGGGCGGGCGCGAGGCGGGGCGCGGCTTCATCAACGCGCTTCAGCTTTTCTATCACGTCGCCAATATCGGCGATGCGCGTTCGCTGGCCATCCACCCGTCCACCACGACGCATTCGCAGCTTTCGGAGGAAGACCAGATCGCGACGGGCGTGACCCCCGGCTATGTGCGCCTGTCGATCGGCATCGAGGATGCGGACGATCTCATCCGCGATCTTTCGCAGGCTCTGGAACAGGCCTGAGCAGCTTCACAAAAATCGAGAGGGACGGTTATGAGCGGCACATCCGAAATCGGGGCGAAAGGCATCTCCCGCCGGAAATTCCTTGGCGCGGCGGGGGCGCTGGGCGCGGGCGTGGCAGCAGGTGGCGTGCTGTCGCGCCCGTCGCCGGGCTTTGCCACGGCGGGCAATCCCACGAAGATCAGGCTGTCGTGGACCGAGTTCGCGGCCTGCCACTCGCCTGTCGCCTATGGTGTGTCGGAAGGGGTCTATGCAAAGCACGGGCTCGACGTGGAGCTGTTTTATCAGGGGGCCAGCGGGCAGACGCTGATCCAGTCCATCGCCACCAACAAGACCGATGCCGGAGCAGGCCTGCTCTACGACTGGGTCAAGCCGCTGGAGCAGGGGCTGGACGTAAAACTTTTCGTCGGCTCGCATGGCGGCTGCACGCGGCTGCTGGCCTCGAAATCTTCCGGCATCACCAGGCTGGAAGACCTGAAGGGAAAGAAGATCGCTTCCTACGATGTGGCGAGCCCGCCCAAGCACTCGTTTCAGGTGGCGCTGGCCAAGGCAGGGCTCGACCCCGAGCGCGACGTGGAGTGGCTGAACGTGCCGTTCGATCTGGTCGGCGAGGTGGTGGGGCGTGGCGAGGCCGATGCGCTCGCCCATCTCGATCCATGGGCCTATGCGCACAAGAAGAAATTCGACCTGCATGAGGTCTACAACACCCAAAGCGGCGTGTTCGAGGGCGCGGTGTGCTGCGTTCTGGGCGTCAACTCGAATTTCCTTGAAGCCAATCGCGATGCCGTGCGCCGGCTGGCGGAAGCCAATATCGAGCTGCACGAATTCGCCGCCGCCAATCCCGACAAGGTGGCCGACTGGTTCGTAAAGAACCTCAATCCCGGTTTTCCGCTGCAAGACATTCACGACAACATCGCATCGTGGGACCTGCACAACCACCCGGTCGGCAAGGAACTGGTGGAGCAGGTAAAATGGGCGGCGGATGACCTTTCGCTGATCAAGGTGCTCGATCCGACGACCGACAGCCGCGAACTGGCCGATCGTGTCACCATCGACATTCTGGCCTGAGCAAGAGGTCGGAAAATTGAGCAGCGTGACGGAAAACGTGCGGTCCGACGGTTATGGAAGCGCTGTAAATGCCCGGCGGCTGTGGTGGCCGGGCTTCTATGCTGCTGCGGCCTGGCTGTTGGCGGCGGCGATCACCATCGGGCTTCCGGACGTCGTGCCATGGGGCAGCGCCAATATCTTTGCCGGGCTGCTGGTCGGCGGGGCCGGAATTTTCGCCCTGCTCGGCTTCGGCATCGATCGGCTTGGCCGGGCGCGTGATCCGATCGCCTGGTATGGCCCATGGGCGATCGCGCTGGGGATCTGGTTCGCGCTCTGGGAACTGATCACCGCCAAGCTCGGCTGGATGCCCAAGCCGTTTTTCTCGCCACCGCACGGCCTGCTGCACGTCTATATCGTGGACTGGGAGCGCATCCTGATCTGCATCGCCTATACGGCGCGGCTGTGGTCGATCGGCTTCTTCTCAGGGATTGCCGTCGGCTTTGTGATCGGTGTTTGCCTTGGCTGGTCGAAGAGCTTTTCCTACTGGGGCATGCCGGTGCTCAAGCTGATCGGGCCGGTGCCGGCCAGTGCGTGGATCCCGGCGACCTTCTTCCTGTTCCCGACGACCTTTCAGGCCAGCATCTTCCTCGTCGCGCTGGCATCCGGAATCCCGGTGGCCATCCTCACCGCTTCAGGGGTCGGTCAGGTCAACCGGGCCTATTACGACGTTGCCCGCACGCTGGGCGCCGACAGCCGCTTTCTGGTGCTGCGGGTGGCCATTCCGGCGGCCCTGCCGAATGTCTTCGTCGGCCTGTTCATGGGGCTCTACTACTCGTTCGCCGTGCTGGTTGTGGCCGAGATGCTCGGCGCGAAATACGGCCTCGGCTGGTATCTCCAGTTCCAGACCGCCTATTCGGCCTATGCCAATGTCTATGCCATGCTGATCATCATGGCGCTGCTGTGCTCGGGTCTGGTCAAGCTGCTGTTCGTGGTGCGCGACAGGGTGCTCGACTGGCAGAAGGGGGTGGTGCAATGGTAGCGGCCGCAACTGCCGCCAGCGCAGCCGAAACCGTGTCCGGTCTTGCGCTGAGCTTTCGTGGCATTTCCCATGAATTCAGGCTGGATGGAAAGCCGCTGCCGGTGCTGGCCGGCATCGATCTGGAAATCACGGCGGGTGATTTCGTGGCGCTGCTCGGGCCTTCCGGCTGCGGCAAGTCCACCTTGCTGCGTCTGGCCGCCGGTCTCGATATCCCCGCATCGGGTGTGGTGCTCGCCGACGGGCAAGCCGTCACCGGGCCTGATCCGGCGCGTGTTCTGGTGTTTCAGGACCCGACCCTGTTTCCATGGCGCAGCGTGCGCGACAATGTCGCCATCGGACCGCAGGCGAGAGGCATCGTGGGGGAAGCACAGGCGCGCATCGATGCGGCGGTGGATCTGGTCGGGCTTTCGGATTTCGCCGGCGCCTATCCGCACCAGCTTTCGGGCGGCATGGCGCAGCGCGCAGCGCTGGCCCGCGCGCTGGTCAACGATCCGCGCCTGCTGCTGCTCGATGAGCCGCTCGGCAAGCTCGATTCGCTCACGCGTCTTGCCATGCAGGATGAGCTGCTTCGGCTCTGGCAGAGTGCGGGCTACACCGCGCTGCTCGTGACCCACGATGTCGAGGAAGCCCTGCTGCTTGCCAACCGGGTGATCGTGCTGAGCGACCGGCCAGCCGCGATCAGGGCGGACATCGCCATCGACCTGCCCCATCCGCGCCGGCGCGACGATGCCGGTATCGTGCGCCTGCGTCACGATATTCTCTCCATCATGGGATATGGCGCATGAAGCGGTTCCTTCTGCCCGGCAGGCTGGTGAAGCTGCTGGAAGTTCTCGGGCCCGCGCTGGTTGGGCTTGCGATCGTGTGGTGGGGCGTCGTCTACGGACAGGTGATCGCCAATACCGGCATGGCGCCGCAGCGCACTCTGCCATGCCTGCTCCAGACCTCGGACCTGTGTTCGCTGGCCATGTCGCTGTGCAAGGAGTGGCATTTCCTCGGCATCAAACGCTATTCAGCCGAACTTCTGTGGATCGGCACCGCCATCAGCTTGCTGGCGCTGGCGGCCGGAACGAGGAAAGATGGCGGCGGGCAAAATACCGGCCTGCGCGACGGCGCGCGCGACTAGCCGGTTGGGCCGTTACAGGAGGCAAGGGGACGGCCCTGCTTTTGCCGTTCGTTCGATACCTTCACGAAAATCCCATGTCTTGCATCCGGTGGCGGAGCCATGATGTTCCGACCGGAAACCATACGCGGCTGAGGCAGGCGCAGGACCTCCGAAGGCAGACGGAAATGGCGCATCAGCGACATTTCCACGGCGCCTGAGGTATCGGTGCGCATGCGTGCATCCGGCCGCCCGATGCTCATCCGCAAGTCTTCCGGTTGCGGATTTTTCATCTCGGTTCAGGTCGTGCCAATAGCCATGCGCTAACGGGTTTGCGCCCGGCCCGGCTTGCCCGACCAGCTACCGGGCCATCCTGTCGAACCCCACCTTCGCCGGCGGCATCTGCCGCCGGTACCGCCAATGCTTTGTCACTTTCCACAGGCTTGAGGCTGGCAGAATGGGCGGGTTTTCCTGCCTGCATCGCCCGTCCTGTTTGCATCGGCAACACCCGAAGCAGGGCTTGGTCGCTCTACCGATTGTCGCAGACTGCCTGCGGGCCGTATCCGGCGCACGCGCCTTAGAAAGCGTGGAACCCGTATTCCCGGGTACAAGGCTGAATCTGCCCGTTGAGAGCCCTTCGGGACATAGGCAGGGCCAGCCCGCCTTGTCGCACACGCAGGCGCTTTTTCATGGCAGCGGTCGCGAAGTTCGCCGGCGCTCTTTTCGGGTGAGCATTTTTTCCCTTGACAAAACAAGCCGAAACCTCCTGAATATTCATTATTAGGGAAGGGGGTCTGGATCATGCTCTGGCGGCTGTCGCATCCGGTTTTGTTGGCGCGGGCTCTCCGCAGCGGTGCCTTTATGGGTTTTGCCGGCAAAGCAGCGGCGGCCGGCAGGTTCGGAACTTCGCCATGACGTGGGAAATGCAGACCGCACTGCGGTTCAGGGATTTCGATTATCTGGGCCACATGACGGCGACGTCCTATCTCGCCTTTGTCGAGGAGGCGCGGGTCGCATGGCTGAGCCAGGCCACCGACGGCGAGCCCCCCGCCTATGTGGTGGCGACGCAGACGCTTGATTTTCATCGGGAGATTTTGCCCGCCGACGGTCCGATCCGTATAATGATCGACGCGCAGCTGATCTCGCCCCGGAAGGTCTCAGTCTCGGAGAAGCTTGTCGGAGTTGATGGGCATCTCCATGCCAGTTCCAGCGCCATACTTGTGGGATGGGATACTGCGGGCAGGTGTTCGAGACCTTTTACCGAAGCCGAGAAACTGCTTTTTTGTGACGTTGCTGACGGTGACCGCTCGGTAACAGAAGCCGGGGATGATAAAGGCGTATAAAGCGCCAATCATGAGGGGAAAATCCATGAACGCCTCCAACCGGCCCGACAGCGAAACGCGCGAGATGATCCTGCGCACGGCCGCGACGCTGTTTTTTGAACGTGGCTATGCCAAAACCAAGGTGATGGACATCGCCAGGGCCGTGGGTATCACGCCCGCCGCGCTCTACTGGCACTTCGCCTCCAAGGAAGATGTTCTGTTTGAATATCTGCAGGGCGCCATCGAGACCTTCAATGAGCGCATCCGGGAGGCGATCGAGGGTATAGAAGACCCCGTGGACCGCCTCAGGACGCTGGCGATTGCGCACACCACGCTTCAGCTTGAGTTCCGCGATCAGGCGCAGGCCGTCCACTCGCTCACCTATGCCTCGGCCGAGCTTCTGTCGGCGCTCTCGCCCGAGCGGACGACTTTGGTGAACCAGCGGATCCGCGTCCATGTGGACCGGATAAAGGAGATCGTTGTCGCGGGAATGGCCGCGGGGCTGTTTCACGCCAGGGATGCAAGCACCCTGACGTTCGCCGTGCTGAATGTGTGCGAATATTCGGCCTTGTGGTTCCGCCCGGAAGGCGCGCTGTCGATCCGCGACGTGGCGCTTGCAAATGGCGAATTCGCCGTGCGGATGGCGACTGGCTCCATGAGCCCTGAGCAGGACGGGGAGGCAGTCTGACTGTTCTGGCCGGTTTCCCCTGTGCGCGCCGCTGGCCAGCCGACAATTCGCCTGTTCTGATCTGTCCGGCCCTTTGCGTGTGTGCCGGCACAAGCCGGATGGCGAAGCGCAAAGAGGAGCGCGCGATGTAATCCGCGCTCATAATCACCAGGAAAGGTAATCCATGAAGATCGTAGTTGTTGGCGGCGCCGGGCGCGTCGGTGGCCGTGTTGTGTCTGAATTTGCGCCGCACAAGGACGTTTCCGTCATTGTCGCGGACCGGGTTGAGCCTCAGGATCCGGACCAGCAGTTCATCGCCATCGATCTTGCGGACCCGGCATCCCTGCGGGCTGCCTTTGCCGGGTCGGATGTCGTTATCAACACCTCCGGGCCGTTCGACCGCTGGGGCTCGGTGGTGCTGGATGCGGCCATCGATACCGGCACCAACTACATCGACGTGTGTGATGATCCCGAACCGACGCTTGAAATGATAGGACGCGACGCCGCCGCGAAGAAGGCGGGCATCCGCGCGGTCATCGGTCTCGGCGTCAGCCCCGGCCTCACCAACTATCTGGCCATGGTGGCCGCGCAAAATCTCGACACCGTCGATCTTCTGACGACCTTCTGGGGCGATTCAGCCGAAGGCCGCTCGCGTGAGGAGGCGGTCGGGCGTGCGCTCGGGCTTGCCCACTCGTTCGAGGAAGGCCGGGCCGCCTACACCCATCTCATCGTCCAGACCTCGTCCGAAGTTCAGGTGTGGCGCGATCATGCCCCGGTGAAGGAACGGGCCTGGCGCAAGGCCTATCGCGTGACCACCTCGCGTGGCGAGACCGGCATCTACCGGGTTATCGGCCATCCCGAACCCGTCACCCTGCCCAACACCGTCAGGACCCGCGATTGCCTCAATATCGGCACCGTCGACGCCGGCGCGGACCGGCTGATGCTGCCTGTGCTCGACCGCGTTATCGCCGGCGAAATCGATGCCGGGCAGGCGCTTCTGGAAATGGCGCGTCAGTTGCGCGAGCAGCCCGAAAGCATCATGACCGAGCGGCGTGGCGAACAGCTGCCGCGCAAGATCGGGGCTGCCGCGGTCGGCGAACGCAATGGCGGGCGCGATGGCGTGGTGGTCTTCCCCGGCGGGCCGATCCCCGGCTCGATGAGCCTGATCACGGCGCGCCCCGCAGTGGTGGGAGCGTTGCACATCGACGAAGTGCCGGTCGGCGTGCATTCGCCGGAAGACGCATTCGATGCCCGAACCTATCTTGAGCACTACGCCCGCCTGTACTGGGATGCCGGAACGGAGCCCTTTGTCCTCGACCGTGCCGGTGCTTCCGCTGTCGTCGAAGCTGGCTCCTGAAGGCCTTTTTAAGGCAGGCCCCGTCGGTGAAAGGGAGGGACAAGACCATGACGGCCAGTGCGAAAGCGTCTGAAGGAAACCCGATTGTCGGCCTTGCGGGCTGGCTCAATCATTGGGCCCGGCTGCAGCCGGAGCGGCCCTTCATGACGTGGCAGGGCACCTGCATCACCTACGCGCAGGCCGATCGCCTCGTGCGGACGGCGGCGGCCTCGCTTGCCCGCCTCGACAGGCAGAACGGCGCCACCGGGCGGATCGTGCTTTATTCCCAGAACTGCCCCGCCGCCATCATCGTGTGGCTTGCCGCTCAGGCGGCGGGGCTCGTTCCGGTGACGCTGAACCGGGCGCATCGGGGCACGATACTGGCCGATGTCGTGAGCCGCTCGGCCCCGTCCGTGGTGGTCTGCGATCCCGAGGGCGTGGACATACTGAAGGAGAGCACCGGCGACGAGACGCTGCACATCGTTTCTCTCGGCATGTCCTCCGCCGATGAGCTGGGCGAGCTGCTGACGGAAGCAGGCGCGGCCATAGACGTTCCCTTGCGGCCCGATCCCGGCAGCGACGGCACCATCATGTTCAGTTCGGGAACCACCGGCCGCTCCAAGGGCGTCGTCATCCCGCATGGCATGTTCGATGCCGGGCCCAGGCAGTTGCAGGAAGCCTGGGCGGTAACGGAAACGGATGTGTTCCATTGCTGGGCGCCGTGGTTTCACATCGCCGCGCAGCTCGACGTGTTCGCCCTCGCTCTGCGCAGCGGCGCCAGCGTGGCGCTTTTCCAGAGCTTTTCGCTGTCCCGCTTCTGGGACCAGATCAGGGATTCCGGGGCGACCATCTTCGGCGGCTTTGTCTCCATTCTGGAGATGCTCTACGCACAGGAGCCCGACCCCCGCGATCGCGATCACCGGCTCAGGTTCGGCATTGCGGGCCACATTCCGGCTGCACTCCGCAGCAATTTCCAGAACAGGTTCGGGGTGCCGATGCTCGATGCCTATGGCATGTCGGAAGCGGAGCCGCTGAGCATTCCCCGGCTCGACCGTCCCATCCCGGATGGCAGCTGCGGCCGCGCCAACCCGGATTTCCGTGTCGAGATACAGAATGAGGAAGGGCGGACCTGTCCCGCGGGCGAGGAAGGGGAAATCGTTTTCCGGCCGCTGTCCGATCACGTCATGATGAGCGGCTATCTGGACGAGCCGGAACGCTCCCGCGCGGCCTGGCGCAACGGATGGTTTCTGACCGGCGATCTGGGCACCATGGACAGCGACGGCAATATCTTCTTCCGCGACCGCAAGTCGGAGTTCATCCGGGTCAAGGGCGAGAACGTGTCGCCTCAGGAAGTGGAGTCCGTGCTGATGGGACATCCGGGCATCGCCGAAGTGGCGGTGGTGGGGGTTGCTTCCGACCTTGGCGAGCATGAGATCCTCGCCATCGTGGTTCCGCGCGCCGATCTCTCCGCGGCCGGTCTTCAGGAATGGTGCGCATCGCGCATGGCAAAATTCATGGTGCCGCGCCATATCCGCATGGTGGCGGAACTGCCGCGCACCCCGACCAGCAAGGTTCAGCGTTCGGAGCTGCACAAGCTGCTGGAAAGCAGCCCTTCGGCAAGCTGACCGACAGGTCAAAACCTTGCAATGCCCTGCATGGCGCGCGCGATTTGCGCGCGCTGTCGTTTCAGTGGCTCTAAGATCAGCCGATGCCTGCGCTGCCGGCAGGTGCGTCAGTCTTTTCAGAAAGTCTGAAATCAGCCGCGTTGTTCAGCCCCATGGCCGGCGATCTTCCGATCCGGCTGCACCGCATTGCGCTGACAGCAATGCATCGGATGCCGACGATGTCCGCAAGTCAGCAGGCCCGGCGGAAATCGAAAGCAGGGCCTGACCCGGTGTTCAGCCCCCACATTCAGCTCTTTGAAAGCGATGAGAAAAGACAGGCGGACAGGCTAATTCTCGCTGTCCGCCTGCCTTGCCATTGCTACGCTGGCCTGTGTGCGATCAGAACGAGCGGCGGAACCGCAACCAGCCGCCCATGGAATCGGAATTGCTGGTCTTGAAATTGTCCTTGTAGGAAATTTCCGGCTGGATGTAGAAGCCCGGCGTCACGTTGTAGAGGACGTTGGCCACCAGCGCGAAATTCTCATTCTCATCGTAGCCGAGGGCTATGTTTGCGCCCAGTTTCGATGAGAGCCTGGCGCTTCCGCCACCCCATGCGGCCCAGTTGCCGCCCCACGGCTTGTAGACGCTGTTGGCGATGTGGTCGTCGGTGCCGTAACCCACCATCGCCCACAGGGCGATGCTGTCGGTGGGCTGAAGATCGACACGGATCTTGCCGGCCCATTCCTCATAGTTGGAATCATAGCCGACAACGCCGCGAATGGATCCCCATTTCTGCTGGAAGGCAGCGCCCGCCACCATGTGGGGCAGATAGGAATCGATGGTGTGAACCGGCCCGTCGCCCTGTTCCAGCGCCACGGCGGCCGTAAAACCGTTGCCTGCGTTGTAAGTATAGGAAATCAGGTTTGTCGACTTCGGGCCGAAGGAGACCAGCTCTTCCTGAATGACCCGCCCGCCATACAGCGTTATCGTCTTGAACAGCGAGTGGGTATAGCCGGCGCGGAAGCCGCCCAGTTCCGCGAAGGCATGCTTCATCTCGTAGTATTGCTCGTTGCCGCTGTAGGGCGGCACATTGGTGGAGCGATGGTCGATCCACAGTTCGGTATAGCCCCGCAGGGTCCCGAGGTCGGTTTCGGAGCGGGCGTCGACCTGCAGGGCGAAGCGCGCACGCGAGTAATAGGTCTCGTTGGTTTCCAGACCGGTCTTCTTGTCCAGCGAGGTGCGCCCCAGAAGCTTGCCGGCGGCAACGTCATACTGGACGAAACCTGAAATCCTCAGGCAGTTCTCCGTGCCGGGAATGTAGAAGAAGCCGACGCCGTAGGCATCGCAGATGCGGACATATTCCGCGTGCTCGGGCTCGGCCACGACGATGGCGTCGGCCGCATAGGACAGCGATGCCGACGTCGCAAGAAACGTGGACATGATTGCAATGGTTGAGATAGTTTTCAAAACGAGTTCCCCCACTTGTGGATTTTTCCGATCCGGTTGAAAGACAAAATTCCTCCCCTCCCGGGTCGGAACCGATCCGGGTCTGGCTTTTCACAGGACATAGTTCGGGTGTTCAGACGATCGCTACATCTCGTCCTCCTGAGTTAAGGCTATGATTTATTGAGTGTTTTTATGAGGTGATCATAGGCGGCAGGCGTTTGTGCCAGTTGCTGATCCGCTCGTAGAGCAGGGTCGCTTCAAGAACACTGCGGTCTCCGCGCGGGCGCCCCATGATCTGGAAACCCATGGGCAGGCCGTTCTCGTTGAAGCCGGCGGGAACGCTGATGGCCGGGCAGCCGGACATGGTGGAGCCGATGACGACTTCCATCCAGCGGTGATAGCTGTCCATTTTGCGGCCGCCCACTTCCTGCGGCCAGTCGATGCCGGCCCTGAAGGGAAACACCTGCGCAGAGGGCAGAACCAGGAAATCGTAGCGTTCGTAAAGGCGCAGCAGCGCCAGGTACCAGGAGGTGCGCACGACGCTCGCATTGTAGACATCGAGGCCCGACTGCCCGAGGCTGCGCTTCACTTCCCAGATCGCCTCCGGTTTGAGCAGGCTTCTGGTTTTCGGGTTCTGATAGGCCGCATGCAGCTTGCCGCCGACGCGCTGGCTGCGCAGCGTCAGGAAGGCATCCCAGAGCTGGGCCATGTCGAAGAAGGGCTCGACATCCTCGACCACGGCGCCTTCTTCGGCAAACAGGCTGACGGCCTTTCTGGTCAGTTCCAGAACGCCCGGCTCGAAGGGAAGATGGCCGCCGAAATCACCGAGCCAGCCGATGCGCAGCTTCTTCGGATCGGCAGGAGCCAGTCCGGACAGCCAGCCCTGCGGGTTGTCCAGCGAAAGGGCGGCGCGCGCATCATAGCCGGCCTGCACCGACAGCAGCATGGCCAGATCTTCGACCGTGCGTCCCATCGGTCCGACGACGGGCATCTGGCTGTAGAAGACATCGACGCCTTCGATCGGGATCAGATCCTGCGAAACCCGGAAGCCGTAGACATTGTTGAAGGCGGCGGGATTCCTGAGGGACCCACCCATGTCGCTGCCGTCGGCCACGGGCAGCATGCGCAGCGCCAGCGCCACGCCGGCGCCACCGCTCGATCCGCCCCCCACATGGTCGGGATCATAGGCGTTGCGGGTCAGCCCGAAGATCGGGTTGTAGCTGTTGGAGCCAAGGCCGAGTTCGGGAACATTGGTTTTCCCCATGATGATGGCGCCGGCCTTGCGCATGCGCGCAACGAAGATGGAATCTTCCTCGGGAACGTAGTTTTCAAACAGCAGGCAGCCGAGCGTGGTGCGCAGGCCTTTGGTCTGCGCAAGGTCCTTGATCGCCTGCGGAATGCCGTGCAGCGGGCCGACATCCTCGTCTCTCGCCAATGCCAGATCGGCCTGCTCCGCCTCCGCCAGCAGCTCCTCCCGGGGCCGCAGCGAGACGATGGCGTTGACGGCCGGGTTCACGGCCTCGATGTGGTCCAGATAGGTCTTCATCACCTCGACGGCCGAGACTTCCTTTCTGCGCAGCATGGCCGCCAGAGGCACGGACTCGAATTTGCAGAGTTCGGGAAGGGTGTAATCCTGTTTCATGGTGCTCTCACTCATTTCCACTTTGCCTCATAGAAACGGGGCAGTTCGTCGGGTTGCGCCTGGAATTCGAGATCGGCGCTGAAGGCATAGTTCATGACCGAAGTGTACAGCGGTACGATATAGGCCATTTCCATGGCCCGGTTGAGCACTTTGCTGTAAAGGGCTGCCCGCTCATCGTCGTCGATGGCGTCCTTTGCCTCCGTCAGATATTTCAGGATTTCCTCGTCCCGCGCATAGTCGTCGGGATCACCGCTGAACAGCTTGTTCAGGGATGCGGAAACATCCATCACCGAATAGCTGCCCCAGCTTGCCAGATAGAGGGGTGTCTCGCCCTGAGCGTTCTTCTGGATGGCCGCGGCGGCCAGCAGAAACTCCACTTCCAGTTTGATGCCCACCTTGCCGAGAAAGCCCTGTATGGCGGCGAGAATGTTCGGCGAAAGGAAGCTGACCAGCTTTGTCGAAAATCCGTCCGGATAGCCCGCTTCGGCAAGCAGTGCGCGCGCCTTGTCGGGATCGTAGGGATAATCGACCGCATCGTCGGTGTTGCAGCCCTTCTGCAGCGGGAAGCAGGTCGCGCGCGGCACTTCGGCGGCCGGGCTGATGAGCTGGCGGGCAAGCGTCGGCCGGTCGATGGCGTGGAAGATCGCCTGCCGCACCTTGATATTGGTCAGCGGATTGTCCTTGCCGGTCACGCCGGCTGCATCCATGCGCAGATAGGCGATGCGCATCGAGGGCGTGCGCAGCACGTTGAAGCGCGGCACGCGGGCGAGGTTCTCGATCTGGTCGTTGGAGACGTCCCAGATCCAGTCCGCATTGCCGGACAGGAGCTCGGTGAGCTGGGTGCCCGCATCGGTGACGAATTTGAGGCTGATCCTGCCGATGGCGGGACGGCCCTTGGCGCTGCCTTCATAATAGCCGTCGAACAGTTCCATATCGGCGGCCACGCCGGGCTCCACCCGGGTCAGCCGGTACGGTCCGCAGCCGATCGGTTCCTGCGAGAATTTCGCATCGCCGACGGCTTCCATATAGACTTTGGGCAGGATCGGAACCGCAAGCGCAAGGTAGTCCAGCGCGGCCGGAAGCGGGTATTTCAGGTTGATGCGCACCACATGGTCGCTCACCTTTTCCGCCCCCGCCATCCAGCGCACATTGGAGGGAACCGACACCTTGGCATTGGGGTGCGAAACCTTGTTCACGGTGAAGACGACGTCATCGGCCGAGAACTTGTCGCCGTTGTGGAAGATGACGTCGTCCCGAAGCTTCAGCTCCAGCACGGTTGGCGATATCCACTCCCAGGATCTCGCCAGCAGAGGCTCGTGCTCATAGGTGCTGGAATTGCGGTGAACCAGCGTGTCCCACACGTGATGGGAAACGGTCAGCCCGGTTCGCTGCAGGTTCATGTAGGGATTGATGTCGGGAATGATCTGGCTGAACAGCACCCGCAGATGGTTGTCGCCCGACTGGGCGAAAGCCGGCAGGGCTGGCAGCGCCACTGCAGAGCCAAGTATCTTGATGACGTCTCTTCGGTTCATGCCCGTTCTCCTCCGGTTGTTCTGGCCCTGTTGTTCTGGCCATGTCGGCGTTTATGCGAAATGACACTCGGCGCTGCCGATGCCCGACAGGCGCTCAGGCGCGCTGACCCGGCAACTCTCCTGCGCGGCCGCACAGCGGGGCCGGAAGCGGCAGCCTGCGGGAATGTTGGATGGGTCCGGCGGCTCACCCAGAATGTTGAGGGGTATTCCCTTGCCGGTTTCCGGCGTCAGCACCGAATTGAGCAGCGCCTTGCTGTAGGGATGGCGGGAACTGCGGAACAGGTCGTCAGCGGTGGCGTATTCGACGATGCGGCCAAGATACATCACCGCCACCTCCGTCGAGACATATTCGACGACCGAGAGATTGTGGCTGATGAAAACCAGAGTGAGGTTCAGCTCCCGCTGCAGCTTCGCCAGAAGGTTGAGTATCTGCGCCTGAACCGAGACGTCCAGCGCCGAGGTCGGTTCGTCGCACACCACCACGCGCGGGTCGTTGACCAGAGCGCGGGCGATCGCCACCCGCTGGCGCTGGCCGCCCGACAGCTCGGCCGGATATCTGTCGCCCATGTCGGCGCGCAGCCCCACGCGCTCCATCATCTCGCGGACGCGCTCCATCTGCGCCTTTCCGGGCAGTTCGGCCTGCGCCGTCAGAGGCAGGGCGATGTTGTCCCTGATGCGCCGCTTCGGGTTCAGGGACGAGAAGGGGTCCTGCGGAACGAGCTGGATCAGCTTCGCCCGCTTCCTGCGGTCCATGGCGGCAAGAGACTGGCCGTCCACCAGGATGCGCCCGCTGGTGGGCGCAAGCAGGCCGACGATCATCTGGGCGAGGGTGGATTTGCCGCACCCGGATTCGCCAACGATGCCCAGCGTGCTGCCCGCCCTCACCGACAGGCTGATATCGTCGACGGCGACGAGGTTTCGGGTGGGGCGCGCAAAGCCTGCCGAAACGGCATAGCTTCGCGTGACGTTCTCTATCAGGATCGCTGCATCCGGGTTCATTGCCGCACTCCCCCTTCCAGTTCGTTCAGGTGCCAGTCCGCCGGCAGGGTGCAGCGCACGCCCTGTCCGCCCGGTGCCTGCCTGATGTCGACGGGCCGGGCGCAGATTTCGGAGGCGAAGCGGCAGCGGTCGCGGAAGCCGCACCCTACGAATTTCGGCGACAGGCGCGGCACGGTGCCGGGAATGCTGCCCAGCTCCTCGCCTTTCATCCGCTTTTCGGGGCGGGGAATGCAGTCCAGCAGGCCGCGCGTATAGGGATGGGAGGGATTGTCGAACACCGCTTCGACCGGGCCGGTCTCGACCACTTCGCCCGCATACATCACATCGATGTAGTCGGCGATGCGGGCAACGATGCCGAGATCATGGGTGATGAGCAGAATGGACAGGCCAAGGTCCTTCTGAAGGTCTTTCAGCAGACGCAGAATCTGGGCCTGAACGGTGACGTCCAGAGCGGTGGTGGGCTCGTCCGCGATCAGCAGCCTGGGTTCGCACATCAGCGCCATGGCGATCATGACGCGCTGGCGCAATCCGCCGGAAAGCTGGTGCGGAAACTGGCCAAGCCGCATGCCCGCCGCCGTCACGCCGACACGGCCCAGAAGGTCTTCCGCGCGCGCCATGGCCTGCGCCCGCGTGCCGCCGCGATGGCGAAGATAGCCTTCGGTCATCTGCGAGCCGATGGTGTAGGCCGGATTGAGGCTGGTCATAGGGTCCTGAAAGATCATCGCAATCTCATTGCCCGACAGGCGCCGGATTTCACGGTCGGGCGCGCGGATGAGGTCGACGTCGCGATATGTCAGCCGGTCGGCCGAAACGCTCGCATTGCGCGTCAGCAGCCTGAGGATCGAGAGCGCGGTGATCGATTTTCCGCAGCCGGATTCGCCGACGAGGCAATGGATGGTGCCTTCATGAATCTGGAGCGACAGCCCGCGAACGGCGGCGATCTCCGGGCCGAAGGAGATTTTGAGGCGGGAAATGTCAACGAGTGGAGCCATTACCATTCCAATCCGAGAGCCTGGCCACACCGTCGCCGACGAGATTGACCGCCACGACCACGAGCATGAGAGCGATGCCGGGAAGGGTGACGATCCATGCATTGAAGTACATCTGGTCCTTGCCTTCGGCGATCATCAGCCCCCAGGACGGCAGCGGCGGCGGAACGCCGAGCCCGAGGAAGGACAGGGACGCCTCGACGAGGATGGCGAGCGTGATTTCCAGCGTGGCGACCACGATCAGCTGCTCGGAAATGTTGGGAAGAACCTCCCGCCACAGAATCCACGATGTGGAGCATCCGGACACGCGGGCCGACTTGATGAAGTCGAGATGGCGGATCTGCATCGTCGTGGTTCTGGCGACCACGGCGAAGCGGTCCCACAGCAGAAGGGCGAGAATGGAGACCACGATGGCGAGGCTGCTGCCGACCATGCCCACCACCGCCAGCGCCACCAGAACGGTGGGCAGCGACAGGCGCACGGTGATCAGGAACAGCACGATGCTGTCAACCATCCCCCCGAAATAGCCGCCCAGCACGCCGAGCGTGATGCCGATCACCCCGGCAAACAGCGTTGCCCCCACGCCGATCAGCAGCACGATGCGCGCGCCATAGAGCAGCCGCGCCAGATAGTCCCGCCCGAGCTGGTCGGTCCCCAGAAAATGCTCCGGGTCATGGCCGTCCATCCAGAAGGGCGGCAGCATGCGTTTCATCAGATCCTGGGAGAACGGGTCGTGACCCGATATCTGGTGCGAGAATATGGCCGCGATGGCAACCAGCGACAGTATCAGCGCGCCGATCAGGAAGTCGGCCCGAACCCGGTTCAGATGCATATCCGGAACGCCCTCATGAAAGCCTGATGCGGGGATCGAGCATGGCGTTCATCACATCGGAGATGAAGGTGATCACCACGTAGATGATGGAGAACATCAGCACGGTCGCCTGAATGACGGCGACGTCGGACTTGATGATGCTCTCCCATGCCAGATGGCCGACGCCATGCAATGCGAACACGCTCTCGATGACCACGGACCCGCCCAGCGCATTGCCGAACTGGACGGCGGCGATCGCAACGATGGGGATCGCGGCGTTGCGCAGCGCATGCTTGACGATGATGGAGAAGCTGGAGAGACCTTTCGCGCGGGCGGTGCGCACGTAATCCGATGCCAGCGCCTTGATCATGCCAGAGCGGGCCAGCCGCGCCAGCGCCGGCAGCACCGAGAGCCCCAGCACGAGCGTCGGCATGATGAAGTGGCGCCAGCTGTCGGCGCCGGTGGTCGGCAGCCAGCCGAGATGAACGCCGAACACGATGATGAGCATCAGCGCCAGCCAGAAGCTCGGCACAGCCTGATTGGCGCTAATCAGGAGCTGGATCGCGCGGTCGAGGAAGCGCCCTTCATAAAGGGCGGCGAGAATGCCGAGGGGAAGGGCCAGCGCCAGACCGACCAGCATGCCGAAGACGCCAAGCCGGAAGGTGGTGGGCATGCGCTCGACGATGAGGGAGGAGACATCCTTCCTGAAATAGAAGCTCTGGCCGAAATCACCCCGCACCGCATGCCCGGCCCAGTCGGCGAGCTGAACCGCAAGCGGCCTGTCCAGACCATAAGCCCGGCGCACCTGCTCGATATCGGCCTGAGTGGCTTCCGGCCCGGCGATGGTCGTGGCCACGTCGCCGCTCATCCGGGTAAGCGAAAAGCTGATGAGAAGGACGCAAAGGCACACACATATGGATATGAGGATTCTTCGCAGAACAAAAAAAAGCACGTGATCTCCCCCGACGCGTCATCACCCTGCAGAGCGCTTTGCGGCGGCCGGGTCTGGTGAACCCCTGGCTGCCCTCACGGAAATCTCATCATCAGAACCAGCAGAGAAACTGGCCTCCAATGATTTTCCGAGCGACCGATGTTTTGGGTGTGAACTCTTGTTATTGCTCCCGAATAACGGATATTCAGGACTTTGGAGCGCGGATTGTCAAGGAGAAAAATTGATTTGCCAGTGCAACCGGATTTTTCTCCCGCGCAGCGATGGCGGGAAGCCGGCTCATGTGGCGCGCTCCCATGCGCGGCAGCTTTGCGGCCTTACGCGTACGGAATCTGCGCGGATCAAAGCGTTGCTGCCGATAGCCTCTTTCCGTCGCGTCGCGCGAGCTGCAATTGTGACGCGGTCAGGCGGCGGCTGAACCTGCGCAGGATGTTGCCCTCATCCCGGTGACAGGGAGATGTCATGCCACGCTCCCGGGCGATGTATTTTCCGGCAGAAGCCGGACAGCCGGTCGTCAGACGTGGGGCCCTTGCCGGGGTGCCGCTAGTCGCGGATGCCGGAAACTCCGGAAAAATGAGAACCGCGCCTGGCGTTCATGTGCCGGTCGTCATGGCCGCGTACTTTCAGGTTTTACTTGATGTCCGGGAAAGGGGCCTGCGCTCTGCCAGTGCGGGTTTGGGTGATGCTGGCTGGCTGCGGAGCGCGACGGATACGCGCTGCCGGCTCCGGCCAAAACCCTGTGGCCGGTTGCATATTTCGCGGTACCCGCAGCAGACCGCCATCGCGCTCTTCATGTCAGGCCCGAAACGATGATAGGTGTAACGGACGGTGGACGGGGCCGCCCGCCTTCTTTAACACCCATTGGCTTCAGGCGCGCTGACCCGACATCACGACCCGGGGCGCTGCGCCAGCCGCAGATCACAGACCAGTAAGGGAAGACAAGACCATGACCTCCGCACCTTTTCCCGCCGCGATGGAAGCCACGCTGGCGGAGATTCTTCCCGCGCTTCGCGAAACCCGTCAGGATCTGCATCGCCATCCCGAGATCGGTTTTAAGGAAGTGCGCACCGCCGCCATGGTGGCTGAGAAGCTGCGCGCTCTGGGGCTGGAGGTCACCGAAGGCGTTGGCGGCACCGGTGTGGTGGGCACGCTGCGCGCCGGCACGGGCAACCGCGCCATCGGCTTTCGCGCCGACATGGATGCGCTGGCGATGACGGAGGCGACGGGCCTGCCGCATGCCTCCACCATCGACGGCATGATGCATGGCTGCGGCCATGACGGCCACACCACCATGCTTTTGGGCGCGGCCGAGGTTCTGGCCCGCAATCCCGAGTTTTCCGGCACCATCCATTTCATCTTCCAGCCGGCCGAGGAAGGGCTGGGCGGCGCCCCGGCCATGATGCGCGACGGTCTGTTCGAGCGCTTCCCGGTCGATGCGGTCTATGGCCTGCACAACAAGCCGAACCTTCCCGAAGGCTCGTTCAATGTCGCGATTGGCCCGATGCTCGCCGCCGCCGATATCTACACCGTGACCTTCGGCGGGCAGGGTGGCCATGGCGGCTCCGGCCCGCATCTGTCGATCGATCCGACGCTGGCCGCCGCGCAGTTTGTCATGAACCTCCAGTCGATCGTCGGCCGCAACCTGTCGCCCTTCGATCAGGGCGTGGTCAGCGTCGGCCATATCGGCGGCGGCAACTACGATGCGCCCAATGTCATCCCCTCGAAGGTGGTTATCCGTGGCACCACGCGCTCCTTCAAACCCGGGACGCGCGACCTGATCGAGCGCCGGCTGAACGAAATGGCGAAGGCGGCCGCCGACGCCTACGGCACCACGCTTGAGGTGGATTACAACCGCATGTTCCCCTCGCTGCACAATCCGGAAGAATCGACAAGCCGTATTGCAGAGGCGCTGCGTCAGCGCTTCGGCGATGCGCGCGTCGATGACCGCGCATCGCCCGGCATGGGCGCGGAGGACTTCGCCTATATGCTTGAGCAGTCGACCGGCTGCTTCTTCTTCCTCGGTGCCGGCGACGGTCCGGCCCTGCATTCGGACCGCTATGATTTCAACGACAAGCTGATCGGCGACGGCGTGCGCTACTGGCTGACCGTGGCGCTCGAAGAGCTGCGTGCATGAACCAGCGTCAGCTGATGGCGTTTCGGGCCGCGATGATGCACGGCTCGATCACGGCGGCTGCGAAACGTCTCAACGTCTCGCAGCCGGCTGTCAGCAGGCTGATCGCGGATCTGGAATTCAGCCTCGGTTTTGCGCTGTTCACGCGCCAGACCGGGGGTATCGTGCCGACGCGCGAGGCGCAGGAATTCTTCCGCGAAGTGGACATGATGTTCTACGGCCTCGACCGCCTGACCATGGTGGCCGAGGAAATCCGCACCCTGTCGCGGGCGACGGTGCGCTTCGCCACCCTGCCGATGCTGAGCTTCGAGGTGGTTCCGCAGGCGCTGATGCGGTTCCGCGCGCGCCATCCTCAGGTGCATATGCTGCAGGATGTCTACACATCCGCCCGGGTTCTCGAACTGGTCGCCTCGCGGCAGGTCGAGCTTGGCGTGGCGCAGACCCACAAGCGCCGCGACGACATCGAAATCCTGCACACTTATCACGCGCGCTGCGTGTGCGTCATGCAGCGCGGCCACCGGCTGGCCTCGCGGGCGCGGATCACGCCGGAGGATCTGGAGAACGAGCCGCTGATCATGCTGGCGCGCCACACCATTTCGGCAAGCTACATCGCCAACGCCTTCGCCGACCACGGCATTTCGCCGACCATCGCTGCCGAAAGCCAGCCCTCCTTCGCCGCCGGTTCGCTGGCTGCGGCGGGTTGCGGAATCGCATTTGTGGATGAGCTGACCGCCATGGCGCTGCGCGGCAGGGTTTCCGCCGTTGCCTTTGAACCGGAAGTGCCGTTCGACATCTGCATTCTCAAGCCGCGGGAGACGCCGCTTTCCCGTGCGGCGGCGGGCTTTCTGGCGGAACTGGTCGCGGGCATCGAAACCGCGCTGGCCGGCCGCGCGACCCCATAATATTCAGTTATGAGGTCCTGCACTTATTCTATTTGCCCTGTGCCAGCCACGCCGCCACAGTTAGCCAACTCTGGTGGTTTGAAGCGGAATTCCGTGTTGGGAGGCAGAAATGGCGCATAAGAAACCCGAAGGCTCGTTCGTCGCGCTCGTCACGCCGATGAATGGCGATGGCAGCATCGATTTCGAGGGCTTCCGCACGCTGCTCGACTGGCATCAGTCGCATGGCACCTCCGCCGTGCTGATCATGGGCTCGACCGGCGAAGTGTCGATGCTGTCGCCGCAGGAGCGCCGCGAGATCGTCGAGAAGACGGTGGCGATGAAGCCGGGCGACATGCAGATGTATTATGGCTGCACCGGCAACAACACCGAAACCACCATCGATTATGTGCGCCATGCCAGGGCCGCCGGCGCGGATGGCGCGATCGTTGCCGCCCCCGCCTATATCGGCGCCGACAACGATGCCATCACCGATTTCATGTTCGAGGTTCTCGACAGCGCCGATCTGGCGATGGGCTTCTACAACAACCCGCCGCGCGTCAAGACGGACCTCCACTGGAGCGATCTGCTGAAGCTCGCCCGCCACGACAACATGGTGGTGCTGAAGGAATCGACCACGCGCGTGGGACAGGTGGCGCAGGTCTGCGCGGCAAAGCCCGACATGTCGATCATGTGCTGCTGCTCGCCCAATCTCGGCCTCGTCGTGCCGACCATGTCGCTGGGCGGCCATGGCACGGCCAACATGACCGGCAACATCATTCCCGCCGAAATGGTGACGATCTCGACACCATGGCGCGCGGAAGGCGATGCGGCTGCGTTCCGCGAAGCCTATCTTCGCAACCTGCCGATCCTGCATTTCGTCTATTCGGCCATCAATCCGGTGGCGACCAAGACCATCATGCGCGCGCTCGGCCTGCCTTCCGGCCCGCTGCGCAAGCCGCTCCAGCCGCTGGCGCCGGCGGCGCTTCAGGCCGGTCTCGACGCTTACCGGGCGCTCGGTCTGGACAAGAAGTACGGCCTCTCGATCAGTCCGGCTGCGATCGCGGCCGAATAACCGCACACCGGCGGCTGCACGCCGGGGAAGGGGAGCACGACATGGAACTCGGACTGGCTGGCAGGAAGGCGCTGCTGTCGGGAGCGAGCAAGGGCATGGGCAAGGCCTGTGCGCTGGCCGTCGCCCGCGAGGGCGTCGATGTCACCATGGTGGCGCGCACCGCCGGGACACTGGAAGCCGCCGCCGCCGAAATCCGTGCCGCGACCGGCGCGAAGGTGACCACCGTCGTTGCCGACATCACCACCGAGGAAGGCAGGGCGGCAGCGCTTGCCGCCTGCCCCGAGCCGGATATCCTTCTCAACAATGCCGGCGGCATGCCGCCCGGCGATTTTCGCGAGTGGAACCGCGACGACTGGATCAGGGCGGTGGACATGATGATGCTGCCGCCCATCTTCATGATGAAGGCAACGGTCGACGGCATGATGGAGCGCGGCTTCGGCCGCATCGTCAACATCGCCTCGCGCAGCGTCAAGATCGCCCATGCCGAGCTTGGCCTGTCCAATGGCGCGCGCTCCGGCCTGGTCGGTTTTTCCGCCGGCCTCGCGCGCCAGACCGTGGGCCGCAACGTCACCATCAACACGCTTCTGCCCGGCATTTTCGACAGCGACGGCCAGCGCGAGCATGTGGCGCGCATGGCCGAGACCAGCGGTCGCGCCTATGACGATATCTGGGCATCGCGGGCCGCGGGAAATCCGGCCGGACGCTTCGGGCGGCCGGAAGAGATCGGCGCCTATTTCGCTTTCCTCGTCAGCGCGCATGCCGGTTTCATCACCGGCCAGAACCTGCTGATCGACGGCGGCGAGTATCCGGGAACCTACTGACCATGCGGCGCGGGGCAGGGTCATGAGGATTGCGGTCGCCGGTTTCCAGCACGAAACCAACAGCTTTGCCGGCACGGTTGCCACGCGCGCCGATTTCGACCGGCCGGGCGGCTGGCCGCCCTTCTGCACAGGCGCGGACATGGCGGCGATCATCGCGCCTTCCGGCACCCCGGCAGCCGGGGCGATGGCGGAGGCAGCACAGTCCGGCGTCGGGATCGTGCCGCTTTTGTGGTGCATCGGCCTGCCCTCCGGCCCGGTCGAGGATGCCGCCTTCGAGGATATTGCCGCCGACATCTGCGCGCGCTTCCGCGGGGCGCTGGATCAGGGACTGGACGCGCTTTATCTCGATCTGCACGGCGCCATGGTCACGCCGTCTTTCCCCGATGCGGAGGGCGAGCTTCTGGCGCGGTTGCGGCGCATCGCGCCGGCGCCGTTCCCCATCGCCGCTTCGTTCGACCTGCATGGCAACATTTCCGAAAAGATGGTGCGCGACTGCACCCTGCTGGAGTGCTACCGCACCTACCCGCATGTCGACCTGCGCGAAACCGGGGCGATGACCATGCGCCGGCTGATCGGCGTGCTGAAAGGCGCGCCCGTGCCTGCCATGGCCTACCGCGCCGTGCCCTTCCTTGCCTCCATCAACGATCAGTGCAGCTTCGTCGAGCCGGTGCGCAGCCTGCTTGAGCGCGGCGCGCAGTTCGAGAAGGCCGGCAAGATCGAACGGGTCAGCCAGTTCTTCGGCTTTCCGCTGGCCGACATCGCCATCTCCGGCCCGTCCATCGTCATTCAGGGGCCGGATGCAGCAAAGGCGGAAGCCGTTGCCGACGCCATGCTGGCGGCGTGGATGCAGGCTGAGGCGCGTTTCGCCACGCGCCTGCCTCAGGCGTCTGAGGCGGTCGCGGAAGCAAAGCGTTTGGCCGCCTTGCCCGGCACCGGCCCGGTGGTCATTGCCGATACGCAGGACAATCCCGGCGGTGGCGGCACCGGCGACACCACCGGCATGCTGCAGGCGCTGATCGAAGGCGGGGCGCAGGGCGCGGTGCTGGTTCATATCGCCGATGCGGATGCCGCCGAGGCCGCCCATGCGGCGGGCGAGGGCGCTGTCGTGGATATCGCCGTCGGTGCATCGCTGTCGGCCCGTTTCGGCGCGCCGGTTGCGGGCCCATGGCGAGTTGTGAAGCTTGGCAGCGGCAGTTTCACCGGCGTCGGCCCCATGTACAGGGGCAACGCCATCGCGCTCGGCAAGGTGGCGCTTTTGGAGCGGCGGGGCGTGCGCGTCATCGTCGCGCCGCGCAAGATGCAGGCCTCGGAGCCCGGCCTGCTCCTGCATCTCGGCCTCGATCCGCAAACGCTTCCCATTCTGGTGGTGAAAAGCTCGGTGCATTTTCGTGGCGCCTATCAGACGATGGCGCGGGCCATTTTGCCGGCACTGGCGCCCGGCGCAGTCGAGGCCGACCTGTCGCGGCTCGATTATCACAACGTCCTGCGTCCCCCGGCGCGCAATCACAGTCACTCAACAGAAGAGGTCAGCCCGCTATGACGATTTTTCGCAGCTTCACCCGCGCCCTTGGCCTCTGCACCGTGCTGGTTGCAGGCGCTGCCCTGACCGCTCCGGCACAGGCAGGCCCGGAAGACAAATCCATCACCATCGGCATGGGCGAGGATTTCCCGACCCTCGACGGCTATGTGAACACCTCGCGCGATGGCGTGGTCATCACCATGCATCTCTATGACGGCCTCATCTATCGCAATCCGAAGACCTTCGCCTATGAGCCGCTGATCGCCACCTCCTGGGAGCGCATCGACGATCTGACATGGGAATTCAAGCTGCGCGAAGGCGTGACCTTCCATGACGGTTCGCCGCTGACCGCCGAAGACGTTGTCTTCACCCTCAACTACTGGGCAGACCCCGCCCATGGCGCGCGCTCGCAAGGCTCGGTGTCGTGGATCGACCGCGCCGAGGCGGTCGACGACCTGACTGTCCGGCTGATTTCCAAGACGCCGTTCCCGGCCGCGCTCGAATTCGTGGCCGGATCGCTGCCCATCTATCCGTCGGATTATTTCCAGTCCGTGGGCCCGGAGGTTTTCGGCCAGAAGCCGATTGGCGCCGGCCCCTACAAGCTGGCTTCCAACGAAGGCGGCACCATCAGGCTGGTGGCGCATGAGGGCTACTACGAAGGCGGCGCCAAGCGCACGCCGTCCATCACCACCGTCAACTGGCGCATCATTCCCGATACGGCCACACGCATCGCCGAAGTGATCGGCGGCGGCGTCGACTGGATCTGGAACGTGCCCTCCGATCAGGTCGAGCAGCTTGAAGTCGTCCCGACGCTCGACGTGGCGCTCGCCTCCACGATGCGCATTTCCATGGTGGCGCTGGATGCGGCCGGGCGCACCGGCGACACGCCGCTGAAGGATGCGCGCGTGCGTCAGGCGATCAACCACGCCATCGACCGCAAGACCATCGTCGAAAACCTCGTCGGCGGCGATGGCGAACTGCTCAACGCGCCGTGCCACCCCTCGCAGTTCGGCTGCGATCAGTCGGCGGCGGTGGTCTATGACTACGACCCTGAAAAGGCGAAGGCGCTGCTGGCCGAAGCCGGTTTCGCCGACGGCATTACGGTCAAGCTCGGCAGCTACCGCGACCGTGCGCGCGCCGAGGCGGTGCAGTCCTATCTGGCGGCTGTCGGCGTCAGGGCCGAACTCGAAATGCTGCAGGCGAGCCCCTCCTTCTCAAGCTGGCGCGAGGGCAAGGTCGGCATGTGGTACGGCGACTGGGGTTCGTTCTCGATGGCCGACAGCTCTGCCTCCATCGGCTCCATGTTCGACGGATCGAGCAATGACGGCGCCCGCGACGAGAAGGTGATCTCGCTGGTCAAGGAAGCGTCGTCGGAGCTTGATGAGGACGCCCGCAAGGCGAAATATGCCGAGGCGATCCGCATCATCACCGAGCAGGCCTACTGGGTGCCGATGCACACCATCGTCATGGGCTATGCCTATACCAACACGCTTGCATTCGAGCCGACGCTGGATGAACTGCCGCGTTTCTTCGACGCAAGCTGGAAATAGGCGCTGACAAGGGCCCATCGCCGCGCCATAGGGCTACGGGCGTGCAAAGACGGCGCGCCCGATAAGTCCACGCGGCCAGACCGGCAGGGACGGCGCCTCTGACCCTGCCAGAGCATCGGGCCGACGCGCGGTGATTGCGTCGAAGCATAAGGCCTGAACGTTTCTGCGGTTCGAGTGAAAGCAGAAAGTTCAGGCGGCGTGATTGCGGCCCCGGGCAAGAGGAGACGGCAAGCGGGATGCTGACCTATCTGATGAGGCGGGCCACCATGGCGGCGGTGGTAATGGTGATCGTATCGGTCATCTGCTTCGTGCTGAGCAATGTGGCCTCGGACCCGGCGGTCGGCATTGCCGGCGCGCAGGCGACCGATGCCGACCTTGCGGTGGTGCGCCAGACCTACGGCCTCGACCGGCCTTTGCCGGTTCGCTATGCCGAATATATCGGCAATCTTTTGCAGGGCGATTTCGGCACCTCCTATCTCGCCAAGCGGCCGGTGCTGGAGATGATCCTTGAGCGGCTGCCGGTGACGGCGCTGCTGGCCTTCCTGTCGATGGCGCTGGCGCTGGCTATCGCGCTGCCGCTCGGCTGCGCGGCGGCGCTGTGGCCGAACACGCTGGTCGACCGGCTGTCGCAGGTTCTGGCCGTGACCGGTCAGGCCATTCCCAATTTCTGGGCCGGCCTGCTGCTCATTGTTGTGTTCGGCGTGCAGCTTCGCTGGCTGCCCATTTCCGGCTCCGACACGCTGGCGCATTTCGTGCTGCCGGCGATCACCCTTGGCACTTTCGCCATGCCGCCGCTGATGCGGCTGATCCGGGCCGGCATGATCGAGGTCCTCGCTTCCGACTATATCCGCACCGCGCGCGCCATGGGCATCCGGCCCTTCGCGCTGACCTTCAAATATGCGCTGAAAAATGCCGTTTTGCCGGTCATCTCGCTGGCGGCTGTGCAGCTCGGCTTCATGCTCGGCGGATCGATCGTGGTGGAATCGATCTTCGCCCTCAACGGCGTCGGCTATCTGGCGTGGCAGTCCATGTCGCGCTCCGACATGCCGGTGATCCAGGCGATCGTTCTGCTGATCTCGATGATCTACATCGTGCTGACGCTGGCCGCCGATCTGCTCAACGGCATCATGGATCCCAGACTGCGGGGAGCACGCAAATGACGGCGCTGTCCGCGGCACCGGCCCTGCCGGAAGAAGAGCTTGTCCGCCGGCCGGGTTTCTGGGCGAAGGCTCGGCGTCATCGCACCTTCGTGTTCTCCGGCATCATCCTGCTCGCCATCCTGCTGATCGCGATCTTCGCGCCGCTGCTTGCGCCGCATGATCCCTTCATGCAGAGCATCGCGCTGCGGCTGAAGCCGCCCTTCTGGCATGACAAGACGGTGGCGGAACATCTGCTCGGCACCGATCAGCTTGGCCGCGATTATCTCAGCCGCCTGATCTATGGGGCGCGCATTTCGATGGCCATCGGCATTGGCGCGACGCTGATGTCGGCGCTCATCGGCATCACGCTCGGGCTTCTGGCCGGCTATTATGGCGGCTGGATCGACACGGCGATCTCCACCGTCATCACCACGCGCCTGTCGATGCCGATCATCCTGATCGCGCTGGCGGTGGTCGCCATCGTCGGTCCTTCGCTCACCGTCGTCATCGTGGTGCTGGGGCTGCTTTTGTGGGACCAGTTCGCGGTGGTGACGCGCGTTGCCACCCAGCAGGTGTGCACGCGTGACTATGTCACCTCTGCGCGAGTTCTGGGCTGTTCCGTCGGCCATATCCTGTTTCGCGAAATCCTGCCCAATATCCGCGCCCCGCTGATGGTGGTGGCGACGGTGGAAATGGCGCATGCCGTGCTGCTGGAGGCGGCGCTGTCCTTCCTCGGCCTCGGTGTTCAGGCGCCGCTGCCCTCGTGGGGGCTGATGCTGTCGGAAGCAAAGACGGCGATGTTCTTCAGCCCGTGGCTGATCGTGCTGCCCGGCGCATGCCTGTTCATTCTGGCGCTGGCCATCAATCTGATGGGCGATGCCATGCGTGACCTGACGGCGGGAGGGCGCGGCTGATGCTGCTCGATGTGCACGACCTTCACGTCACCTTGCCGGATCAGGGCCGCAAGCTGCGGGCGGTGCGCGGCGTCGACCTTTCGGTGGCGGCGGGCGAAACGCTGTGCCTCGTCGGCGAATCCGGTTGCGGCAAGTCGATGACGGCGCTCGCCCTGATGGGGCTTCTGCCGCGCAAGGCTGAACGCCGCGCGGCGCGTCTGCGGCTTGGGCTGACCGATCTTGGCGGTCTCTCGGATGGCGCCATGTCGGCGCTGCGCGGACGGCGCATGTCGATGATCTTTCAGGAGCCGATGACGGCGCTCAATCCGGTCTTCACCATCGGCGACCAGCTCTGCTCCGTCTACCGGCGGCACACCCGCGCCAGCGGGGCCGCGGCGCGGGCGCGCGCCATCGAGGTGCTGGAGAGCGTGGGGCTGACCAATGCAGCGCTGCGCATGCGGCAATATCCGCATCAGCTTTCGGGCGGGCTGCGCCAGCGTGTGCTGATCGCCATGGCGCTGATCTGCGAGCCCGAGCTGATGATCTGCGACGAGCCGACCACGGCGCTCGACGTGACCACGCAGGCCCAGATCCTGCACATTCTGAAAGAGGCGCAGGCCGCCCGCAACATGGGCATGATCTTCATCACCCATGACCTCGGCGTCGTTGCCCGCATCGCCGACCGGGTCGCCGTCATGTATGCCGGGCGCGTGGTGGAGGAAGGCACGCGCGAAGCGGTGCTGCGCCATCCGGCCCATCCCTATACGCGCGGCCTGATCGCCTCGGTGCCGAAACCGGGCCAGGGGAATCTGGAGGGTGGGGAGCCGGGCCAGACGCGTCTTGCCAGCATTGCCGGCAATGTGCCGGCCTTCCATCAGGAGGATGCGCGCTGCCCCTTCCTGTCGCGCTGTTTGCAGCGCATGGATGTGTGTGCCGAAACGCCGCCTCCGGTCCGGCAGGCGCCGGCGGGACAGAGCTTTGCCTGTCATCTGCTTCCCGGATGGGTGGAAAGCCGGGCGGCAGCCGTGGAGAAGCGCGCATGACCATGCTTCTCGAAGCCCGCGACCTGACCCATGTCTACACGATCCGGCAGGGGCTGCTCGGCAGGCCGGCTCCGCTGCGCGCGCTCAACAACGTATCGCTCAGCATAAAGCGGGGCGAAATCCTCGGCATCGTCGGCGAATCCGGCTGTGGCAAGAGCACGCTGGCCCGCATTCTTCTGGGACTTGAGACGCCGACCTCCGGCACGGTTCTGCTCGAAGGGCGGCCGGTCGGCGACTATCCGCGCCGCGAGCGCGCGCTGGCGGTGCAGCCGGTGTTTCAGGACCCCTATGGCTCGCTCAATCCGTCCATGTCGGTGGAGGAACTGATCGCCCTGCCTCTGCATGTGCATGGCATCGGCAGCCGCGCCGAGCGGCGCAGGCGCACCGCCACCATGGCCGATCAGGTCGGCCTGCCGCGCCGCGCTCTTGCCGCGCGTCCGGGCGAGCTTTCCGGCGGCCAGCGCCAGCGCGTCGCCATCGCGCGCGCCCTTGTCGCGGGGCCGAGGCTGGTGATCTGCGATGAGCCGACATCGGCACTCGACGTGTCGGTGCAGGCGCAGATCCTCAACCTGCTGCTCGACCTGCGCGCCGAGCACGATGTCGCCATGCTGTTCATTTCGCACAATTTGTCGGTCATTGAGCACATGGCCGACCGCATGATGGTGATGTATCTGGGCCGGGTGGTGGAAACCGGGCCGACGCGGGCCATCTTCGCGCGCCCTCACCACCCCTACACGACCGTTCTGCGCGATGCGGTGTTCAGCCCGCAGGATGATGGTGGCGTGCCCGATCTCGGCCTGCGCGGCAATTTCCCCAATGCGATGGATGTGCCGTCGGGCTGCGTGTTTCATCCGCGCTGCGGCTTCGCGCATCCGAATTGCAGCGAGGTGGAACCGATGCTGAAAACCCATGGCGGCGATGACCGGACCTGCGCCTGTCATTATCCCCTGACCGCCGGCCCCTGATTGCCGGCCCTGATTCACAGGGTAGTGCTTCAGGCAGGCCGCGCTGCGGATCGGCTCAGGCTTGCCGGCAGGCGCTGCCGCAACCGCGCATCGACGCTTTGAAAAGAGGCAGGACGGCCGTTTCGTCGCCTGCCGCAAACGGGTTTTTGCATGATCGACATGGTTCTCAGCTGGCCGGGTCTGGCGGCGGCAATCGCCTTGCTTGTAGCCGGCGCCATTCAGGGCTCGACCGGCTTCGGCTTCAACATGCTGGCCGCACCGCTTCTGGCCCTGATCGATCCCGCTCTCGTTCCCGGCCCCATGCTGATGCTTGCCACCATCGTCAGCACCGGCGGCGCATGGCGCGAGTTCGATGACGTCAACCGGCGCGACCTCGGTTACTCGCTGAGCGGCCGGGTTCTGGCGGCCTCGCTGGCCGCTTTCTGCATCGGCCTGATGTCGCCGCAGGTGTTTTCGGCGCTGTTCGGGCTGGCGGTGCTGGCCGCCGTGGTGCTGAGCCTGAGCGGGCTGAACATCTATCCCACGCCGCGCAATATCTTCACCGCGGGCACCGTGTCCGGTTTCATGGGCACGCTGACCTCGATCGGTTCGGCGCCGATGGCGCTGGTCTACCAGAATGCTGAAGGCGCGCGGATGCGCGCCACGCTCAACGCCTTCTTCGTCGTGGGCGGGCTGATCTCGATTGCAGCACTTGCGCTGGCCGGACGCTTCTCATGGCATGATGCGGGCATCGCCGTGCTGCTGACGCCGCCTGCCATGCTGGGTTTCCTGTTTTCGGGCTGGACCCGGCGGCTGGTCGACAAGGGGCAGGTGAAGCGGCTGGTTCTGGCCGTGTCCACGCTGTCCGCCGCAGTCCTTTTGTGGCGGGCGATTTTCTGAAGCACGTCGCAAACAGCCGGAACTGGCTCAAACGCAGCATCCGCGAAGGTCCGTTGTTTGCCTGAAGGCTTCGCCTCCGCGTGCCGCCTATGGCTGTCGTCGTCCGTCGGCACACACCTCGCGCACGATGCCGCGCAGCCAGCGGTGGGCGGGATCGGCGTCGAGGCGCGGATGCCAGGCGAGCGAAATCGCCAGCGCATCGGTTTTTACGGGCAGGTCGAACGTATGAAGGCCGATCCGGGCCGGCGTGGTCAGCCGTGCAGGCACCGCCGCCACATGGTCGGAGGTGCGCGCGATGGCCAGCGCATCGGCGAAATTCGCGACGGCGATGGTCACGCGGCGGCTGAGGCCGAGCGCTTCAAGCGCCGTATCGATCGGCCCTGAAAAGCGTCCGCGCCGCGAGACGGAGATATGGGGAAAGCCAGCGAAAAGCTCCGGCGTCACCGTGTCGGTCAAGGGATGGCCGGAGCGCACCACGCCGACGAAACGGTCGTGGAACAGCGCCTGAAGGCGGATTTCCGGCCCCGCCGCGCCGATCACGCCAATATCGACATCGACGCGCCCTTCACGCAGGGCCTCTATGTTCTCCTTGTCCTGAGGAGCGAAGCGCAACCGCACGCAGGGCGCTTCGCGGGCAACGCGGGCGGCGAGCCCGGCGCCGAAGCTCAGCACGAAACTGTCGCTGGTGCGGATGACGAAGCTGCGCTCCAGCCGTGCGAGATCGAGCTCGTCCTCACCGCGCACCAGCGCCTCGGCCTCGGCGACCAGCATGCGCAGCCGTTCGCGCAGGGCTTGCGCGCGCGGCGTCGGCACCAGCCCGCGACCGGCCCGCACCAGAACCGGATCGCCCAGCAGATGGCGGATGCGGGCAAGCTGGCGGCTCATCGCGGGCGATGAGAGGTTGAGCCGCTGCGCCGCTCCGGTGACGCTGCCCTCGGAAAGCAGGGCATCCAGCGTCACCAGCAAATTCATGTCGGGCGGCGCGCTGCGGCGTCCTGAACCGGATTTCGTTGGCATGGCGGGCACCATCAATTCATGCATTTTGCGCAATTCTATAGCGGAGGGATTGCGTACTGCGCAATTGGGGCTATGCGACTGGCACAGGAAGATCTTAGCCGTCTTGCATGTGTTTCCGGCACTGGCGGGGTTTTCAGAACGCGGGGTCAGGAAAATGAAATTGCCTGTGCAGAAAACAATCCGGAAACTGGGCAGGCCTTGGGGAGGAGGCAGCGCCTGTTCTCCTGTGGCCGCATTCGTCGCTGGCCTGGCGAGGATCTGCGTTGCCTAAGGGGAGGATAGACATGTCCGCAAAAGAACCGGCTCAGGCCGTGGCTCTGCATCGCTTCAGGCTGACTCAGGAAGGCGTGGTCTCGCTGATCGCGCTGACATTGTTCGTCGCTTTTGCGCTGTTCCTCAACAATTTCCTCACCCAGGGCAATCTTCTGACCCTGCTGAAGAATGTCGCCATTCTCGGCACGCTGGCTGTCGGAATGGGCTTCGTGGTGGTCGGGCGCGGCATCGACCTGACCATGGTTGCCGTCATGGTGGTGGGCGTTGCGTTCGCCATCTGGCTGACAAGTCAGGGTTTCGGCTTTGGCCAGGCGGTGCTGATCGGCGCCGTGCTGGTCGCCTGCTGCGGGCTGATCACCGGCATCCTGATCGCCATCGCCGAAGTGCCGCCGATCTTCGCCACCCTTGCTATGGCCTCCATCGTCTATGGCGGCGGCCGCGTCGCCTTCAGTTCGGACGTGCTTTATGCGCCGGGCGGGATCGGCTGGCTGATGGCCATCGGCTCGGGCACCTTTCTCGGCATTCCCTATTCCATCCTGATCCTTGCCGGCATCGCGGCGCTGATAGCGCTGTTCCTCAGCCTCACCCGCTTCGGCCGCTTCATCTACGCCACCGGCGACAATCCCCATGCGGCGCGCACCATGGGCCTGCCGACGCGCCCCGTGCAGATCAGCCAGTATGTGGTGGCGGCGCTCATCGCCTATGCCGCCGGCATTCTGATGACCGGCCTCGTCTCGGGCATCAACACGAGGCTCTACAATTCGACCCTGATCTACGATGTGCTGCTGGTGGTGGTGCTGGGTGGCATAAGCCTCTCGGGCGGTCAGGGCGGCGTGCGCAACGTTCTGGTCGGCACGGTTCTGGTCGGCATTCTGATCAACGGCATGACGATCATGAATTTCAGCTACACCAGCCAGAACCTGATCAAGAGCGTGATCCTGCTGGCGGCGCTGGCACTGGATGCGGTGATCAATCCCCGTGATGAGCAGACGTCGCAAAGCGGCGACATCTGACCGCAATCTGACCGCACGGGGCCTTTCAAGACAAAATCAGTGAGGAGAAAAAGCATGTCTGTTCTGAAGAAAACCGCGCTTGCCGGTCTGGCCGCCGCTGCGCTGTTTATGGGAATTCCCGCCAAGGCCGCCGAAATTGAGCAGGTCGGCCGCGCCGCCTATCTGGAGGCCATGGCAGGCAAGAAGGTGATCTTCGTGCCGCTCTCGCAGGGCATGGACCTCAACCAGGCCTGGACCGCGGTCTGGCAGCGCCACGCCGCCCGCTACGGCTTCAGCTTTGAAGTCCGCGATCCGAACATGGACACCGCCGCCGGCATCCGTGCGCTGCAGGGCGCGGTCGCGGAGAAGCCGGACGTGCTGATCGTGCAGAACCCCGACGTGCAGACCTATGCGCGGGCGCTGAAGCAGGCGCAGGATGCCGGCATCAAGATCCTGCAGATCAACATGCAGTCGATCACCCAGACCGACAGCTATGTCGGTAATGACTGGATCGAGATGGGACGTCTGGAAGCCGGCGAGCTGGCCCGCACCTGCCTCGCGCCCGGCGCGCCCTCGGGCAAGATCGTCTGGCTGGCCGGCGTCCAGACCGGCGCCGCCAACATCTATATGCGCGAAGGCCTCAACCAGATTCTGGCCGAGAACCCGGGCCTTGAACTGGTCTCCGACCAGCCAGCCGATTACGACAGCGAAAAGGCCCGCCAGATAACCGAAACCGTGCTGCAGCAGCATCCGGACCTGTGCGGCATCATGGGCATCTGGGACAATGCCGAGGTGGGCGCCGGCGCTGCCGTGCTGGCGGCCGGCAAGCAGGATCAGGTGACCATCGTCACCAATGGCGCGGGCGCGCACACCGCCTGCGAGAGCATCGAAAAGGGCCTGCTCGACGTCGTCTACAACTTCAACGCACCGATCCAGGCCGAGATCGCCGCGCAGCAGATCTCCGAGTTCCTGCAGAACCCGGATCGTGTCGCCGGCTCGGAAAAGACCGTCTTCTTCGGTCCGATCACCCGTGTCGACAAGTCGAACGCCAGCGGCCGCAACTGCTGGACCATCGATCAGCTGAAGTAAGGACGAGGGCAGAATGAGCCTCAGCGAAAGCCTTGTCCGGTTGCGTTACCGGGTGTTTCCCGATCACGTTCTGGGCGAGATTCTCACCAAGAAATGGGTGGACAGCGCAATCCCCTTCGCCGCTCTGGTGCTGGTGATTGCGATCTTCGGTCCGATCGTGCCGCGCTTCTTCCAGTTCGGCACGATTTCCCTGCTCTCGGGCGAGATGGCCGAGCTGGGGCTCATCGTCCTTGGCCTGACCGTCGTGATGATTTCGGGCGGCATCGACCTGTCGGTCGGTTCCACCTTCGCGCTGTGCGTCACCACCGCGCTCTACATGATGAACGTGCAGGGGCTCAGCCTCGGCGGCGGGCTGGCGGCCACGCTGGCCGTCGGCGCGGTCTGCGGCGCGATCAACGGCTTCATGGTCGGCATCCTGAGGATGCGGGCGTTTCTCACCACGCTGGTGACGCTGATCATCTTCCGGTCGGTGTTCGATATCGTTTTTCCGCAGATCTCGACCGACATCGTGATGAACTACCCGCAGTCGCCCGCCTATGACGCGCTTGGCATGGGGCATCTGCTCGGCCTGCCGATCTCGTTCTGGGTGATGGCCGCCGTGGCGCTGGTGCTGCACATCGTGCTGTCGCGCGGCCGGTATGGCTGGCGTCTGCTGGCGGTGGGCGGGGCGCGGCGCTCCGCGCACAATGCCGGCATCAATGTGCGGTGGACGGTGTTTTCCGCCTATGTGCTGTGCTCGGTGCTGGTGGCGCTGGGGGCCTACCATTTCTCGGCGCGCATCGGTTCCGCCGCCTCCGACATCGGCGCGGGAATGGAGCTTCAGGCGCTGACCGCCACTGTGCTGGGCGGCATCTCGCTCGGCGGCGGCCGCGGCTCGGTGGCCAAGGCGCTGATGGGCGCGCTGTTCGTGCTGATCCTGTCGACCTCGCTGCTGGCGCTGGCCATTCCGGGGCCGGTGAACGCGCTGATCCTCGGACTGGTGCTGGTGAGCGCGGTGTTCCTCGACGTGCGCTGGGTCAAGAACCGCCACAAGCTTCTGCGCGCGGTCTATATCTCGCCGACCTTCAACAAGCTGCCGCCGGCGATCTCGACCACGGTCGGCCCGCTGGTGCCCAACGACCGGCTGCGCGCTTCCGAGCCGATCGGCCTTGGCATCATGGATGGCGCGGAGGATGCCATCTTCGACCGCGACGGCAATCTCTACACCGGCTCGCGCCATGGCGATATCATGCGCTGGTTCGGGCCCGACTACACACGCTATGAAATCTTCGCCCATACCGGCGGCGCGCCGCAGGGCATGGCCTTCGACGCGACGGGCAATCTCGTCGTGTGCGTGGGCGGCATGGGGCTCTATCAGGTCTCGCCCGAGGGCGAGGTCAGGCTGCTGACGGCCGAGACCAACCGCAGCTGGACCTCCATCGCCGATGACTCGGTGATGAAGCTGGCCGACGACTGCGACATCCTCCCCGATGGCCGCATCATCTTCTCTGAGGCCACCGTGCGCTTCGAGATGCATGACTGGTACGCCGATGCGCTGGAAAGCCGGGGCAATGGCCGGCTCATCGTCTACGATCCGAACACCGGCACCACCCGCACCATTCTGAGCGATCTGATTTTCCCCAACGGGGTGTGCACCTCCTATGACGGCGAGTCGGTGCTGTTTGCCGAAAGCTGGGCCTGCCGCATCAACCGCTATTACTATGCCGGGCCGAAGAAGGGCCGGCTGGAGCGGGTGATCGAGGGTCTGCCGGGCTATCCCGACAACATCAACCGCGCTTCGGACGGCACCTACTGGCTGGCGCTGATGGGCTCGCGCACGCCGGCGCTCGACCTGTCGCTGGAAATGCCGGGCTTCCGCCGCCGCATGGCGCGCCGGGTCTCGCAGGACGCCTGGCTGATGCCGAACCTGAACACCGGCTGCGTGCTGAAGTTCAACGAAAAGGGCGAGATCCTCGAAAGCTTCTGGGATCTGGGCGGCACCCGCCACCCGATGATCACCTCGATGCGCGAGCATCGCGGCACGCTCTATCTGTGCGGCATCTTCAACAACCGCATGGGTGCGCTCAAACTGCCCGATGCCGATCAGAACTGGTGCGGCGTCGACAGCTACTGGGGGAAGCCGGCATGAACGCGATCCGCCGTTTCATTGACCGTCGCCTTGGCAGGGGCGAAGCCGCGATCACCGTGCCGGTGCTCGACGGGCCGCTGATGCCCAATGCGGCGCTGGACGAGGCCGGAATTTTCGCCGAGCTGGCTGGCGCCGACAACATCGTGCTGTGCGGCAAGGGGCTGGTGGCCTCCTCGGGCGGACGCGTGCTGCGGCTGGGTCCGGCCGGACAGGAGGGCGAAGAGCTTTTCGCGTTCGACAATGACGTGTCGGCGCTTGCCTGCGGCAAGGGCATGCTCGCCATCGGGCTGGACGGCAAGGGCGTGACCATCCGCGGCGGCAGCCATGACGGCAGGACCTACGACATGGCCGAAGGGCCACGCCATCCGACCTCGCTGGCCTTTCTCGACGCCGACACGCTGCTGGTGACGGAGGGCGCCTCAACGCGCCGCGCCCGCGACTGGCGTCGCGACCTTATGGAAAAAGGCGCTTCGGGCAGCCTGTGGCGGCTCAGCCTTGCCAGCGGTGAAGCCACGAAAATTCTCGGCGGGCTGCGCTGGGCCGGCGGCGTCGCCGCCACCGGCTCGCAAAAGGTGTGGCTGGCCGAAAGCTGGCGTCACCGCATTCTGTCGGTCGACCTCACCAGCGGACGCATGGAGCCTGCCCTTGAACATCTGCCGGCCTATCCGGCGCGGATTGCGCCGGCGGTGGATGCCGGCTTCTGGCTGAGCTTCTTTTCCGTGCGTAACCAGCTTGTCGAATTCATCCTGCGCGAACCGGCCTATTGCAGGCGGATGCTGGCCGAGGTTCCCGAGCCGTTCTGGATGGCCCCGGCGCTGGCTTCGGGCCTGTCCTTCTCAGAGCCGATGCAGGGCAGCCAGCTGCGCCGCATGGGCGTGACCAAGCCTTTCGCCGAAACGCGCTCCTACGGGCTGGTGGTGCACTGCTCTGCGCAGATGAAACCGCTGCGCAGCTTCCATTCGCGCGCCGACGGTTCCGCACATGGGTGCGTTGCGGCGGTCGAGCATGGCGACGACCTGTTCGTCGCCTCGAAAGGTCATGGCAAGGTGCTGCGCCTTGCCGGCGTGGCGCGGGAGGCCTGAAGATGGAAACCGTGGTCGAACTCACGAATGCCACGAAAAGCTTCGGCGGGATCGCGGCCTTCCGGTCGATGGATTTCACCCTGCGCCGTGGCGAGGTTCACGCGCTTCTGGGCGAGAACGGCGCCGGAAAATCGACGCTGACCAAGGTGATCGCCGGCGTCTACAGGCTGAGCGAGGGGGTGATGACCCTCGACGGGCGCGAGGTGAATTTCTCCTCGCCGGCCGAAGCGCTGAAGAACGGCGTGGTGATGGTGTTCCAGGAAACCAATCTGGTGCCGGCGATGACGGTGGCGCAGAACATCTATCTGGGTGACGAAAAGATGTTCAACCGCCTGCGCGGCCTCTACATCGAGGCGCGCCAGTTTCTGGTCGGCATGGGGTTTCAGGTCGATCCGACCGCGCAGGTCTCGACGCTTGGCGCGGCGCAGAAACAGATGGTCGAAATCGCGCGCGCCGTTCACCACAATGCCCGCGTCATCATCTTCGACGAGCCGACCGCCACGCTGACGCCGGAAGAGAAGCGGCATTTCTTCATGCTGGTGGAACGGCTGAAGGCAAAGGGCGTCGCCATCGTCTTCATCACCCACGCGCTGGAGGAGGCGCTTGAGGTTTCCGACCGCATCACCATCCTGCGCGACGGCCTGCTTGCGGCCACCGGCGCGGCCGGCGAATTCACCCGCGAGAGCATCGTTCACGCCATGGTCGGGCGCAATCTCTCGGCCAGCCTCCACGGCAGCGGCAGGCGCAAGCCCCGGCCGTATGGCGAGAAGGTGCTGAGCGTGGAGAACCTGTCCTGCGGGGCCATGGTGCGCAACTCCTCCTTCTCGGTCTTCGGCGGTCAGGTGACGGGCATCTTCGGCCTTGTCGGTGCCGGGCGTTCCGAAATGGCCAAGGTGGTGGCCGGCGTTCTCAAGCGCGACTTCATGCATGGCGGCGAAGTGCGTCTGAACGGCCGGCCGGTGCGCTACCGCGTGCCGCGCCCGGCCATGCGCGACGGCATCGTCTACGTCACCGAAGACCGCAAGTTCGACGGTTTCTTCGAAACCATGACGGCCGGGCAAAACATCCTGCTTGGCGAGCTGTCGAAGAAGTCCAATCCCCTGTCGGTGGTGTCGCCGCGGCGGGCGATGGAGCTGGCGAAGGAATGGGGCGAGCGGCTGCAGCTGAAGCAGATTTCGGATCGGGCGCGCATGATCGAGCTGTCCGGCGGCAACCAGCAGAAAGTGGTGATCGCCAAGTCGCTGATCCAGGAGCCGAAGTTGATCATTTTCGACGAGCCGACGCGCGGCGTTGATGTGGGCGCCATCGTCGAGATCCACCAGCTGATCCACGATCTCGCCGATCAGGGCCTGGCCGTGGTGGTGATTTCCTCCTATCTGCCGGAGATCATGGCGGTGTCCGACCGCATTCTGGTGGCCAAGCGCGGCAAGATCGTCGAGGAAATGATGGCTCTTGACGCGGATGAGGAAAAGATCATGTTCGCGGCCGTTCACTGAGCGGTCCTGCATACGGGCTGCCGGCGGTCGGCGTTCGTGATCCCGGCCTCAAGACAGGGAGCCGGAGATGGCCGCGAATAACGTCAATCTGAAGCTGTTGCAGACCTTTCTGCTGGCCGCCGAACATGGCAGCTTCCGCCGCGCCGCCGAGGAGAGCAACCGCTCCCCGTCGGCCGTCTCCATGCAGATCCGCGATCTGGAGGCGCAGGTGGGTATGAGCCTGTTCATCCGCACGCCGCAGCGCGCCAATCTGACGCCCGAGGGCAGGGTGCTCTACGAGCAGGTCAGCAACGCCATGGCCGAAGTGCAGGCGGGGCTGGCGCGGCTGTCGGAAGTCGCGGCGCAGCGGCGCGGCCATGTGAAGATCGCCTGCGCGCCCACCCTTGCCTCGACGCGGCTCGGGCGCATTCTGGCGACCTTCAAGCTGCGCTATCCCCGCAGTCTGGTCGACGTGAAGGAAACGCCGCCCACCGCCGCCCTGACGCTTCTCCAGGAACAGGAGGTGGAGCTTTATATCGGACCGGAGGTGCCGGGCCTCAGCGATTTCCAGTTCGAGCCGATCCTCGAAGATCATCTGGTCGCCTGCGTGCCCGCCGATTTCGATGACGGCGCACAGAGCTTTCTTCTGTCGGAAGTGGCGAATTATCCGCTCATCCTGCTGGACCGGCAGACCGCCAGCCGCGCCCTGATCGATCGCATCAGCGCCGATCAGAACCTGACGCTCAACATGCAGTATGAGGTGCAGAACGCCTACACGGCGATCGCGCTCGCCTCGGCCGGGCTCGGGGTGGCGCTGGTGCCGGAAATCGCGGTGCCGATGTTGCCGGCGGCCGAATTCCGGGTCGTACGGATCGCCGATCCGCAATCCAGCCGCTCGGTCGGCATCCTGACCGCCAAAGGCTATGTGCAGCACAGCTATTCGGAACAGCTTATCGAGCTGATCCGCACCGAGCTTTGCCGGCCCTGATGACGGCCGCGACGTCCGCGCGCTGGCAGTGTCCGCGGCTCAGTCGGTGTTGATCCAGATCGCCTTGGTCTGGAGATATTCATACATGTGCTCCAGCCCGCCCTCGCGGCCATAGCCGGACATCTTCATGCCGCCGAAGGGCACCGCCGGGTCGATGGCGTGGTACATGTTCACCCACACCGAGCCGGCGCGAATACGCCGCGAAAGCTTGTGCGCGGTGCCCAGATGGTTGGTGAAGATGCCGGCGGCAAGACCGTAGGGCGTCGCATTGGCGCGCTCCACCACCTCGTCCAGCGTGTCGAACGGCAGGGCGGAGATGACGGGGCCGAAGATTTCCTCGCGCGTGATGGTCATCGCATCGGTAACGCCGCCGAACACGGTCGGGGCGATGTAATGGCCGCCCTCCAGCCCCGGTGCTTCATGGCGCGCACCGCCGGTGAAGGCGCGCGCGCCTTCCTCGATGCCGAGGCCGAGAAACCCTTCGATGCGCTGGCTCTGGCGGGCGGAGATGATCGGGCCGATCTCGGTGTCCGGATCGATGCCGTGGCCTATGCGCAGCCTGCCCGCAAAGTCGGCGACGCGGGCGACGAATTCGTCATGGATCTCGCGGGCGACGAAAAGCCGTGAACCGGCAATGCAGATCTGGCCGGAATTGGCGAACACCGCCATGGCGGCTACGGGCACGGCCTTGTCCATATCGGCATCGCGGCAGACGATGACCGGGGATTTGCCGCCCAGTTCCAGCGAAACATGCTTCAGCGTGCCGGTGGCGGCGCGGGCGATGGCCTGGCCGGTGGCGGTGGAGCCAGTGAACACGATCTTGTCGACGCCCGGATGCGCGGCCAGCGCCGCGCCTGCATCGGCGCCATGGCCGGTCACCACATTCAGCACGCCGTCCGGCAGGCCGGCCTCGGCCATCAGCCGGGCGATCAGCAGCACCGTCAGCGAGGCTTCTTCCGAGGGCTTGAGAACCACGGTGCAGCCGGTGGCGATCGCCGGAGCGATCTTCCAGACCGAGCCGGCGATCGGCGCATTCCACGGGATGATGGCGCCGACCACGCCGATCGGCTCCTTCACGGTCTGCGACAGGATTTCGCCGGGGAACGAATTCGGGATGGTCTGGCCGTGGATGGCCACCGCCTGTCCGGCATAGAAGCGCAGCATGCCGAGCACCCGGCGCGAATTGGCGAGCGTGCGCGCAATCGGCATGCCCATGTCGAGCGTGTCCGACAGGCACAGCGTTTCCCATTCCGCCTCGAAACGCTCCGCGATGCGCAGCAGAAGGGCCTGCCGCTCAAAGGGCGTGAATTTCGACCACGGGCCATCGAAGGCGCGCCGCGCGGCCGCGACGGCTGCGTCGATGTCGGCGGCGGCCCCTTTCGGCACCGTTGCCAGCAACGCGCCATTGGCGGGGTTGCGGGCATCCATCACCTCGCCGGAAGCCGCCGGCACCCATTTCCCGTCGATGAACATCGGACGGAAGCCGCCATCGTAAAGGGCAGCGGCGCGGCTTTTCCAGTCAGTCATGTTTTTCCCCGGAGCACGGCATTATCGGTGCAACATGAGCCACGCGGGCGCGCATCTCAAGGAAGGAAACCTGATTGCGCGTTCAGATAATGCGACTGTTACCGGCCATGGCTTTCCAGCATTCTGAACATCGGTTTTTTGCGTGAAGACGACCCGCAGGAGTGACGATGCGACTGACAGGAAAAATTGCCGTGATCACCGGTGGGGGATCGGGCTTCGGCGAGGGGATCGTGCGCAAGTTCGTCGCCGAAGGCGCGAAGGTCGTGCTGATGGACCGCGATCAGGCCAATGCCGAGCGGGTCGCGCAAAGCCTCGGCGACGATTGCCGGCCGCTCGTCGGCGATGTGGCGACGGCGCAGGGCATGGAAGCGGCCCGCGATCTGGCGCTATCCGCCTTCGGCGGGCTGAACGTTCTGGTCAACAATGCCGGCGTCGGCCATGTGCCGACACCCCTCGATGATATCGACGAGGCGACCTTCGACCGTATCGCCAATGTGAACATGCGCTCGATCTATTACGGCGCGCGCGCCATGGTCCCGCATTTCAAGGCGCAGAAAGCCGGGGCGATCCTCAATGTTGCTTCCACCGGCGGCGTTTCGCCCCGGCCGAACCTGACCTGGTACAACGCCTCCAAGGGCTGGGTCATCACCGCCACCCGCGCCATGGCGGTGGAGCTTGCGCCTTTCGGCATCCGCGTGAACGCGATCAACCCGGTGGCCGGCGACACGCCGCTTCTGTCGACCTTCATGGGCGCGGACACCCCGGAAATCCGCGCCAAGTTTCTTGCCTCCATCCCCATCGGCCGTTTCTCGACGCCCGAGGACATGGGCAATGCCGCCGCTTTCCTCTGCTCGGAGGAAGCCTCGATGATCACCGGCATCGCCATGGAAGTCGATGGCGGACGCTGCATCTGAGGCCGGAACCATGAAAGACACATATGAGATTGCCGTCGTACCCGGCGATGGCATCGGCCCGGAAGTGGCCGATGCGGCTGTGCGGGTGCTGCGCGGGGCTTTCGGCAATGATTGCCCGCTGCGCTTTTGCGATCACCCGGCCGGGGCGGAGCTTTACCGCCAGACCGGAGAGAGCTTTCCGCAAGCCACCTTCCGCGCCTGCGCGCAGGCCGATGCGGTTCTGCACGGGGCGGCCGGCATTCCCGGCGTCGTGCATCCCGACGGCACCGAAGCGGGTCTGGATTTCACCCTGCGGCTGCGCTTCGAGCTCGATCTCTACGCCAATATCCGCCCTATCCGCCTGTATCCGGGCATCCGCTCGCCGCTGGCCGATGTGAAGGCAGGCGAGATCGACTACATCATCCTGCGTGAAAACAGCGAAGGCCTGTATGCGGCGCGCGGCGCCGGCGCGCAGCTGCGCGGCGAAATTGCGGTCGACACGCTGGTTCAGACCCGCAAGGGCGTGGAACGGATCGTGCGCAAGGCGTTCGAACTGGCGCGGGCTTCCCATGGCGCGCCGGCCGACGGTGTTCGCCGTGTCACCTGCGTCGACAAGGCGAACGTTTTGCGCAGCTACGCCTTCTTCCGCTCGATCTTCGATGAGGTGGCCGCGGACTATCCCGATATCGAGGCCGAGCATGGCCTGATCGACGCGATGGCGATGTATCTCGTCACCCGTCCGGGGCATTACAACGTGATCGTCACCGAAAACATGTTCGGCGATATCCTGTCCGATCTGGCCGCCGCCACCATCGGCGGCATGGGGCTCGCCCCTTCGGCCGAGGTGGGGGAAAGGCAGGGCCTGTTCCAGGCCGCCCACGGCTCCGCCCCCGACATTGCCGGCAAAGGCATCGCCAATCCCTATGGCACGGTTCTGTCGGCCGCCTCGATGCTGGAATGGCTGGCTGCAAACCATGACGACGATCGTCTGGCGCGCGCCGCATCTCGCATCCGCGAGGCGGTGAGCGCGGCGATAGAGGCCGGGCTGATCAGCCGCGACCTTGGCGGCGACAGCGGCAGCGCGCTGATCACCGAAGGGTTGTGCGAGCGCCTGCGCTGACCCGGATGTGACTACGACCCGATGGGAATCCCGCAGGGCAGGGAACCAGGGGCCAGAGGCAAAACCCTGTCAGCGATGCAACATGCCGGCAGGGTGAGCCGCCGGCATGATCGGTCGTACGGGAGACGCTGCTCTCGTCAGAACCCGATGCGAACAACGCTCTCGGCGCCCTTTTCGCCATGGCCCTTCTTGACCGTGACGAACAGCGCGTTGCGTTCGCGGTCGAGCGCCAGACTGTTGGGGTGGGCCGGCAAGGCGATCTTCTCCACAAGCTCATAGCTCTTGGTGTCGAAGACGCTGACCGTGCCGTCATCCCTGTTGGTGACGTAGAGCCGCTCGCCGCCGACCAGCGGGGCCACCGGTCCGGCTCCCGTCGGCAGGTGACGGATGGTCCTGCCTTCGGCATCCATCACCACGACGCGTTTTCCCTCGCCCCTGATTTTGTAATCGGGAATAACGTCAGCGCGCATCTTATCGATGAATTCATTGCCCTGATCGGTCGCGAAGATGCGCTCTCCGGCGGCATCGAGGGCAAGGTTCAGAAGCTGGTCGCCCTCCACCTCGGCGGTGGCCAGCAGTTCGGGCCCTGCCGTGTTCAGAACGAAGAGCTGCCCCTGAAGGTTCGAGACGTAGAGCCTGTCACGCGCGGCATCGAGTACGGCACCGGCTACCCCGGCCCCGAAGCCGGGGATCACCTTTTCCACCCTGAGGGCCGCCGTATCGACGACGTAGAGCGCGCTGTCCTTCGCCGCCAGACCGGGGGCATAGAGGCGGTTGTTCTCAGGATCGAGCACCAGTTCGCGGAAATTGTGGGGGTATTCCGGCTTGCCCTTGTCGGAGGTCACCTTTTCAGCCAGCTGCACGGTGCCGACCACGGCATCCGTTCTGGTGTCGATGACCGTGATCGAGGCGCTGGTGGTGTCGCCGACATAGAGGCGGCCGGCGGCATCATCGAGTGCGAGGCCGAAAGCCCGGCCGGACAGGACGATTTCGCCCTTTTTCTCAAGGCTGCTTGGATCGAGCCGCAGGATGCGGCCGGCCTCGGCCCCTTCGCCGAAGCCCCCGGCGGAAGCCACGAAAACGGCGTCCTGCGCGGGCGAATAGACCAGCTCGTAGAGAGCCGGCGCGACCTCCATGCGCAGGATGCGGGCCGAAGGTTCCGCAACCGTGGCAGCCGCCGCGCCGGCGGCGAAGGCGGATGTCGCCAGGAATGTGGCTGCCAGCAGTGCCGACAGGCCGAGGGTCAGTGTTTTCATCGGGTCTTCTCCTTGGGTCAGAAGTCCATCGTGGCTGAGAACAGGAAGGTGCGGGGTGCGCCATAACCACCGGAGAGATCGCCGCCGGCCCAGTAGGATTCGTTGGTCACGTTCTGCACCATGGCGCGAAGGGTCAGCGGGTTGTCGCCGATCCGCGTGGTGTAGCGCGCGCCCAGATCGAGCGTGGTGAAATCAGGCACCGTCAGGGTGTTGGTGTTGTTGGCATAGCGCTTGCCGGTATAGCTGATATTGCCGAGCAGGGTCAGGCCCTCAATCGTTCCGACATCATATTCCAGACCGAGCTTGGCCATCACCGAAGGCACGCCGGTGGCGTGTCTGCCCTGCGTCTCCGCCTTGTCCGATTTCGTCACCTTCGCATCGGTATAGGCAATGCCGCCCAGAAGGCGCATGCCGGACCTGATTTCACCATAGACGCTGAGCTCGACGCCCCGGTTGCGCTGTTCGCCATAGACATCGTAGATCTGGGTGGCCGGATCGATGTAGGCGCTGGGCTTCCCGATCTGGAACAGGGCGAGCGACGTGGTGACGCTGCCCATATCCCATTTGGCCCCGACCTCATATTGCGTGGTCTTGTAAGGCTTGAGAATGTCGCCGGCATTGGCTGCGTTGAGCGGCGCTGTGGAGCCCGGGCTCAGACCTTCGATATAATTGGCGTAAAGCGAAATGCTGTCGGTCGCCTTGTAGACGACGCCGATGCCGGGGGTGAGCCGGCTGGACTCATAGCTGGAAGCAAGCTGTCCGCTCGGCAGATAAAACTGTTCGCGCTTCACGTTCTGGTATCTTGCGCCCACCGTGACCTGCAAACGGTCGTCGAAGGCCTTCATCGTGTCGGAGAAGGCATAGCTGGAGAGATGTTGTTCGATCGCTCCATTCGGCAGAAGCGGCAGGTCGGGAGCCGGGCCGAAATCCAGATTGTAATAATTGGTGTTCCAGAAATTCCGCCTGGCGTTGGTTTCAAACTCGATCCTGGATTTGAAGCCGCTGGCGGACAGGTTCCATTCATGCGTAACGCCGCCCAGCGCGAAATTGCCGCGCAGACCCGCCTCGCCGGAATATTGCGTGCCATCGGTCTTCTGGCGGGTGGCCGAAACCGAGATGTCGCCGGCATTGTTCATCAGCGTCTGAGAGGTGATCAGCGCATCGTAGCCGCCCGAGCGGCGGCCGACGGCGGCATAGGCGGTGATGGAATCGGTGAGATCGACCTCGCCGCGCAGCACCACGGCATCGGTCTCCGTCGAGTTGAACGCCCATGGAGCGGCCAGCGAATGCTTGCCGTTGCGCGCAGACGGGATTTGGGTGACGGCCGGCGACAGGGAAAGGCCGAAATAGTTGACCCCGTCCATATCTTCCTTCTGCTTGTAGTAGTCGACCGAGAAGCGGGCACGCTCGCCGCGCCAGTCGAGGCCGACCGAGCCGATCTTCATGCCGTGCTTCTCGTCATCGACAGCCGTGTGGCCGTCCCTCAGCACGCCGTTGACGCGGATGCCCCATTCCTTGTTCTCGCCGAAGCGGCGGCCGATATCGGCATGCACGCCCCACAGGCTGTCGGACGAATAGCTGGTCGTCAGCCGGGTCAGCGGCGTGTCCTCGGCCCGCTTCGGCACCAGCGAGACGATGCCGCCGACGCTGCCGGCCGGCGGCATGCCATAGAGGAAGGTGGAGGGGCCTTTCAGAACCTCGATCCTGTCGGCGAATTCGGTCGAGCCGCGCATGTTGGGCGCCATGCCCGCCAGACCGTTGAAGAGCACGTCATCGGCCGAGCTTGAGAAGCCGCGGATGTAGAAGGTCTCGAAGATGGTGCGCTTGCTCGGCACATAGACGGAAGGGTCGGTGGCGCCGATCGCGGCTCCGATGTCCTGCGCCTCGCGGTTCTTCACATGGTCGGACGTGTAGGAAACGGTGCTGAAGGGCGTATCCATCACGTCCTTGTTGCCGAGCAGGCCGACGCCGCTGCCGGTGGCCACCTGCCCGCCCGCATAGGCCGGCGGCTTGCCGCCCTTGCCGTGGATGAGAACGGTGTCGAGGTTGATGGTGCCGTCCTCGCTCTCCTGCTGCTTTTTCGGCGCCTCCTGCGCCTTTTCCCCGGCTGCGGGTTTCGCAGTCCGGCTTTGCGCCATGCCCGGCCCGGTGGTGATGCCGATGGCAAAGGACGAGGCGAGCGCCGTGGTCAGAAGCAGAAGTGCGGTGCGCGCGTAAAGAGAGTGTCGTGCAGTCAGGCAGTACATTATGGGGGTCCCCGCGATAATTAGTTCACACCCATTAACTTAATTGACAAAACCAGTCAACTTTCCCGACGTCAAAACGCAACACACAGAAATCATTGTGAAAAATTGTTTTTCTGGTATATCCGGCTCAAGTGCCCGTGCCTTTGCCCAGGCACTCAGGTGGGGAAAGGAGAGCCATGATCGGGAGCCATCCTGTAACCGCGAGAGGTCGTCCAAGGACCATCACGCGGGAGCGCCTGAGCGATGCCGGCATCGAGATCACGCTTCCCAACGTCACCATTCTGGGCATTGCCGCGCATCTCGGCGTCAGCGCCAAGGCGCTCTACAAGCATGTCTCCGGGCTTGAGGAACTGAAGCAGCAGATTGCGGAGGATTTGTTCCTGCGCTGGGAGCTTCCGCCGCCCGCGCCCGATGGCGGGGAGGGGCTTGAAAGCTTCATGCTGTCATTCAGCCAGTCGATGTGGATGCTGGTCGAGCAGCATCCGGGCATCGCGCCCTACATTCTTCGCGAGGACCTGATAACGCCGGCGATGATGCAGAAGATGGAAGAGCACCAGAAAGGTGTTGCGCGCATCTTCTGCATTCCCTTTACGCGGGCGAACTGGCTGTTGTTCATCGTCGCCTATTTCTGCGTGTCGGTGGCCGATACGGTGCTGCCCATCAAGGACGGGCAGGAGGTTCTCCCCCAAAGGGGCGGACTGAAAAGGGCGGACTGGATCAAGGCCCAGTACGACCTCGGAGCAAGGGCGCTGATCGTCGGCTCGCTGGCGACCATGGACCAGATTCCGGAAGGCTGACCGGCAGCCGCGCCGACATGCTGCCCGCTTCCCGGTCACATATCCCCTGTTGAGTGTCGACACCTCTTGTGCCAACCTGAAGGCGGAGGAGAAAGATCATGGTGTCGGCGCTGTCGCACATCAGGGAGATCGAGCGCGTTGCCATGGGCAGGCCCTCGAACCGGGATCGCCCTGTCATTCAGTCATGGCTGCGTTGCCTGAACGACTACCAGCTCAATCCCGCGCGCCCGCAGGAAGCCTATATCGTGCCCGCCACCCAGTTGCGGGAACATCGCGAGCAGTCGGAAGAGCTGATCCGCATCGGGCGAACCGGGCTCGAAGGGCTGTTCAGGCAGGTGGCCGATCAGAACTACGTGCTTTTGCTGTCCGATGCGCGCGGCGTCACCGTCGAGTTCATGGGCGATCCCACCTTCGACAACCAGCTGCGCAAGGCGGGGCTGTATCTCGGTTCCGAATGGTCGGAGGACCGGGCGGGGACCTGCGCCGTCGGCGCCTGCATCGTCTCGGAAAAACCCGTCATCATTCATCAGGACGATCATTTCGATGCCTGCCATATCGGGCTGACCTGCACGGCCGCGCCGATCTTCGACACGTTCGGGGATCTGTCGGCGGTGCTCGACATCTCGCAGCTGCGCTCTCCGACCGAGAAGGCCAGCCAGCAGCTGGCGCTGCATCTGGTCGCCTCCACGGCGCGCCGCATCGAGCTTGCAAACCTGATGACGCGGGCGCGGGAAGACTGGGTTCTGCGGCTGGCGCGGCTGCCCGATTTTCTCGATGTCGATCCCGATGCCGCGATCACCATCGACGGCAACGGCATGATCACGGGCATGACCCATGGCGGCTTCGGCGCGGTCGCGCGCTCCATGAACCAGAATACGGCGCCGACGCGGGATTTCATCGGCAAGCCGGTCTCCGATATCTTTGACATCGACATCGACCAGCTTCCCGCCCTGATGCGGGGCAGGCCGAATGGCGAGCGCATGGTGCGGGCGCGCAACGGGCTGGCGCTGTTTGCCAGCGCCATCGCCCCCGTCAGCAGCTTCCGCACCCCTTCGACCATCATCCCGGCACGGCTGCCTGCCGCCCTGCGGCATCTGAGTTTCGGCGATCCGGCCATGGAGGCGTTGCAGGCGCGGGCGGCGAAACTTGCGGACCGCAACCTGCCCATCCTCATCAGGGGCGAAACCGGCAGCGGCAAGGAATATCTGGCCCGCGCCATTCACGACAGCAGCGCGCGATCCGGTCCCTTCGTCGCCGTCAACTGCGCGGCCATCCCCGAGCAGCTCATCGAATCCGAACTGTTCGGCTATGCGCCCGGCGCCTTCACCGGCGCGATGCAGAAGGGCAAGACGGGCCTGATCGAGGCGGCAAACGGCGGAACGCTGTTTCTGGACGAGATCGGCGACATGCCGCTTGCCCTGCAAAGCCGGCTTTTGCGGGTGCTTTCCGAAAACGAAGTGCAGCCGGTGGGAGCGCTCAGGCCGAAGCCGGTCCGGTTCCGGCTGCTTTCGGCATCGCACCGCGATCTTGCCGCCATGGCTGCCGAAGGGCGCTTCCGGGAGGATCTGCTCTACCGGCTGAACGCCGCAACGCTGACGATCCCGCCCCTGCGCCAGAGGCGCGATTTCGACGGGCTTGTCGATCATCTCCTGCGCCGTCACGGCGAGGAGGAGGGCGAGACCATCACCATCGACCTCGCCGCGAGGCGGGCTCTGGCGCGTCATGACTGGCCGGGCAACCTGCGGGAGCTGGATAACACCTTGCGGGTGGCGGCGGCGATGGCGACGGATGCGGCCATCACCGCCGAGTGTCTGCCGGAGCATTTTCAGGCCGAAGCTCTCCCCGGCGGCGGGCAGATAGACAATGAAGCATTGCGCCGCCAGCTCGGCGAATGCGGCAACAATGTCTCCGAGCTGGCGCGCCGGCTGGGCGTCAACCGCTCCACCATCCATCGGCGGCTGAAACGCCTGCACTGACCCTGCAACAGGTGCAACACCTGTTGCAGCCGGCCTGTTGCATCGGGCGCGCGGGCAGTTTCCTGCTTGCGCAGAACATAGCGAAAACAATCGCTTAGGGGTTGGCCTGCATCTGGCACGGCCCTTGCTACCTCTTCCATGGGAGAAAATGGAGGAGACTTGCATGCGTGCGTTGCGCTTTTATGCGGCGAAGGATCTGCGGGTGGAGGAGGTGGCCGCGCCGCCCGATCCCGGCCCGGATCAGGTGCTGATCGAAAACCGCTTCTGCGGCATCTGCGGCACCGATCTGCATGAATATGCCTATGGGCCGATCTTCATCCCCACCGAGCCGCATCCGTTCACCGGGGCAAGCGGCCCGCAGGTTCTGGGGCATGAGTTCGGCGGCGTGGTCAAGGCCGTCGGCGCGGATGTGACACATGTGAAGGTCGGCGACCGCGTCTCCGTGCAGCCGCTGATCATGCCGCGGGCGGGAGACTATTTCGCCGATCGCGGGCTTTATCATCTGAGCACCAGCCTCGCGCTGGCCGGTCTCTCCTGGCATTCGGGCGGCATGTCCGGCCAGGCGCTGCTCAACAGCTACAATGTGCAGCCGATCCCTGACGATCTGAGCGACGAGGAGGCGGCACTCATCGAGCCGACGGCCGTGGCGGTCTATGCCTGCGATCGCGGCGGCGTCACCGCCGGCAACAGCGTGCTCGTCACCGGGGTCGGCCCCATCGGCATCCTCACCGCGATGGCGGCAAGGGCGGCCGGCGCATCGCAGATCTTCCTGTCCGACCTCAACGACACCCGCCTGCAGCTCGCGCGCGAGAAACTGGGCGAAGTCCGCACCATCAATCCGAAAACCGAGAATGTCGGCGATGTGGTGCGGGCCGAAACGGAAGGGAATGTCGGCTGCGACGTCGCCATCGAATGCGTCGGCAACGAACATGCGCTGAAGAACTGCACCGATGCCGTGCGCAAGCAGGGCGTCGTGGTGCAGACCGGCCTGCACCCGCATGAGAACCCGCTCAACTGGTTCGACGTCACCTTCAAGGACATCGATATCAGGGGCTCGTGGGCCTATCCCACGCATTACTGGCCGCGCGTGGCGCGGCTGATCGCCAGCGGCCAGATACCGGCAGCCAGAATCGTCACCGCCACGATCGCATTGGAGGATGCGGTCGCCGAAGGTTTCGACCGGCTGCTCGACCCGGCCGGCACCCAGCTCAAGATCCTGATCGATCTGAACAGATAGACACATTTCACGGCCGGTTCCGGGAGGGCCGGCACAACTTTGCATGGGAGGAAATTGCAATGCTTGAGAAAACCCCGACAGTGCGCGTGCAGGCCGTTCTCGACAAGTTCGGCGTGGCGCTGGCAGGCGGCCGGATCGACGAAGCCGTCTCGATGTTCGCCGACGAGTGCTATTGGCGCGATCTCGTCGCCTTCAGCTGGAACCTCAAGACCGTTGAAGGCCATGACGAGGTGCGCGACCTGCTGCAATCCCAGCTGCAGCAGGTGAAGCCAACCAACTGGCAGGTGGCGGAAGGCGAAACCGCGACCGAGGCTGATGGCGTCACCGAAAGCTGGATCTCGTTCGAGACCGAAGTGGCGCGCGGCTACGGCCTCATCCGCCTGAAGAATGGCAGGATCTGGACGCTTCTCACCGTCGTGTCGGAGCTGAAGGGGCACGAGGAAAAGGCGGGCTTCACCAGGCCGCTCGGTGCGAAGCACGGGCAGAACCTCGGTGCGAAAACATGGAAGGAAGAGCGCGAGGAGGAAGAGCGCACGCTGGGCTACGAAAAGCAGCCCTATGTGCTGGTTATCGGCGGAGGGCAGGGCGGCATCGCGCTGGGCGCGCGGCTGCGCCAGCTCGGCGTGCCGACGATCATCGTCGAACGCAACGAGCGGCCGGGCGATTCCTGGCGCAAGCGCTACAAGTCGCTCTGCCTGCACGATCCGGTCTGGTACGACCACCTGCCCTATATCGACTTTCCGAAGAACTGGCCCGTCTTCGCGCCCAAGGACAAGATCGGCGACTGGCTTGAATTCTACACCAAAGTCATGGAGCTGAATTACTGGACACGCTCCACCGTCAAGTCCGCCAAATGGAACGAAGCGGACAAGGAGTGGACGGTCGTCATCGACCGCGATGGCAAGGACGTCGTGGTGCGCCCGAAGCAGCTGGTGTTCGCCACCGGCATGTCCGGCAAGCCGAACATCCCGACCGTGAAGGGACAGGACCGCTTCAAAGGCGAGCAGCATCATTCGTCCCGCCATCCCGGCCCGGATGGCTACAAGGGCAAGAAGGTGGTGGTCATCGGCTCCAACAATTCGGCCCATGACATCTGTGCCGCCCTTTATGAGGCCGGCGTGGACGTCACCATGGTGCAGCGATCCTCCACCCATATCGTGCGGTCAGAACCGCTGATGGAACATGGGCTCGGGGCGCTTTATTCCGAGCAGGCGCTGCAAAATGGCGTGACCACCGCCAAGGCGGACCTGATCTTCGCCTCACTGCCCTATCGCATCATGAACGAGTTCCAGAAGCCCATCTACGACAAGATCCGCGAGATCGATGCCGATTTCTACGCGGCGCTCGAAAAGGCCGGCTTCCAGCTCGATTTCGGTGCGGACGGGTCGGGCCTGTTCCTCAAATATCTGCGGCGCGGCTCGGGATACTATATCGACATCGGCGCTTCGCAGCTCATCATCGACGGCAAGATCAGGCTCGCATCCGGCCAGATCGAGGAGATCACCGAGAATTCGGTGAAGCTCGCCAATGGCACGGAGCTGCCGGCCGACGTCATCGTCTATGCTACAGGCTACGGTTCGATGAACGGCTGGGTCGCCGACATCATCGACGCGGAGACAGCGGACAAGGTCGGCAAGGTCTGGGGACTGGGTTCGGACACGCCCAAGGACCCCGGCCCGTGGGAAGGCGAGCAGCGCAACATGTGGAAGCCGACGCAGCAGGAAGCGCTGTGGTTCCACGGCGGCAACCTGCACCAGTCGCGCCATTACTCGCAATATCTGTCCCTGCAACTGAAGGCGCGCATGGAAGGCATTCAGACGCCCGTCTACGGCCTGCAGGAAGTGCATCACACGAAGTGATGTGTTCGTGATGTTCTGGCCGGCGCATGGGTTCAGCCGAACCCGTGCGCCGGTTTCCCGCCCGGCCAGCAGCCATGGGGCGGGAGCTTTGCCCCGTCGGCGTGGATGCGGGACGGTCCGCAAGCCGTGGTAGCTTGCAGACCATTCCGTTCTCGTCGGGAGGGTTTTATGCCCAGTGGCGGCGCAGCGGCGCGGCTTGCGGCAGTTCGCGCGGCAGGTCTTCGGCCGCCACCACTTCCGCATCCAGTTCGCGGGCGAAGCGGTGACCCCAGTAGGTCGCGACCTGAATGGTGGAGGGGGCATAGACGTCGCCGATGCGGCGCAGCGTCGAGATGCCGGCTTCCTCCAGTTTTTCGGGCGCTGCCGCCAGTTCCTCGTAAAGACCTTCGCGCGGCAGGCGCGCGGTGACGGTCACGATGCCGCCGGCCTTCAGCCTGCGCGTGGTGCCGGGCAGATAATCGAGGATCTCGACGCTGTCGGTGCCGAAGGAGGTGACCGTCGCCGAGGTGACGACGGCAATGCCCTGACGCGCCAGCCGTTTGGCGATGTGGCCCTGCTCCAGCGTGTTCACGGTCCAGGCGGAGGGAATGTTGGCGGGGGTGACCAGCGTCACCTCCAGCCCCCATGAGCGGCACAGTTCCGCCAGCACGCCGCCCATATAGTAATGGTCGTCATCGAACACCACGACCGGACCTTCGGGGCGCTTGCCGTTCATCAGGTCGTCTGGCGTGAACACGCGCGGATCGTCGAAGCCGGGAATGGGCGCGCCATGGTCGCGGCCGACGCCGTCGCGGCGCCATTCGGCGCCGGTGGCGATGGCGACATGGCCGGCACCAAAGGCCAGCACGTCTTCAGCGGTCAGCGGGCTGTCGCGGTAGATATGCACATTGGGCATGACGGAAAGCTGGGTGACGCGCCAGTCGCGCACGCGGCCCCATTCGGAAAGGCCCGGCAGGCGCGCTTCGCGGCTCACCCGCCCGCCAAGCTCGGTGCCGGCTTCGGCCAGATGCACCTCATAGCCGCGGCGGCCGGCGGCAAGGGCCGCCTCAAGGCCGGCAGGGCCGGCGCCCACCACCAGCACGGTGTGGTCCGATCCTTTCGGCGCGATGCGCTCCGGGTGCCAGCCGCGCCGCCACTCCTCGCCCATGGTCGGGTTCTGGGTGCAGCGCAGATTGGTGTTGGTGTAGTCCGACGAGACACACATGTTGCAGCCGATACATTCGCGGATTTCGTCCAGACGGCCTTCCTCGATCTTCTTCGGCAGGAAGGGATCTGCAATCGAAGGACGCGCCGCGCCGATGAAATCGAGCACGCCGGACTTCACCAGGCTGACCATACGGTCGGGCGAGGTGTAGCGGCCGACGCCGACCACCGGCTTCGTGGTCACCGACTTCACCCAGCGGGTGAAGTCCTCCTGATAGCCTTCCTTCTGGAAGCGCGAGGTGGCGCTGTCGTTCGACCATGTCGAGACGTTGACGTCCCACAAATCCGGCAGTTCGGCCAGCCGCTCGACCACGTCGCGGCCTTCGCCGTCGCTGGTGATGCCGTCGGCGCCGATCATCTCGTCCACGGCGAAGCGCAACGCCACCGCGCAGCGGTCGCCGACCGCTTCCCTGGTGTCTTCCAGCACCTCGCGCAGCAGGCGCACGCGGTTTTCGAAATTGCCGCCATATTCGTCGATGCGATCGTTCTTGCGGGCCTGCAGGAAGTGCATCGGCAGGCTGAGATCATGCGAGGCATAGACATAGATGACGTCGAAATCCGCCTTCTTCGCCCGCAGCGCCGCTTCGCGGTGCCAGCGGCGGAAATCGGCGATGTCGGATTTGTCCATGCGCCGCGCCTGCACCGGCGCGTAATAGATGATCGGCCGGTGCGACGGGGCCAGCGGCATCTCGCGCGACGACCAGTTGGCCGAGGACGCGCCGTGATGCATGATCTCGACGGCGGCCAGCGAATTGTGCGCATGCACCGCCTCGGCCATCAGCGCCAGCGCAGGCACATCGGCATCCGACCACAGGCGCCCCTCATGGAACGGCTCGCAATCGCCTGTCGGGTGGATTTCCACCTCTTCCGTGCTGACCACCGCCCAGCCGCCTTCGGCCTTCACGCCGCGCAACTCCGCCAGCGCCTGCGGCTGCGTCCAGCCCATGCCGTTGCAATGCGGCACCTGATAGAAGCGGTTGCGGGCGGTGACGGGTCCGATGCGGACGGGCTCAAACAGAATATCGTAGCGGGGATCACGCGCCATTTGACTGCCTTGTATAATACTGGGTTTCAGTTCACTGCCGCGAGTGCGGCGTCCACGGCCTCGCCGAGGCGCGAGACGATCTCTTCAATGTCAGAGGTGGTGACGATGTAGGGGGGAGCCAGCAGGATGTGGTCGCCCGCGCGGCCGTCGACGCAGCCGGCGCCGGGATAGACCATCAGCCCGCGTGCAAAGGCTTCCGCCCTGATGCGCTGATTGAGCTTCAGGGCAGGGTCGAACGGCGACTTTTCCGCCCGGTCGCGCACCAGCTCGATGGCCTGAATGAGGCCGCGCCCGCGAATGTCGCCGACATGGTGGTTGTTGCCGAAACGGCCATGCAAGGCGCGGTTCAGGTCCTCGCCGCGGGCGCGCACATTGGCCAGAAGATCGTCGCGCAGGATCACCTCCTGCACGGCCAGCGAGGCGGCGCAGGCCACTGGATGCGCGGAATAGGTCAGGCCATGCTGGAACACGCCCGAGCCGTTGTAAAAGCCCTCATAGACCTTGTCCGAGCAGATGACGGCCGCGATCGCCTGATAGCCGCCGCCCAGACCCTTGGCGAGGGTGACGATGTCGGCGGCGACGCCCTCGGCATGGGCGGCGAGGAAGGTGCCGGTGCGTCCGGCCCCGCACATCACCTCGTCGAGGATGAGCAGCACGCCATGACGGTCGCAGATCTCGCGGATGCGCTTCAGATAGCCGGGTGCGGGCGCAACCGCGCCGGTGGTGGCGCCGACGACCGTTTCGGCGATGAAGGCCATCACCGTTTCGGGACCCAGTTCGAGGATCTGCTTTTCAAGGGCTGCAGCGGCGCGCGCGCCATAGGCTTCCGGCGTCTCGCCGGGCTCCGCGTGGCGGTAGAAGAAGCAGGGCTCGATGAAGGAGGCATCGGCCAGCAGCGGCGCATAGGGCTCGCGTCGCCAGCGGTTGCCGCTCACCGAGAGCGCACCCAGCGTGTTGCCGTGGTAGCTGAAATGGCGGGAGATGACTTTCGTGCGCTGCGGCTGGCCGCGTTCCAGCCAGTACTGGCGCGCCATCTTCAGCGCGGTTTCGGTGGCTTCCGAGCCGCTGTCGACGAAATAGACATGGTTGAGGTCGCCGCCACAGTTTTCAGCCACGCGCGCGGCCAGCTTCTCGGCGGCTTCAGAGGTGAAGAAGGAGGTGTGGATATAGGCCGCCTGCTTCGCCTGCGCGGCCATGGCCTCCAGAACCGCCGGATGGCCGTGACCGAGGCAGGAAACGGCAGCGCCGCCGCAGGCGTCGATATAGGTCCGGCCCTCCGCATCCCTGAGCGTGATGCCGTCACCACCCGCCACATAGGGCAGGGCGGATTTCAGGGCGCGGTGAAAGACATGCGTGGTCATGAGTTATTTCCGGTGGTGGGGGGAGGACTTGATTTCGATGCAATGCCGGGAGTGGGGCTGCGGGCGTTGGCCGCCACATAGGTGTCGGCGGCGTAGAGGCTTTCCTCCACGCGGGTCAGATGCTCGGTCGCCCTGACGCCCAGATGGCGCATCATGCCGGCGGTCAGCGATTCAGCCAGTGCGGTGGCCGCGGTGATGGTGGGGAAGAAGGACGGGCTTGCCGTCTCGAACAGCAGAACATGCTCGGCCACATCGCTCAGCGGCGTGACGCGGCTGTCGGCCAGCGAGATCAGCCCCGCGCCCGAGCGCTTCACGGCACCCGCCACCAGCAGGGAATCGCGCGAATAGGGGCTGAAATTGATCGACAGCACCACGTCCTTCTCGTTGAGCGTGGCAAGCTCGGTGACCAGCGAGGAGCCGGACGCCTCGCTCAGATGCACACCGTCGCGGAACAGGCGCGAAATATAGGTGAAGGTCAGCCCCGGCGCGCGGCAGGAGAGGAAGGCGGCGACATAGATGCGCGGCGCTTCGGCCAGCCGGCGCACCGCCGCATCGAAGGTGGCCGCGTCGTTGATCAGCCCAAGCCTTGTCGTATCGGTCGCCAGCGTGTTGGTCATGCGGCCAAGCAGGCTTTCCTCGTCAGCGCCTTCGACCAGCGCCGAAGCACCGCGCGCATAAAGCCCCGGCGAACCGCGATAGGAGGCGACGTAGATTTCGCGCAGCGACGACCAGTCCGGAAAGCCGAGCGCCCGGGCAAGGCGGACCAGCGTTGCCGGGGCCACGCCGATCGACATGGCGATGTCGCGCATCGAGGATGTGACCACCACGTCGGGGTGATCGAGAATGAAGCGGGCGCTGGCGGCAAGCTGTGCGGGCATGGCCGGTATCTGCTCGTGGATGGTCGCGGTCAGCTCGTCCATCGACATGGTTGCCGAAAGGTCGCGCTCGTTGTTGTCTTTTGCCATGTTCTGCCTGCTCCTCGTCATGCTGCGCCGGGGAGGTGGCGGGACAGGTGTCTTTCCAGATAACCGAACAGACGCGCCATGATGGCCACGACGATGAGATAGATCACCGCGATCGCGATATAGGCCGTGACGTCGTAAGTGCGGGAAAAGATCCTGTTGCCCACTCCCATCAGGTCGAGCAGGGTAACGGTGGAAGCAATCGCAGTCGCCTTGAAAGTGAAGATCACCTCGTTGAACAGCGAAGGCAGCGCCTGCCGGAATGCGAGCGGCAGGACGATGCGGCGCTGGATCGGCCAGTAGCCCATGCCCTGCGCCAGCGCGGCCTCCTGCAGGCCGCGCGGCACCGACTGCAAGCCGCCACGCAGATCCTCGGCCATGTAGGCGGCATTGTTGAGGGTGAAGGCCACCAGCACCAGCAGGAAGGGCGACGACAGAAGCGGCCACCACATGCTCTGTCTGAGCGCGCCGACATTGCCGCCATAAAGCTCCAGCAGCGCCGCCGGCAGGCCGAAATAGACGAGGAACACCTGCACGTAGAGCGGCGAGCCGCGAAACACCACCGAAAAGGCCTGCGCTGGCCAGCGCAGCCAGCTGTTTCCAGACGAGCAGGCGAGCGAGATCGGCAGCGCCGCCAGAAAGCCGAGACCGCAGGAGGCGGCGACCAGCGCGAGCGCCAGCCACAGGCCGTTGAGAAGTTCGCGCCAGTGCTCGCCATACATGCCGGCAAGGGTGGAGAAGAATGTCATGGCCGTTCCCTCCCTATGCCGCCAGGCCACGCCGCGAGCGGCGCTCCATCGCCTGCAGGCCGGCGGAAGAGACGACCGAGATCACCACGTAGAGCAGGGCCGCCGCGCCGTAGAAGGTAAACGGGTCCTTGGTCACCGAGGTCGCCATCTGCGCTTTGCGCATCAGCTCCTGCAGGCCGACCACCGCCACCAGCGAGGTGTCCTTCAACAGCACCAGCCACAGATTGCCGAGGCTGGGCAGCGACAGGCGCACGATCTGCGGAAACCGGATGCGGCGCAGGATCAGCCACGGGTCCATGCCGCTGGCCATGGCTGCCTCCACCTGTCCTTTCGGAATGCCGCGCCATGCGCCGCGGAATACTTCCGACGAGTAGGCGCAGAAGATCAGCGACAGGGCGATGACGCCGGCCATGAACGGACCGACCTCGACACGCTGTCCGCTCAGCGCCATCAGCAGCTGCGGCAGGCCGAAATAGACGATCAGGATGACGAGCAGTTCGGGCAGGGCCCGGAACAGATTGGCGAAGCCGAAGCCGGCAGCGCGCAGCAGGCGGCTGTCGGAAACCTTTGCCAGCATCGTCGCGAAACCCAGCGCGCTGCCCAGCAGCGAGGCGCAGACGGCAAGCTGAATGGTCAGCCACGCGCCGGCGAGAAGCTGCGCGCCGAAGCCCTGCAAATCCATTCGAAGCCTCCTTGCCTGCTGTGGTCCTGCGGCCATGGCCCCGCACGTGCGATGCGCCGAGCCTGTCGGGACGGATGGTCATTTGATGCGGTGGGCGATGCGGGAGACGGCCGAGCCAGTGATGGCCGCCCCCGCTTCGCTTTCCTCCCGGCTGTCAGCGCAGCGGGAAGTCGAAATATTTCTGGCTGAGGGTGGCGAATGTGCCGTCCGCGACAATGGCGTCGAGCGCCTTGTTCAGTTCGGCCAGAAGCGCGCTGTCGCCCTTGCGCACGCCGATGCCGATGCCTTCGCCCAGCAGCGGGTCGCTGACTGTCTCGCCGATCTGCACGAACTCGTCGCCGCCATGATCCTTCAGCCATGGGCTGAGTTCCGTCGCATCGCCGAAGGCGGCATCGAGGCGGCCGTTCTTCAGGTCGAGGAACAGGTCGTCGGAGGACACATAGGTCTGGATGGTGGCGACGTCGGCGAACCTGGCGTCGACATAGATGGCGTTGACCGTCTCGCGCACCGCGCCCAGCATCTTGCCCTTCAGGCCTTCCGGACTGAATTCCAGATTTGCGTCGGCCCGGCCGATCAGCATGCCCTTGGACATGTAGTAAGGCTCGGTGAAGTCGATCTGCTGGCGGCGGGCCTCGGTGATGGTCATCGACGACATCAGCACGTCGAACTTGCCGCCCTGAAGGGCGGGAATGATGCCCTGCCAGTCCTGCGTGGTCCATTCGCAGCTGCGGTTCATCTTCTCGCAAAGTGCATTGCCGATGTCGACATCGAAGCCGGCGACCTTGCCGTCGGCCCCGACATAGTTGAACGGCGCATAGGCGCCCTCGGTGCCCATTCGCAGTACGTCCTGCGCGTGCGCGGCACCGGCAATAAGGCTGGCCATGGCCAGCAGGATCAGTCTTTTCATGTTTTTCTTCTCCCTAAAAAAACGTCACGCGGAAACGCGGGCCAGAAACTGCGCCAGACGTTCCGAACGCGGTGTGCCGAACAGTTCGGCCGGCGCACCCTCCTCCTCCACAAGGCCCTGACTGAAGAACATGACCTTGCTGGAAACCTCGCGGGCGAAGGCCATTTCGTGCGTCACGACGATCATCGTGCGCCCTTCCTCCGCCAGCATGCGCATGACGCGCAGCACCTCGCCCACCAGTTCCGGATCGAGAGCCGAGGTCGGCTCGTCGAACAAAAGAAGCTCCGGGTCCACGCACAGCGTGCGGGCAATCGCCACGCGCTGCTGCTGTCCGCCCGAAAGCTGCGAGGGGTAGTGTCCGTGCTTGTCGGCCAGCCCCACCCGCTCCAGCAGCGCCATGCCCTTGTCGGCCGTTTCGGCGCGGGGGCGCTTCAGCACATGGATCGAAGCCTCGATGACGTTTTGCAGAACCGTCATGTGCGGCCACAGGTTGAAGTTCTGGAACACCATGCCGACGCGGGTGCGCATGCGCCGCAACTGCGCCTTGTCGGCCGGCTCCGCGCCGCGCGCCGTCTGCTTCAGCCGAACCGGCTCGCCAAACAGGCTGATCTCGCCGGCAGAAGGCGTTTCCAGAAAGTTGATGCAGCGCAGGAAGGTGCTCTTGCCCGAGCCCGACCCGCCGATGATGGCGACGACATCGCCCTTATTGGCGGTCAGGCTGACACCCTTGAGCACTTCAAGGCTGGCATAGCTCTTGCGCAGATCGCGGACGACCAGAGGTGTGGCGGAGATCATCGCGGGATCAGGCGTTTGCCGGCTGGCCGAACACGGTGAGGCTTTGCTCGCGCATGAACTGCGGCAGATACCAGCTTCCGAGACCGCCCTTGCCGGTGGTGCCCGAACCCTTCCAGCCGCAGAAGGTCTGGATGCCCGGCCATGCGCCGGTGGTCGCGCCGGTTGCCCGGTTGGCATAGAGCACGCCTGCCTGAATGGTGTTCAGGAAGGTCTCCAGCGTGGCTTTGCTTTGCGTATAGATGCCGCTGGTCAGGCCATAGGCGTCGCGGTTGGCATCGGCGATGGCGGCGTCGAGCGAGGTGAATTCCTGCAACGACAGGAACGGCAGGAACAGTTCCTCGCGGTTGATGGCGTGGTCGGCGTCAAGGTCGGCCACCAGCGTTGGCTCCACGAACAGGCCGCGCGCCATGAAGCCTTCGGTCAGGCGCTTGCCGCCGGCCAGCAGCTTTCCGTCGCGGGCGGCGTCGGCCGCCGCCTTTTCAAAGCGGGCGATGGCCTTTTCGTTGATCACCGGCCCCATATAGACGTCGGCCCGGCGTGGATCGCCGATGACGATGGTCGCCATCTGGGCCAGCAGCTTTTCAACGAAAGCCGCGCGCACGGCGCTGGCGACATAGACCTTGGAGAGCGCGCTGCATTTCTGCCCCTGAAGGCCGAAGGCTGAACGCATGACACCGGCGGCGGCGACATCGAGATCGGCGTCGGCGGCCACGAAGGTGGAGTTCTTGCCGCCCATTTCGGCCAATACGGGTTTGGCCGCGCGGCCTGAGGTGTAGCGGCGCAGCAGTTCCATGCCGACGCCGTTGGAGCCGGTGAAGGCGATGCCATCGACCCCCGGATGCTCCGCCAGCGCCTTGCCGACTTCGGCACCGCCATAGACGAGGTTGAACGCACCTGCCGGCAGGCCGGCCTCAAGGAAGCATTCGGCCAGCAGGCGGCCGGTCAGCGCGCTCATTTCGTTGGGCTTGAACACCACCGCATTGCCGCCGAGAAGGGCAGCCGTAGACATGCCGATGGACAAGGCCACCGGGAAATTGAACGGTGCGATGACGGCGAACACGCCATAGGGGCGCAGGCGCGACCAGCTGCGCTCCTGCGGCAGGGCCTTGTTGCCTTCCGCCTCGTAGCCATTGTTGCGCTCCAGCTCGCCGCTGTAATAGCGGATCAGGTCGATGGCTTCCTCGACCTCGCCGACGGCCTCCACGCGCGACTTGCCCACTTCGACCAGACAGGCGGCGGAGATCGGATATTTGCGCTCCTCGACGAGATCGGCGGCGCGGCGCAGCCGTGCCACACGCTCCTGCCAGGACAGGGCCGACCATTCGGCGGCGCCGGAGCGGGCGGCAGCAACCGCGCGGTCCACCGTGGCAGTGTCGCAGGCCGCGAAATGGCCGAGCACGATGCCGCTGTCGATCGGCGAGGCGATGGAGAAGGTTTCGGTGCCCGCCACATCTTGCCCGCCAATGGAGGCAGCGTGGCTGCGGCCCAGCGTTTGCGCGGCCAGATGTTCAAGCTCGGCATCGAGGCGCGCATGGACGCCGGAAAAATCCTCACCCAGATTCGTGTAGGTAACGCGTGGCAATGACATCAATGCCCTCCTCCCTGCAGTTTTCCGCCAGCCGGCCGTCGCCGGATGTGAATGGAACAATTGTTTTTCTGATAGCATTAAAAAAACAGTTGTTCAATATCCGTTTTGGACGGTGCATCTGTTTCGTGGGGAGAAGCGGAGGGAGAGGCATGAGAAAATGCCCCCAAAACGCATAAAGGCGCCGCAGGATGCGACGCCTTTGTTTCGGCCAGTCGGTGCCTGCTCAGTAGCGGGCATCCTTTGGCTTCTTGCCGTTCGGCCAGTCGTTCACCTTCGGTGCGAAGTCGGGGCGCGGCATGTGGGTGAAATATTCGGACACGTCGACCGCTTCCTGATCGCTCAGCACGCCGCCCTGTCCAAGCTGGCCATCCAGATGCATGGAGGGCGGCATCGCCCATTTCACGAACTGGGCGGCCTTGTAGGTGCGGGCGAGACCCGCGCCGATGTTGAAGCTTTCCTCGCCCCACAGCGGCGGGAAAATGATGTCGCCGAACTGGTCGCGCATGCCCTCGCCATCGACGCCGTGGCAGGCCGCGCATTTCAGCGCATAGATCGCCTTGCCGTTCTCGGGATCGGGAACGAGGCTTTCGTCGATCGCGCCGGCATTGACGATATCGACGCGGTGGTCCTTCGCCACGCCCTGCCGCAGCCAGTCCATATAGGCGATCATGGCCTTCATTTCCCGGCCCTCGCGGTCGAGCGGCTTGCCGTTCATGGAGCGCTGAAAGCAGCCGTTGATGCGCATTTCCAGATCCACCTCCTTGCCCGCGCGCGGCATCACGCGCGGGTAGAAGTTGACGGTGTTGATATAGCCGTTGGCGGCATCGATCTTGCCGTCGAGCAGGTGGCAGGAGTTGCAGTTCATCGCGGCGCCGACATTGCCCGGCAGAAGGCGCGCCGTATCCGCCAGCAGCCGCTTGCCATAGATGATCTCGTCGGCGTTGGGCTGGGCAAGGATGTCCTTGTCGGCCGGCACCACATAGCGCCCCACCTCGTTGTTGTCGGCGTCGAGCACGGCAAAGCTCGCCGGTGGCGGCGCGTCCGTGTTCGGGCGGCTGGCAACCCATCCGGCGGCGCTGCCGGCGATGGCGAGCAGGGCGGCACCGGCAATCAGGAACGACTTTCTCATTGCGCAGCCTCCGGTGCGTAGTGAACGGGCTTGTGGGCGATTTCCTTGCGCATGCGGGCAATGTCGGCCTCGCTCACCGCGCTGGCATGGTTGCCCCAGGAGTTGCGGATGAAGGTCATCAGCTCGGCCAGATCAGCGTTGGACAGATGCGCGAAGCCCGGCATGGTGAAAGCCATGGCGTGTTCGGGCGTCGAGGGCATGCGCCCGCCCGCCAGCGTCACCTGAATGAGCGAGCTTGGATCATCGGCGAACACCATGGAGTTGCCGGCAAGGGCGGGATAGACCTCAGGCGCGCCCTTGCCGTCCAGCCTGTGGCAGGCGGTGCAGTGCTCGACATAGGTCATGGCGCCCGGAGCCGAGAAATCGCCGTTGCGCAGTGCTGCCGTGGTGATGTCTTCCTTCGGCGCCCATTGCTCGCGGCCCGGCCGGGGCGGCAGGGATTTCAGGTAGCGCGCGATCGCGGTGAGATCCTCGTTGCCGAGATATTGCAGTGAGTGCTCGACGACATCGGACATGGAGCCGAAGGCGGCGGTACGCTGGTTGCGCCCGGTGCGCAGGAAAGTCACCAGCTCGTCCTCGGTCCACGTGACGAGGCCGGTGTCTTCGTTGCGCAGGTTCTTGGCGTACCAGCCTTCCAGAACCGAGCCGGAGAGGAACCGGCCGGAGCCATCGTCCTTCAGCGCCTTTTCTTCATAGGCAAGGCCGCGCGGTGTGTGGCAGGCCCCGCAATGCGCCAGCCCTTCGACCAGATAGGCGCCCCGCGCCACCAGCGGATCGTCGCTCTTCGGCGCTTCGAAATCGCGCGGCTGGGCGAACAGCAACTGCCACCATGCCAGCGGCCAGCGCATCGAGGCGGGCCACGGAATGGTGGTCGGCTGGTTCTGCTTGGCGACCGGCTTCACCGCGCTCATGAAATAGGCGTACATCGCCTCGATGTCGGCATCCGACACCACCTGATAGGAGGCGAAGGGCATGGCCGGGTAAAGATGCACGCCATCCGGGCGCATGCCCTTGCGCACCGCACGCTCGAAATCGCCATAGTCGTAAGCGCCGATGCCGGTTTCACGGTCGGGCGTGATGTTGGTGGCGTAGATGGTGCCGAGCGGAGTTTGCAGCCCGAGGCCGCCCGCATAGGGCGCGCCGCCGGGTGCGGTGTGGCAGGCCACGCAATCGCCCGCCCGGGCCAGATATTCGCCGCGCGCAATCAGGTCGGGATCGGCGATATCGACCTTGCGGTCCTGTTTCGGTGCGAACCAGTAGGGGGTGGAAGCTGCCACGCCCCACCCGATCGCCAGAGCCGACAATCCGGCAAGAAGGGCAAGTTTTACGACTCTCATAATGTCCTCGTCTGATGAGACGGGGCTATGATGAAGCTTCACCCTTCAGGGGCGTTGATTCAGGTCAATGATTTCAAAATTTATCTTTTAATTTCAATAAGTTGAATGATTACACGACAAATCGGCAGGGCGCAGATGCACCCCGCTCAGAACCTGCGGCTCCTCCCTGTTGTCGTAAAATTCAAGGCAGCTCCCCCGCTGCCTGTCCGGGCTGGAAATGCCGGACATGGACCCGGTTCGCCCAGAGGCTTAAGGCAACCTTAAGGGCGCAGAAATTTCCGGCGCGGGGCAGGGGAAAGATGGGCCGCGTCCCTCCAAAGCAGGGGCTTTCCGCGCCGTAGGGATTCTGAGGGATTACGGGGTGTCTTCCCTGTCGCGGAAATCGGTCTCGCCCTTTTTCCAGTAGCCGGCCATGGCCATCCGGGAGCGTTCAAGGCCACGGTCCAACAGGAAGTGGCGGCGCAGCGTGCGCACGACACCGGCTTCGGCGGCAAACCAGACGAAGCTGTTTTCCTGCGGCAGGCTGGCCGCCATCATGGCTTCGGCCAGAGCGGTGGCCGTTCCTGGCTCCGAACGGTTGCGCGGCAGCCATGTAAACTCCACATCGGCCCTGGTGCTGATGAGCTGGGCGTCGGCATCCTCGGGGATTTCCACGAAGACATCGGCGCTTGCGCCGGCCGGCAGGGCTTCGAGGATCGAGCCGATGGCCGGCAGCGCGGTTTCGTCCCCGCCGATCAGCAGGTGGGACAGGTCCGGGTCGGGCTGGAAGCCGGCGCGGGGGCCGGCGATTTGCGCCACGTCGCCCGGTCTGGCCGCCTCCGCCCATGTCGAGCAGGGGCCGTCACCGTGCAGGACGAAGTCGACGTCCATCTCGCAGAGGCCTTCGCGGAATTCGCGGATGGTGTAGGCGCGACCGCTGGGCTTTTCGTTTTCGGGCGTCGGCACGAACAGCTTGACCCACTGGGCGGGGCGGCGAACCGGAAAATCGATGAAAGCCGCCGAAGCAAGGGTTATCCGCTGCATGTGAGGCGTGATCCGCTGCGTCTTGCGGACCTCGGCGACCCTCAGCCGCCGCTCGGGAGGAATGGGGCGGGAAACGCCGGGCGATGATGCGGTGTGCATGTGCATTTTGGTAATCCTTCAGGGGCGGGGTCAGCGGTTGCGCCGGCCTCCGCGAAGCGTGGTGAGAGAAAGAAGGAAGGCGGCCATGGTCATGATTGCCGCGATGCGGAAGGCGTGGCTGGTGGCATCCGCCACCATGGCGGGCGTCGCGACGGCGGGATCGCCCAGCGCATTGGCAAACAGCGCGCCCATCAGCGAAGCGCCGGTGATCAGGCCGAGATTGCGGGCGAGCGCCAGCAGCCCCGATACCAGACCGCGCGTTTCGGGCCGCGCATCGGCCATCACGGCGGTGTTGTTCGGCGTCTGGAAAAAGGCCAGCCCGACGCTGACGAACAGCATCGCAACGATATAGGCCGTCACGCCGCTTCCGGCAGAAATCCACGACATCGCGAAGGTGCCGAAAGTGAGCAGTGCAACGCCGATGACCATGGCCAGCCGGGCGCCGATGCGGTCGGCAACCGTGCCGGCAGGCACGCCCATGAGTGCCGCCATCAGTGGGCCGGTGGTCATGACGAGGCCAACCATGCGCGTGTCGAGGCCGAGCCCCTTCGACAGGTAGAACGGTCCGATCACCAGTGTCGCCATCATCACCGCATAGATGAGCACGCTCATCACCATGCTGGTCGAGAGCAGGGCGTTGCGGAACATGGACAGCCTGAGCAGGGGCGCCCGTGCCCGGATCTGAACGGCAAGGAACAATGCCAGTCCGATGATCGCGGCGAAGCCAAGCTGGAGCACCGGCTGCGCCGCAAAGCCCTGTTTGCCGGAGAAGGTCATGGCCAGCGAATAGGCGCCGAGCGCCAGCGCCAGCAGGAGCGTGCCGACCCAGTCGAAACGGGCGGGGGCAGGCGGATGCTGCGGGGCATCGACTGCGTCCGGCAGGTAGCGACTGATCAGCAGAAAAGCCAGCAGGCCGAAGGGCAGGTTCAGCCAGAACATGGCCTGCCAGCCGAAGGCTGCCAGCGTCAGCGCCCCCAGCGATGGCCCGAGCGCAATGCCGAAGGACACCATGGTGGACAGGACACCCATGGCAAAGCCGGTGCGTTCCTTCGGGAACACCTCGCCGACGAAGGCAAAGGACAGCGCCATCAGGATGGCGCCGCCAAGCCCTTGCCCGGCGCGGCCGGCGATCAGCACAGGCAGGCTGGTCGAAAGCGCGCACAGCACCGAGGCCGCCATGAAGATGGCGAGACCCCACAGATAGAGGCGTTTCTTGCCAAGCTGGTCGCCGAGGCGGCCGACACCGACGATGAGGGCGGTGACGACGAGCAGGTAGCTGACGACAACCCATTGCACGGCGCTGAACTCAACGCCGAGATCGTCCACCAGCGTCGGCAGCGCCACATTGATGATGTTGGTGCCGAGCTGCGAGAGCAGAATGGCAAGCGAGAGCCCCGCAAGCACCATCCCGGAGCGCAGGGGTGGATGACGGGGAGCCTGAGCAGGCGTGGCAGCCTGCGGCGGAGATACGGATAGTTGAGACATGGAAGAAAGGTCCGATCGAAAGTGTCCCGTTCGGGATTGCTGAAGTTGGACTTTCGATACAGCGGAGCATGAATTGCATATAGTGCAATGTCGTTATTATATGATTGCATGATATGCATCTATTCAGGCGCGAAAAGCCTGCGGGCAAGGAGCCGGCAGCGGGCGCTCCTGCCGCAGCCTGCACCCTTTCTTGTCCCGCACTCTGCGATACGGGCGCGATCGCAGGAGCGACCGGCCGAAGCCGGGCGTTTCCGCAGCATCGTCAATCTTCGCAGCACGCGTGGTCTGGAAACAGGCGGCCTCGTTCGCCGTGCCGTCTGTTCTCCGAGCCGCTTCCCACGGCGTCAGGCGATTTCGTCTGACAGCAAGATGTCCTGTCGGATCAGGAGCGGAGACTGCCCGTGCCGCCGCTCTCTTCCCCCATCGGCCTGACCGGGGCGAGGGAGCCGGCAAGCGCGACCAGATCGGATTGCCGGTGCAGCCCGGTCTTCTCATAGATGCGCAGCGTGTGGGTCTTGATCGTGCTGGGCGCGGCGCTCAGCTCCTCGGCGATCCGGCCCGACGGGACGCCGGCGCACAACAGCCGGAACACCCGCGTTTCCGCAACCGTCAGATCATAGAGCAGCGCCAGCGCTTCCAGACTTGCGGTGGAATCCGCAGGCGAGGGGCCGGATAGCAGCAGCGCGAACATCTGGTCGTCGCCCGACCGGATATTCCCCGCAACCCTGCTGCTCAGTGGCAGAAGATGGACGACCCAGGGCTTGTGCTCATGATCCCGGAAGGCGGTTCCGAAGGGTTCTTCGGATCTGTTTGCCGGCGCCTGCATGAAGGATTGCATCAGGGCTGCCAGCCTGCGCTGCGCCTGCGCATTGTCAAACCGCGCACAGCCACCCTGAATGCTGATGATTTTCTTTTGCGTGGCCAGCGCTTCGCCGGCGTCGTTGGCGAAGCGAAGCTGGAAGCCGGAGCCGACCACGAACACCGGCACGCTGAGCGAATTCAGGACGAGCCTGATGGCGTCGGTTTCGATCCGCCGTATCTCCAGCACACGGCTTATCGCCACGCTGCGCTGAAGATGGGGCAGCAGGAGCCGCATGACCTCGGTTTCGCGCGGGCCGATCAGGCCGAAATCCTCATGGCGGTTGAAGCCGATCGTGCCGAGCATGGTGTCGTCGCGGGTCAGGCCGACGGCTATCGCATCGACAAAGCCCTGCGGGCGGTTGAAGCCGAGGTGAAAACCGTCTTCGCTGTCTTCGCTCACGCCGGCGGGGTTGACCCGGGACAGCACGGCAGGCTCTTCCAGCGGCAGGTTACGCACGGCCCGCTCACCACCCCACAGCCCGACGAGACCGTCGGAGAATTCCGGCAGACGTTCCAGCCATTGAGATGAAAAGCCGGTCGTCGATGCCAGCAGGGGCTCGCCGCGCATCATGTCGATGACGCTGATGACGCCGGTGCGCAGGTTCAGTTCCTCGCAGATCGCCTGCATGGCCTGCGGCCAGCGTTCGGGATCAAGCGCGCAATCGTAGATCTGGCCGATCAGTCCGGAGAGTTTTTCAGGCGAGATGAAAGAAGACATGGAATTTCCGCCGCACCGCATATCCACCATCTGGTGGACCGCTTACGGTGCGCGCGCAAGTGAAAATCCCGGCCCCTGAAGGTCTGGAAGCATTTTTACGCGGCAGGTCGTGCTGAAACGCTATTGCAGTTTCAGTTCGACGCGCCGGTTTTTGGCCTTGCCATCCGCCGTGCCGTTGCTGGCAACGGGTGCATCCATGCCCCGGCCGGAGGAGGCGAGGCGGCCGGCTTCGATGTCGAAGCCATTGGCAAGTGCATCGACCACGGCGGCGGCGCGGCGTTCCGAGAGGCCCTGATTGTGGTCGCGCTCGCCATCGCTGTCGGTATGGCCGATGATCTGAAGCTTCAGGGCCGGGTTTTCGCGCAGCATCATGGCGATCTCGAAGAGCTGGTCGCGCGAGGGCGGCAGCAGGATCGCGCTGTCGGTGTCGAACAGCAGATTGTCGAGAGAAACGCTTTCACCGGCAAGCAGCTTCGAATGCATGGAGGAGGCCTTGCTCAGCTCTGGCGGCGTGCCGGTGATCACGGATTTGGTGACCGCCATCACGCCCTTTTCCGGCGTATCGGCAAACGCCGCCTGCATATGGGTCACGCTTGATCCCTCGTCCTTCGTCACATAGGTGAGCCTTGCCCCGCCAACATAGAAGTAATTGCGCACGATGCCGAGCGACTCGAGCGCCGGCATGTCGGTGGGCTTGTCCAGCAATATGCCGAGCGACACGCCGGACAGCGGCTTGCCTTCACTGAAGCAATCCCCCTTCTTGGTGCTGCACGAGAAGTTGACCGCATAGCCGGCCTCCGCCGCCGCCTTTTCAAAGGCGCGCTGCACCTGCAATGCATTGTCGCCGGGCTGGAAACGGTAATAGGCGTAGACAACCTTTCCCTCCAGCTGAAGCCAGTTGGGCCCCTGCGTTGCATTCGAGCTGAACTCCGAGATCGGGCCGGTGATCAGCCACGTCTCGTCGAAATTGTCGATGCGCGGGGTGCTTTCGGTCGGCGTCGCGATCGAGAAGAAATCGAGCAGGTCGGGGGTGGCCGGAGCGGGGGTGGCCAGAGCGGGGTTGGATTGCGACCAGGCAGGGAAGACAAGGTTCGCCAGAAGGCCCGCAGTCAGGACCATGGAACGTAGGGCTGCCGTCATGTCGATCTCATCCCGTTTCTGTGCGTGGTATCAGGGAGATAGCGGCTGACAGGAAAAACGCGTCCACCTTTTGGTGGATGCCAGCCACGCCGGATTGCGTTTTCCATGCGGCCCACACGCGATTCAAAGGGAAGAGGAAAACCAATCATCATGCTGAGGGCTGTAAAGCACTGTTCTTTGACTGCTTTTGCGCTGCTGTCGTGGCTGGGTACGGCACAGGCGACCCTTTATCCGGCGGAAACGAAGAACCTGAGACCGGACAGCGCGCGTGATTTGTGCATGGACCTTTCAGGCGATGCGAAGCTGGCAAAATGCAGCGGCTCGAATGCCCAGAAGATCACGCTGGAGCGCCGTGAAAACGGCGAGCGCAGGATGCGCGTCGGGTCGCAATGTCTCGAAGGCAATCGCGAAGGCGAGGCGCTTTTTCTGGCGCCATGCCGCAATGTCGGCACCCAGACATGGACCTACAGCAACACCGGCCAGATCAAAAACGGCAACGGACTCTGCGTCGACGTCGAGCAGAACCGCAAAACCGCCGGCACGCCGGTGATCACCTATCGCTGCAACGGCACCATCAACCAGCGCTGGGCGCGCTACGATCTGCCAAAGCCTGAAACGCCGGCGGGGGCGGGCGGCAGCGCGATCCTTCGGCCGGCCCACGCACGCGACAAATGCCTCGATGCCACGGCGCAGGGCGAACTCGTTTTGTGGACGTGTCACCATGGCAGGAACCAGCAGTTTGTTTTCAGGGACAACCAGAAAACGACGATACGCGTGAACGCGGGTTGCCTGACTGCAATCCGGCAGGATGGACCGGTGTTTGTAAAGAGCTGCACGGGCGGAACACGCCAGATGTGGACCGTCGAAAAGAGCGGCCGCATCGTGAACGCCTCTGGCGCCTGTCTGGATGTGCGTATGGCTGCCAATGCAAACGGCACGCCGGTGCTAAGCTACAAATGTACGGGGCAGCCCAACCAGAGGTTCCTCGTCATCAGATGAGCCGGCGGCTTATGCTGGCTCGGGCGGGCCATGACTTTCGGCTGACCAAGCGGGCAGGATAGCGTGAGAGCCATGCCGTGCGGCTGGGCTGCATGGCTGCCGACGACATGCCGCCCGCTTCTGTTCCGGGGCGGCGGCACTTGCGACGGAAAGCGCCAGGGAACAATCGCGCAGCTTGTTTCCTTGCCGACTGAATTTCAGGGCTGTTGCGCCTGCGCTGGCCGAAGGTCGGTTTCCGTCCCGCTCGTGCGGCAACCTGCCTGCCTGAAGGTTTCAGAAGGCAGGCAGGTTGCGGCCTGGTTCCTGCCGGTTGCGTCAGCCGGGCTGCTGGATGGCGGAGAGCTTCCAGTCCTGCCCGTTTTCGCGCACGAAGGTCCACAGCTCCACGGTTTCGCTCGGGGTGTCGGCATCGCCTTCGACGACCTTGCCGCTGGTCCTGTCGCGCATGAGCTCGATGGCTTCATAGCGCAGCGCGGCGGTGGCGTAGTCGCGGTTGCCCTCGCTCCAGCTTTCGGCGATGTCGGCTTCCAGAAGCCGCACGTCGCTGACCTCGTTGCGCAGGCCATTGTGCGTGTTCTGGGCGAGTTCTTCCGACAGGTAGGACACCATTTCCGGCGTGACCAGCGCGCGCAGGCCTGCATAGTCTTCACGCGAAAACGCATCCTGCACTTCGCTCAGAAGCGCCTCGAAACGGTTGAGGTCGTCCTGATCGGGCGCCATGTCGCGCATTGCGGGCGTCTGCGTGGCCGCCTGCTGCCCGCCGAAGGACGGAACGGTGAAGCCGGCACGCTTGTTGTTGTCGCCCGCCGGGTGCGCCTGACGGCCAAAGCCGTTGTTGTTGGGCGCATTTCCTGATCCGGCACCGGCCATGGCAGGCTGAGCGGCGTTCTGGCCGCGGAAAAAGCGCAGGGCGAGCATGACGGCGCCGGCGATCAGCAGGCCTTGCAGCAACAGACCGAACAGACCTGCCAGACCGCCGAAACCCTGTCCGAGCAGCAGGCCGATCAGGCCGCCGATCAGCAGGCCGCGCATGAGCGAGCCGCCGAGGCCGTTCATGAAGCCCGGGCGCTGCTGGCCTGCCGCAGGCTGGCGCGCTGCATTGGGCGCGGTGTTGGGCGTCATGGAGCGCTCGACGGGAGCCGCCTGGTTCGGCGCGGTGCGGGTGGCCGGCGCGCTCTGATGGGTGCGCAGGCCACGGCTGCCGAAGCTGCCGCCACGCCTTGCCTCGGCGTAGTCCACCGATACCATCGAAAAGGCGAGCATCAGCCCGGCAAACAGCGCGAACAGTCCGGTGCGGCGTGGTGTAAACATGTCAGGTCTCTCCCCAATTGGTGCGGTCACCTCAGGGTCTGGCTTCCCATGCGGGAATCCCGGCCCCTGAAGAGGTGGCTGCCCGGAAAAAACCCGGACGGGGCTGATGTAGAGGCGCGCAGAGGCCTGCACAAGATGCACAGGGCCATCTTCCCACAATGGTGCCTTTGAACACCGGTAACGCCTTCGTTATCTGAAGAAAATGGTGCGCGCCGGTCTCATGTCCCGAATTGACGGGCCGGTGTCCCATTTGTCCCGGTACGCGCAGCCGGCGCTGTGGCAGGATCACCGGCGGATCGCAGGAGGAGTGCGGTCCGTTGCGGGAGGAGTGCCCTGCGCTGTTTTCTGGCGGCCGGGCCTCTCCCTTATCTTGCATATGCCTGCGCAGGGGAGAGGATACGCCATGTATGCGGTTATCGGTGCCGGCCCGATGGGGCTGGCTGTGGCGCGCAATCTCGACAGGCAGGGCATCGCCTTCACCGGCTTCGAGCTGCACTGCGATGTGGGCGGGTTGTGGGACATAGATAATCCGCACAGCACCATGTACGAGACCGCCCACCTGATCTCGTCGAAAACGACGACCGAGTTCGCCGAATTCCCCATGCCGCGTGGCGTTGCAAGCTATCCCCGCCATGACGCCATGTGCCGGTATTTCCGCGATTATGCCCGCCATTTCGATCTCATGCGCCATTATGAGTTCTCGACCCGCGTGATCGGGGTGAAGCGGGATGGCGACGGCTGGCTGGTGACGACGGAAAGCGGCGGCCGGCAGCAGACCCGCCGCTTCGCCGGCGTGATGATTGCCAGCGGCACGCTGCATCATCCCAACATGCCGCGCTTCGAGGGCGCGTTTTCCGGCACGCTGATGCATGCCTCCGACTACCGCTCGCCCTCGCAGCTCACGGGCAAGCGGGTGCTGGTCGTCGGCTGCGGCAATTCGGGGGCCGATATCGCCGTCGATGCGGTCCACCATGCGGCAAGCGTCGATATTTCGGTCCGGCGCGGCTATTACTTCATCCCGAAATTCATCTTCGGCAAGCCGACCGACACGCTTGGCGGCAAGCTCAGACTTCCGCGCCGCCTCAAGCAAATCCTCGATTCGTTGCTGGTGCGGGCGGTGATGGGCAAGCCCTCGCAATACGGCCTGCCTGATCCAGACTACCGCATGTATGAATCGCATCCGGTGATGAACTCGCTGATCCTGCACCATATCGGGCAGGGCGACATCGGCCCGCGCGGCGACATCGCCCGGCTGGACGGGTCCGGCGTCGTCTTCGCCGATGGCAGGCGGGGCGAGTACGACCTGATCCTGCTGGCCACCGGCTACAAGCTCGACTATCCGTTCATCGACAGGTCGGAACTCAACTGGCCGCAGCAGGCCGGCGCGCCCCGGCTCTATCTGAATGTCTTTCATCCCGACCACGACAATTTGTTCATGATGGGCATGATCGAGGCCGCCGGCCTCGGCTGGGAAGGGCGCAACAGGCAGGCGGAGCTGGCCGCGCTTTTCATTCGCGGTCTGGCAGAGGGCGTGCCGGCTGCCGCGCGGCTGAAGGACGTCAAGGCACGGCTTGCCACCGAACGCATCGACGGCGGCTATGCCTATCTCGATCTCGAACGCATGGCCTACTACGTTCACAAGGACAGTTACCGGGCAGCCGTCGCATCCCATGCGGATGAGCTGCGCCGGCAACTGGGATCGGTAACGCCGGGTGCAGCCCGCATCAACCACAGGGTCGAGGTGCAGTCATGAGCGGTCCGGTTCCCATCGAGTTCAATCCCGCCAGCCTCGTCATCCTCAATCTGCTTCTGGCGCTGATGATGTTCGGCGTCTCCCTGACGCTGAAGCCGGCCGATTTCCGGCTGGTGTTGACGCAGCCGCGAACGGTGTTCGCCGGCCTGTTCGCGCAGTTTCTGCTTTTGCCGGCCGCGACCTGTTTCGCGACATGGTTCTTCGGCATCGACCCGGAACTGTCGCTCGGCATGATCCTCGTCGCCGCCTGTCCGGGCGGGGCGTTTTCCAACATCATGACCTGGCTGGCGCGCGGCAATGTGGCCGTCTCGGTTTCGATGACGGCGGTGTCCAGCCTCGCGGCCACGGTGCTGACGCCCTTCAACTTCGCGCTCTATGGCTGGCTCAATCCCAACACGCGCGACCTGCTCGTTTCCATCGCCGTGGATGGCAAGGACATCGTGCTTCTGGTGCTCGTCGTGCTCGGCCTGCCTCTGGTCATCGGCATGGCGGTCGGCCGGCGCTTTCCGGGTCTCGCGGCAAAGGTCGAGCCGCCGCTGCGCATCTTCGCGCTGCTGATCTTCCTTGCCTTCGTCGCCATCGCCTTCAGCAACAATTACACCCTGTTCGTGGAGCGCTTCCACACCTTCTTCTGGCTGGTCGTCGCCCATAACACCATGGCGCTTTTGCTGGGTGTGGCGATGGCGCGGCTGATGCGGCTCAATACGCCCGACCGGCGCGCGGTGACGCTTGAGGTGGGCATCCAGAATTCCGGCCTCGGGCTGGTCATCCTGTTCACCTTCATGCCCAATGCCGGCGGCATGATGCTGATCACCGCCTTCTGGGGCGTGTGGCATCTGGTTTCGGGGCTGACGCTGGCCTGCATCTGGTCGCGCATCCCCATCCGCGATGCGCCGGCACCGGCAGGGCAACAGTGATGCAGCCAAAAATTCTCATCACCGGGGCGGCCGGCTATGTCGGCGGCCTGCTCGGCAGCCGGCTGGCGCGGGATTTCACCGTCATCGGCACCGACATTCGCCCCCGCCCGGATGCGCCCTTTCCGGTGCATCAGATGGATGTGCGCGACGCGGCGCTGGCCGACTTGTTGAAGGCGCAGGCCATCACCCATGTGGTGCATCTGGCCTCGGTGCTCGATTCCGGCACCGACCGCGCCCGCGAGTTCGACATCGACGTCAACGGCACCCGCAATGTGGTAGAGTGCTGCCTGGAAGCTGGTGTCGGACATATCACCGTCACCAGCTCCGGCGCCGCCTATGGCTATCATGCCGACAATCCCGAATGGATCGACGAGGACCAGCCCCTGCGCGGCAATCCGGAGATCGCCTATTCCGATCACAAGCGCCGCGTTGAGGAAATGCTGGCGCAGTACCGGCAAAGCCATCCGCAACTGCGTCAGCTCGTGCTGCGCCCCGGCACCATTCTGGGGGCCTCGACGCAGAACCTCATCACCAATCTGTTCCGGGCAAAGCGCATTCTGGCGATCCGCGGCAGCAAATCGCCCTTCGTCTTCATCTGGGACGAGGATGTGGTTGCAGCCATCGAGCACGGGCTGCGCGGCGACCGCTGCGGCATCTACAACATGGCGGGCGACGGCGCGCTGAGCGTGCACGAAATCGCCGCCATCCTCGGCAAGCCGATGATCACGTTGCCGGCCGGCCTCGTCAGCGCTGCGTTGCGGGCCGCGCGCCTTCTCGGCAAGGGCCGTTACGGGCCGGAGCAGGTGAAATTCCTGCGTTACAGGCCGGTCCTGTCCAACACGCGGCTGAAGCAGGAGTTCGGCTACCGGCCGCAGAAGACATCGGAAGAAACCTTCCGCTTCTACGTGCAGCATGCACGCGCAAGGGGGGACCTGTGAGCAGCGTTCTGATCACAGGGGCCGGGGGAGGGCTCGGGCAGACACTTGCCCGGGCCTTCTGGCGGCGCGGCCACAATCTCGTTCTGGCCGATCTCGACATGGATGTGCTGCGCAAGCTGGCCGGCGAGCTTGGCGATGTCACGCGCATCGTCTGCGCGGCGGGCGACATCACCGATACGGCCCATCAGGCGGAACTGCTGGCGCGGGCGCAGGCGCGTTTCGGCGGCGTCGGCGTGCTGGTCAACAATGCCGGCATCACCCATCGCTCGCCGGTGGCCAGGACCGATCCACGCGTGCTGCGCAAGGTAATGCAGGTGGACTGGCAGGCGCCGCTGGAGCTGGCGCTTGCCGCCCTGCCGCAATTGCAGGCGCATCGCGGCAGCATCGTCAACATCGGCTCGATGGCGGGCTGGATGCCGGTGCTCGGCCGCGCCGGCTATTGCGGGGCGAAGGCGGCGCTGGCGCAATCCTTCGAGGTGCTGCGCTGCGAGCAGAAGCAGCACGGCGTTCATGTGCTGATGGCCTATCCGAGCTTTCTCGACACGCCGATCGAGACCAATGCGCTCGGCCATGACGGCAAGCCCGCGCGCCATGCGCGCTCCACAATCGGCAAGCCGAAGGATGCCGGCTGGATGGCGGAGCGCATCGTCGTGGCGCTGGAGAAGCGCAGGCGGCGCGTCTATTCCGACCGCGCCAGCGTGGCGGCAAGCTTTCTGTGGCGGATCGCGCCGGATCTCTATCAGCGGCTGATGATGCGCAAATTCGCGGTCGAACTGCGGCAGTAGAGCATCTTGCAGCCAGATGGAGACATCTGGCGTGGCATAAATGCTCCAGCCGTGAGCCGGCTGATCAGTCAGATTTTTCGTTGCGCGGATTGGCCGGCGGCTGCCCGCTGGCCTCGCCCTGCCATATGCTCTACAAATCCCGGATCGCCGGTGAACACCGGCTTTATGGCTTTGTCGGCAGGGGAGGCGGCAATCCGGGAATGAGTGAGCATTTGTTCAGCGTCAACCGGCTCTATGCGCGGGCGGTGATCCAGAGTGCGGATCGTCTGGCGCTGGTTTTGCCGGCAGAGCTGCGCAAGGCGGTGGAGAACAATGCAAGGCTGCCGCTGACGACGCTCGACGCGCTGTGGGAAGCCTATTGCAGCGCCAGCGCCGATCCGCTGGCGGGCCTGCGCCTCGGCCTCGAACTGCATGCCGGCCATCTGGATTGCGCGGGCATGTTGCTGGTGTCCTGCGATACGCTGGGAGAGGCTCTGGAAGAGCTTGGCGAGGTCGCGCCCATCGTCGGTGAGGGCGGCGAATTCCTGATCGACAGCGAGGGCGATATGGTAACGGTGCGTTACCAGTCGCATCTGGCGCTGCGGCAGGCCGAGCGGGTGGAAGCGGTTCTGGCAGGCCTGTTGCAGATCAGCACATGGGCAACGGGCGGTGCGTTCAGCCCGGCGGGGCTCAGCTTCACGCATCAGCCGCTGGCCGCGCAGGCGGATTATCGTGCGCTGCTGCGCATTCCCGTCAGCTTCGGCCAGCCCTCCAATGCGCTGCGGTTCAGCGCATCCGCACTGGGCCTGCCCCTCATTCAGGCCAACAGCACCCTGCGCGAGCATCTGCGCGGCCTGACCGACAAGGTGCTGGCCGAGCTTGGTCACGCCAGCCTTGCCGCCGAGGTGCAGCGCATGATCCGCACCCATCCGCGCTGGGGCAAGGAGCGTGTCGCCGAGCGGCTGAATGTCAGCGGGCGGCATCTCAACCGCCGCCTCGCCGAAGAAGGCACGTCCTTCAAGCTGCTGCGCGATGCCAGCCTGCACGCGGTCGCGGTGGAACAGCTTCGCGGCGACAGCCCGTTGCGCGATGTTGCTGAAAGACTTGGCTTTTCCGACGAAAGCGCCTTCACCAAGGCCTTCCGCCGCTGGACCGGTCAGACTCCGGCGAATTTCCGCCGGCAACGGGAATCCACTCCCCGCGCATCCGGTTTTTTTGTTTCCGGCAGCAGTCCTGCACCGGACTGAAACAGTGCCGCCATCTGGTAACGCCGGACGTTTCGCAAGAAATCGGCAAATGCCACAGTATCGCACCGAAAGGTGGAATCCGGTTTTTTGGTCGATGCTCCGGCGATAGGTCGGATCGTCCCTTGTGCCTTCTGATGGCTTCCGAGCGCCTCCATGTCCCGGGGCCGCATCGCCCGCGGCGATTTTCGCGGCTGCAACCGGCAACCCCATGTCCCGCAACGCTTCGTGGAGGCATATGCCGGTTGGGGGGGCACCGCACAGCACCGGATCGGCTGACAGGGTCCCCCGGCTTTCCGTTTTGCTGTCCGAAAGCATGTGATCAGCACACCGACATACGGTTTTACGCTTGACTTAACGTTAAACCTACCCGTATCAAGTCGGCAGGCCGGTGCTGTGGGGGGAAGACTCATGGGCGGCTGCGAAATTTTCCTCATGTCATGAAAGCCGATACCATGCCGGATACTCTGCAAAGCACCGTCGAACGTCAGCGCCAGTACATTGCTGGCGGAACGATGTCGCTGAACCGTGCGATCACGCCCTCGAAGCTGTTCGTGCGGGCGAAGGGCGCTTATCTCTACGATGCCGACGGCAACGAATATATCGACTACCATGCCGGCTTTGCGCCTTACCTGTTCGGCCATGGCGATGCGGAGGTCGACGAGGCGGTGATCGCCATGATCCGCTCGGGCGCCTCGCTGATCGGCGCCGGCACCATGCCTTGGGAGGCCGAGGTCGCCGAGCTGCTGGTCGAGTGCGTGCCGGGCATCGAGCAGCTGCAGCTGACCAGCACCGGCTCGGAGGCGGTGGGCTATGCGCTGCGTCTGGCGCGCGCCCACACCGGCCGCGATGTCGTGGTGGTCATGCAGGGCGGCTACAATGGCTGCTTCGACTATGTCAGCTACAATCTGATGGACCCGCGCGCCTTCGTCGAGGATCACCGGGAAGGCGAGGAATATCCGCTGTCGGTGACGACGGCGGGCGTGCCGAAGGTGATCGACCAGACGGTGCGCGCCATCGAGTTCAACGATCTGGCGGCGGCCGAAAAGGTGCTGGCGAAGGGCGACGTGGCGGCCATCATCCTGGAGCCGATCCTGCAGAACATCGGCATCGTCAAGCCGCAGCCCGGCTATCTGGAGGGTCTGCGGGCGCTGTGCGACAAGTATGGCACGGTTCTGATCTTCGACGAGGTCAAGACGGGCTTTCGCCATGCGCTGGGCGGCTATCAGGCGCTGTCGGGCGTGACGCCGGACCTGTGCACCTTCGGCAAGGCGGTGGCCAATGGCTACCCGATGGGCGTCATTGGCGGCAGGCGCGAGATCATGAGCCTGTGCGCGCATCCCGATCCGAAGAAGCGGGTTTCGGTTGCCGGCACCTACAACGGCCATCCGGTCAACGTGGCGGCGGCGCTGGCCTGCCTGACGCGGCTGAAGACCCGGGAGACGGAGGTCTATGGCGGTCTGGAGCGTCTGGGCGCGCGGCTTGAGGCGGGCCTGAAGAGCATCTTCGAAAAGCGCAACTACCCGACGACCATCGTGCGTCAGGGCTCGGCCTTTGCCGTCTATTTCATGGACCATGCGCCGGTGAACTGGCGCGATGTGGTGATGAACAACGACATGGAACGCGACATCGCCTATCGCCGTGCGCTGATCGACAATGGCGTGTTCCACTTCCCCGTCGTCACCAAGCAGGGCTCGATCTCGCTGGCCCACACCGACGCCGACATCGACCGCACCATCGAGATCACCGAAAAGGTCGTCAACTCCCTCGCATGAGATGACAGCCTGAGGACGTCGAAAAACCCGGCCGGATCATCCGGCCGGGTTTTTGTTTGCGGGGCAGGGGTGCCCGGAACCCTTTGACAGACCCTGTCTTACTCGCGCACCATGGCCCCCGATGTTGCCTGTCCGCGATTGCGGCGCAGGGCGTCGGAGGCCCGCATGACGAGGCTTTCCAGCCCGTTGGGCAGGAACAGGATAGCGAGGATCAGGATGCCGCCATAGAGCAGGGGCCGAACCTGATCGGCGCCGATGCCGCGCAGGATGACCTCATCGATGATGGTCAGCGTCACCACGCCCAGGATCGGGCCATACCAGCGGGTGGTGCCGCCCACGATGGTCCAGATCAGCACATAGACCATGGTGTTGACGTCGAACTGGTTCGGATTGACGGTGCTGAGGTAATGCGCATAGAGCGCGCCGGCGAGGCCCGCGAAGAAGGCGGCGACGACGAAGGCCAGCATGCGGTAGCGGAAGGCGTCGACGCCGACCGATTCCGACAGCTTGTCCTGCCAGTGGATGGCATGGAAGGTCAGCCCGATGCGCGATTTCTCGATCCGGTAGAGAACCCACAGCGACACCAGCACCACCGCCAGCACCAGATAGTAGTAGTTGGCGGGATCGTAGAAATCGATGCGGATGAAGCCGAGGTCGATCTCGGGAAACCCCGGAATGCGCTGGATGCCCTTCGGCCCGCCGAACGGGTTGGTGAAGCGCTTCCAGATCAGCCGCAGGATCTCGCCGGCCGCGAAGGAGCCGATGAGGAAGTAAAACCCCTTCATGCGAAACAGCGGAAAGCTCATCAGTGCTGCGACCAGCCCGGCGACGATGGCACCGCCGATCATCGCCAGCGGCACCGGAAAGCCAAAGCTCTTGGCGAACAGCGCGCTGGCATAGGCGCCTGAGCCCATCATCACCACATGCGCCAGCGACCACTCGCCGGTCAGCGTCTGCAGCCTGTAGCTCGCCACCACGAGCACGTTGATGGTGAGCAGCACGAGCAGTTCCTGCTGCGAGAAGCTGACTACATGCGGGGCCGCGATGAGCAGGGCCGCAAGGATCAGGATGCCGGCGATGCCGGCGGCTCCGATGGTGTTTTTCTCAGGCACGTTCGCGCACTCCAAAAAGACCCTGCGGCTTGACGACGAGCACGGCCAGCATCAGCAACAGGCCGACGATGTTGGCGATGACGCCATCGAAGAAGGTCGTGACGAAGGTGTGGACGAAGGCATAGAGCACCGCGGCCAGCACCGCGCCTTCCAGACTGCCGATGCCGCCCACGATGATGATGATGAAGGCGGTGACGATGATGCCGTGGCCCATGAAGGGGGAGGGCGCGACCAGCGGCGCGGTCATGGCGCCCGCGACACCGGCAAGGGCCGCGCCGATGAACATGGCGTAGCGCGCCGTCTGGTTGATCGAAATGCCTTGAAGAGCGGCCGCCTCGCGATCCTGCGCGCAGGCCCGGAGCGCCCAGCCGAACTTGCTGCGCCTGAGAAACAGCCACAGCACGGCCAGCAGCACTACGGTCGCGATGATCACATAGAGCCGCTCATAGGTCAGGATCGCGCCGCCGATGGTGAGGCGTCCCTGCGATACTGGCGGCACGGTCTGGTTGCGCAGGCCGAAGCCGAGCACGGCAAGTGTTTGCAGGATGAGCAGGAAGCCTATCGAGGCGATGAGCCCGCCGAGCGGATTGGTTCGCAGCGGCCGAAACAGCGCAAGCTCCATCAGCACGCCCAGACAGCCGGCGAAGCACAGCCCAAGCCCCACGGCCACCACGAAGGGCAGGCCAAGCCAGGCATAGAAGAAGACGATGGCATAGGCACCTGCCATGTAAAGCTCGCCATGCGCGAAGTTGATGACGCCCATGACGCCGAAGATGAGCACCAGCCCGACGGCGACCAGAGCCATGTAGCTTGCGGCGTAAGAGGCGTTGAACACGGTCTGCAGGAGGAAATCCGGCATAGTGTATCCTGTTCTGTAATTCGGTTTCAGGTGAGAGGCTGCCGGGCCGGCGCGCGGCCCGGCTCAGCCCTCAGGTCCGCTGGTTCCACAACAGGCCGAGATCGGACATGTGCTTCAGCAGCAATTCGCTGTTCTTGTCCCACCAGTCCGGGATCGAACGGAATTCGGCGATCGTCGCCTTGCCGTCGCGGATCACCACGACCGGCCAGTCTCCGACGAGCGCGTTATCGATGCCGAACAGCTCCTTGCCCCACCAGCGCGCCTCGCCGAAGGCGTGCTTGCCGGTGCCGCCATCCTGCATGGCGGCCAGTACCGCATCGGGCTCGATGCTGCCGGCGCGCTGGGCGGCGTCCGCCCACAGATCGAGGATCGAGGAGTATTCCCACGACACCGCCGACCATTCGTTGGCGCCATAGCGCTTCACATATTCGGCATAGAACTCGTTCGGCTTCCTGAAGTTGATGCGCGGATCGTTCAGTGCCTGATCATCGAAATCGGGGAACTGGAAGATGACGCCTTCCATGAACTCCTTCGAGGTGCGCTCCACGATGCGCTGGTAGAAATCGAGCGTGCAGGAGATGATCTGTCCCTTGTAGCCCTGCTGGAAGGCCTGCTCGCACAGCGGCTGGACATAGTCGGCATAACAGGTGTCGAGGCACAATATGTCGGGATTGTTGGCCAGAAGCTGGGTCATCACCGGTGCGAAATCGGTGGTGGCCGGATCGAAGAACAAGGGCGGGCTCGCCATCTGGATGCCGGCGGCCTCGAAGGCGGCGAGATAGGTGGCGACCGAAGGCTTGCCCAGCGCATCGTCCTGCGCACAGACCACCGCCGTCTTCAGCTCCGGCCGGTTGGCCGCCAGCCAGTCGACGCCGGTGACGTTGTAGATCGGATGCACCTCGCAGGGCGCGATCAGCGTTTCGGTGTCGGGCGTCAGGTCGCTCGGCAGCAGGGTCGACACCATCATGCCCTGCCGTGCTGCTATTTCCTCAACGCCCGGCCACGAATTGCCGCCCAGCATCATGATGAACTTGACGTCGTTCTCGCGGATGAGCTGCGTTGCGCCGGTGCGCGCCTTGCCGGCGTCGTCCTCATCGTCATAGGAGACGAGCTCGACCTTGTAGGATTGTCCGCCGACCTCGATGCCGCCGGCTTCGTTGACCCAGTCGGCCCAGATCCTGCAGCCGTCGAGGCCGGGCTTGCCCCATGCCGCCACGGCGCCCGTCAGCGGGGCGAGAAAGCCGATTTTGACGACGTTGTCCTGTGCGAAGCTGGCTTTCGGCATGCCCACCACGGGCAGCAGCGCGGCGCTGGCCGCGCCGGTCAGCAAGGTTCGTCTGTTCAGTGTGATGCTCGATGCAGGCTTCATTGCAGTCTCCTCCGCTTTGCGTTCTGAAAAATAGCTACCGCGTTAGAATCCGGCTCATGCCCGGAAAACGGGCAGAGCCGGGCATGCTGGCGCGCGATTGGATCGCGCACCCTGTTCCCCTGTCAGAATTCACTCTTGTTTATTGGAGGCTGTTTGCCCCGGTATGCGCCTGGGTATGCACTTGCTCCATGCCCGCGCCTTGCGCCTTGCGGCGGAAGCCGAGCAGGATCATCGCTGCCATGAACTTTCGTGGGTCGCTCATCCCTGTGGGGCGTTCACGATCCCATTGCAGAAGACGTTGTGCCGCTGCGTCGCGGTCGAGCAGTTCGAGGCTGTCCATCGCGCCATGGTCGCGGCGCAGGGTTTCAAGCATGTCGCGGGCCTTCATGCGCCAGCGCTCTTCGTAGGCGGGCCGGTGCAGGCGCTCCATGCGCAGATGAAAGAGCGAGGAGCGCGCCGTGCGCGGCGCGGTCATCGTATCGATCCAGCGGCCGCATGAAGCCCAGGCCTGCGCGGCCGACGCCTCGATCCGGCCGCTGGACACGGGCTGCACGACGGCCTGATTGCTCAGGCTGGCGGCGAGCCTCGGGTCGTTTGGCGGAAATTCCGTGCGCGCCACACGCAGCGCCTGCGCATAGAGTTCGCGCGCCGGCTCCACCTGTCCCTCGGCCAGAGCGGCAAGGGCGGCTTCCGACAGTTTTTCCCATTGCAGATCGGCTTCGCTCCAGCCGGCGGTGACGAGTTCGGCCAGGGTCCGGGTCTCATGCACCGAGATAGGCCCTCCGCACATGGTCGTTGGTCTTCAGGTCGGTCGCAGCGCCCTCCACGGCCACCGTGCCGATTTCGAGCACATAGGCATAGGAGGCGAGCCGCAGCGCGAGACCCGCATTCTGTTCCACCAGCACCACCGGCACGCCGGTCTCGGCAATGTCGGAAACGATGCGCGCCATTTCCTGCACCATCACCGGCGACAGGCCCATGGAGGGCTCGTCGAGCAGAAGCAGCTTCGGTCCCGACATCAGCGCCCGTCCGATGGCGACCATCTGCTGTTCGCCGCCGGAAAGGGTGCGGGCCCATTGCGTGCGCCGCTCCTTCAGGCGCGGAAAGCGCTCGAAGATGTCTTCGATGTCGCGTTCGATCTTTGCCGTGTCCTTGCGCAGGAAGGCGCCGATGCGCAGATTTTCCTCGACGGTGAGGTCGGGGAAAATCCGGCGGCCTTCCGGCACATGGGCAATGCCGCGCGCCACGATCTTTTCGGCCGGCATGGTGTCGATGCGCTCGCCCTCGAAATGGATTTCTCCACCGGAAGGCCGGGCAAGGCCCGAAATGCTGCGCAAGGTGGTGCTCTTGCCGGCGCCATTGGCGCCGATAATGGTGACAATGCCGCCGGAAGGGACCTGAAGGCTGATGCCTTTCAGGGCCGCCACCTTCTGGTAGTGGACGTGGAGATTGCGGACTTCAAGCAGCATCTTCGTTACGCCCCAGATAAGCTTCGATGACGCGCGGGTCGTTGGCCACTTCCTGTGGAGCGCCTTCGGTCAGGAACTGGCCGAAATTCATGACGGTGATGCGCTCGCAAAGGCCCATGACGGCCTGCATGTCGTGCTCGACCAGCATGATGGTGATGTCGCGCTCGGCGCGGATGCGCCGCACATGCTCCATCATCCGCCGTGTTTCCTCCGGGTTCATGCCGGTGAACGGCTCGTCCAGAAGGATCAGCGTCGGATCGGCGGCCAGCGCCACCGCCATGCCCAGCGCCCGCTGGTGGCCGTGCGGCAGGCTGGAGGCCGGCTCATTGGCCAGCGCGCCGAGGTCGAACAGCTCCAGCGCTTCATGCGCCTTGCGGTCGGCTTCCCTCTCGGTCGGGGCATCCGCGCCCGTTATGCGCGAGAAGAAGCCGGCGCCGGCGCTGCGATGACAGCCGACCCGCACATTGTCGATGACGCTGAACTCATGAAACAGGGTGGTCCCCTGAAACGTCCTGATCAGGCCGCGCTGAGCCAGCCGGCTGGTCTTCAGCCCGGAAATGTCCTCACCCTGATACAGGATCCTGCCGCTCGTTGGCCGGTAATAGCCGCTGATGAGGCTGAACGTCGTGGTTTTACCGGCCCCGTTGGGGCCGATCAGTCCGTGAATGCTGTTGCGCTTTACGGAAAAGGACAGGTCGTTGACGGCTGTAAGCCCTCCGAACTTCCTTATGACATTGCGCAGTTCGAGAATAGGTTCGTCGGACAGTGGACCCTCCCATTGGTTACTGTCGTTAAATGCATGCCAGCGTGGGTTTTCCCATTCGCCGGCATGCCCCGATTTTATTCTGCTGCGGCGGGCGTGGCCTCCGTTCCCAGATAGGCTTCAAGTGAATCGTCGAGTGCGTCTTTCCACGGTGTGTGGTGCGGCGGAGCCATGGTGCCGGTGATGACGGAACAATAGGAGTTGTTGCGGAACTCCATGATGTTCTTCTTCTTGTGCTTCTTCCATTCGAAGAAGGCTTCGTTGGCCCCGTCGACGTCGAAACTCGGATAGTCGGTCTCGGCGATCAGTTCCTTGACGTATTCGCCCTGATAGCGGATCGCGTCGTAGTCGTCCTTGCCGGCATCTTCGGCGGCAACGCGCGCCTCGACATCGGCGACCATTTCATCCTTGCTCGCGGGCAGGCCGATGCGCCCCATCATGACGTCGCGCGCCCACCAGGCCTGGGCATCGAACATGTTGAAGGTGAACCACTGGTCCTGCATGCCGATGTAGAACAGCGCCGGATTGTGGACATAGGCGACGCCCTTGTAGAGATCGGCGGTCGCCAGCCGGTTGGCCGTCCTCAGGCGCAGATCGTCCGGCAGGAACGGGAAATGGTGCTTGTAGCCGGTGCACAGGATGATGGTGTCGATGTGTTTCGTCGAACCGTCCCTGAAGGTTGCTGTGTTGATGTGCACCTTCTCCAGCAGCGGCTTTTCTTCCCAGTTGTCCGGCCAGTCGAACCCCATCGGTTTGGTGCGGTAGCAGTTGGTGATGGATTTCGCGCCGTATTTCCAGCACTGCGAGCCGATGTCCTCGGCCGAATAGCTGGTGCCGATGAGCAGGATGTCCTTGCCGGCGAATTCGCGTGCGTCGCGGAAGTCATGGGCATGCAGGATGCGGCCGTTGAAGCGGTCGAAGCCGGGGAATTCGGGAACGTTTGGCGTCGAGAAGTGGCCCGAGGCGACGACGACATTGTCGAATTCTTCCGAATAGCAATGGTCGTTCGGCAGGTCCTGAACCGTCACCGTGAATTTTCTGGTGTCCGGGTTCCACTCCACCAGACGCACCACGTTTTCGAAGCGGATCCAGTCGCGCACACCGGCTTTGTTCACGCGCCCTTCGATATAGTCGAACAGAACCGCGCGCGGCGGATAGGATGCGATCTGCTTGCCGAAATGCTCCTCGAATGAATAGTCGGCAAACTCAAGGCCTTCCTTGGGGCCGTTCGACCAGAGATAGCGGTACATGGAGCCGTGAACGGGTTCGCCATACTGGTCGAGGCCGGTGCGCCAGGTGTAGTTCCACAGCCCGCCCCAGTTTGCCTGTTTCTCGAAACAGACAATTTCCGGGATTTCAGCTCCGTTGCTCGCTGCCGATTGAAATGCCCGCAATTGTGCAAGGCCAGACGGCCCGGCGCCGATGACGGCGACCCTCCTGTTCATTCGCGTCCTCCCCATATTGTTTTCTTGGACGAAAATTATTTCACCATCAGTATGGTATTTGGTTTCATCCTGCTGTCAATGCATTGTGTGACATTCGTTTATTCCTGGCAGGAAAAGCGGCAGCCGCAAACGTTCCGGACTTGCCATGCAGTTCCGCGTGGATTATTCTTCTGATTTAATAAAGTTGACAAGCAAGAAAATTCGCTGGGAGGCAAACTTGCAGGAAACAGTCTATCCGGACGTCGTTCCGGGTCCGCCTCGTCCGAGCGGAATCCGGCTTCCTTCTGGCCTTGCGCTTCCTGCCGGCACCGAGCGATACGAAGTGCGGGGCGCCGGCGCGATTTTCGTGTCCGTGGAGGCCGGAGATGTCGTCACGGTGCGCGATATGGAAGGCGGGCAGGCCTGCGAACTGGTCGCCGCCGATGCCTCGGGCCGCACCGATGCCTCCATTCTGGGCACGAAGTCCAATTCCAGTGCCTCCGGCCTTCAGGCTCTGCTTACGGGCGACAATGAAAGCCTGAACGCCTTCCGCGCCGGCCTCGCCCGGCGCAAGATCGATCTGGCGACCGCGCAGGCCGTGCGCATTTTCGGCGAGGACAGCCCGGCCGGCGACGAAGAGGCCTTCACCATTACCCGTGACGGCAGCCTTGTGGTTGCGGCCCCCGGCGGGCCGATGGCCATCGACGGCCATGACACGGTCACGCCCATTCAGGTTCTGGTGCGCCGCGCGCGCGTGCAGAAAAAGGTCAAGGGTGCCGAACTGCCCGAGCCGCTGGCCGATCCGGTGCTTGATCTCAGGGTAAAGTCGGCGACCGCGCAGTCCTTCTTCGTGCGCGCCGGCGAGTTCATCCAGATCATCGATGTCGACGGGCGCCAGTGCACCGACTTCCAGTGCTTCTCGGCGCGCAAGCTCGACAAGGGCATCGACAATCCCCTCGACGTCACCGCCACCCGCTCGGTGCTCGGCCATGCCTATGCCATGCCCGGCCTGCACGCCAAATATTACGATCAGGACTTTGAGCCGCTGGTGGAAGTGGTGCAGGACACCTGCGGCCGCCACGACGCCTTCGCGCTGGCCTGCTATGCCAAATATTACGACGACATCGGCTATCCCGGCCATGCCAACTGCTCGGAGAATTTCAATCGCGCGCTGGCCGACAAGGGCGTTCGCCCCCGCGCCGGCTGGATGGCGGCGAACTTCTTCTTCAACACCGGCGTCGATGCCCATGGGGTGATGTTTTCCGACGAGCCGTGGTCGCGGCCCGGCGACTATGTGCTGCTGCGCGCGCTGACCGACATCGTGTGCGTGTCGTCGGCCTGTCCTGACGATACCTCTCCGGCCAATGGCTGGAACCTCTCCGACATTCATGTGCGCACCTATTCCGACAAGAACAGGTTCTCACGTGCCATCGCCCGCCGCGTAACTCCGGATTCCGAGCCGAAAATGACAACAGAAACTGCCTTCCATTCGCGCTTTGCCCAGCACACCCGCAATTTCGTGGAGTACAAGGGCTACTGGCTCGCCAATTCCTTCGCCAGGGAAGGGCCGATCGAGGAATACTGGGCCTGCCGCCAGAAGGCGGTGATCATGGACCTCTCGGCGCTGCGCAAGTTCGAGGTGACCGGCCCGGATGCGGAAGCGCTGCTGCAGTACACGCTCACCCGCGACGTCAAGAAGCTCGGCGTCGGACAGGTGGTCTACACCGCCATGTGCTACGAGCATGGCGGCATGATCGACGACGGCACGCTGCTGCGTCTGGGGCTCGACAATTTCCGCTGGATCGGCGGCGACGACTATTCGGGCGTGTGGCTGCGTGAAGTTGCTGAAAAGCTGGGCCTCAAGGTGATGGTGCGCTCCTCGACCGACCAGATGCACAACGTTGCCGTGCAGGGCCCCAACAGCCGCGCCATCCTGAAAGAGGTGATCTGGACCCCGCCGCACCAGCCGAAGCTCGAAGAGGTGGAGTGGTTCCGTTTCACCATCGGCCGCATCGGCGGCGAGAACGGACCGCCGGTCGTGGTGTCGCGCACGGGCTATACGGGCGAGCTCGGCTATGAGGTGTGGTGCCATCCGCGCGATGCGGGTGCCGTTTTCGATGCGATCTGGGAGGCGGGCCAGCCGCACGGCCTGAAGCCGATGGGCCTGCTGGCGCTCGACATGCTGCGCATCGAAGCCGGCCTGATCTTCGCCGGCTACGAATTTTCCGACCAGACCGATCCGTTCGAGGCGGGCATCGGTTTCACCGTGCCGCTCAAGTCGAAGACCGACGACTTCATCGGCCGCGAGGCGCTGATCCGGCGCAAGGAGCATCCGGTGCGCAAGCTGGTCGGCCTCGATATCGACAGCAATGTCGCCGTCGGCCATGGCGACTGCATCCATATCGGGCGCGCCCAGATCGGCGAGGTCACCTCTTCGACGCGCTCGCCGCTTCTGAAGAAGAACATCGCGCTGGCAAGGGTCGACGCCACCCACGCCGCCGTCGGCACCGAAGTCGAAATCGGCAAGCTCGACGGGCATCAAAAGCGCCTTCCGGCAAAAATTGTCGCATTCGCGCATTACGATCCGAAGAAGGAAAGGCCAAGGTCCTGAGCTAGAGCATGTCGCCCGAAAGTGGGAACCGGTTTCGGGGAAACGACAGGCGTGCAAACAAGAGCTTAAAGCGTAGGGAGCGATCTGGAGGATCGCGACACGCTTCAGGGTCTGAAGACGGAGATCAGGGAGAAGCATGAGGAGAGGCGATGGCTGGAGAGGGCTCCAATCCGACACCAGACCGGCCTGACGGGCCACCCTCGGAACTTTCCAGGGAAGTTTCGCAGTGGCGCGTGGCGGAGCGCAAGCGTCTGATCGAGCAGCGCCTTGCCATGAGCGCGGACGAACGCACCGCCAGAACCCGGACGATCGCGGAAGGGCTCGACCGTCTGATCGGCGCTCCGCAGGGGCGCATCGTCTCGCTCTACTGGCCGTTCCGGGGCGAGCCGGATCTGCGCCAATGGTCTGAGAAGGTCATTGCCGCAGGCGGCCGGATCGCGCTGCCGGTGGTGATCGCCAAGGCGCAGCCTCTGGAATTCCGGCTGTGGGCGCCCGGCGAGCCGCTGGAGCGCGGGGTGTGGAACATTCTGGTTCCGTCCGGCGGGCGGGTGGTCGAACCCGATATCGTCGTCTCCCCGGTCGTCGGCTTCGACAGCGCCAATTACCGGCTCGGCTATGGCGGCGGGTTTTATGACCGCACTCTGGCGGCGATGAGCAAGCGGCCCCTCAAGCTCGGGGTCGGCTATGCCGGAGCAAGACTTGCGACCATCCATCCGCATTCCCTGGACATTCCCATGGATGCAATCGTGACAGATGAATGAGGCTCCCATGAGCACTGACGAACTGCTTCTCGACCCCGCCATTGCCGGCACGTCCGCTCCCGGAGGCCGGATTTTCCGCCGCAACACCACCGGCACGACCTACAGGATCACGATGAAGAACTGCGCGTTCTTCGCCCGCCACGGCCTGCTCGATGAGGAAGAGCGGCTCGGCCAGCGGTTCTATGTCGATGCCGAGCTGGATGTGCGGCCCTCTGTGGGGATCGAGGAGGATTGCATCGAGGCGACCGTGGACTATGGGCTTGCCTTCGCGGAGATCGAGAAGATCGTCACCGGCCGCCGCCGCTTCCTCATCGAAACGCTGGCCCTCGACATCAGCCGCACCCTTTGCGAGGTGTTCCCGCAGATCATGCGCGCCCGCATCACGGTGCGCAAACCCAATGCTCCGGTGCGCGGCGTGCTCGATCACGTCGAGGTCACGATCGTCTGGCCGCAGGGTCCGGCCGCCGGTCTTTGAAGCGCGTCGCCGCGTGACCGGATGAAAATATAGCGATGCATTTTCAATAAGATGACAGAAAGCGTCATCTTATTTGAAAAAGCCGGTGCAGAACCGCCGCCCCCGTTTCGTCCTTGATGTGAGGGCCAGCCAAGATCACGTCACAAAGCGCCAGCCACGCCCTCCTCGTTTTCAGGATTGCAAGACAGGCGGATGGGGCATGCGCGAAGCGGCGGTTACGGCGAACGGAGTTTCTTTTTCACGATTTCTGATGAGGGCAGCCCTGCTGGGCTCCGTTGCCCTGACGACGATGACCGGGACCGGGCCGGTCACGGCTGTGCACGCGCAGGGCACGCAAACCCTGTCGCTGAACATCCGCGCCCAGAATCTGGGTTCGGCCCTGACCGCCTTTGCCGACAAGGCCGGGATCCGGCTTCTGTTTCCCTCGCAGCTTGTGGCCGGCAAGACGAGCCCTGCCCTTTCCGGCACCTTCAGCCGCGAACAGGCGCTGTCGCGGCTGCTGGCCGGCAGCGGCCTCGTCTATCAGTTCACCGATGCCGGCACGGTGACCATCTCCGATCCCGCTTCGGCATCGAGTGCGCCGCTCGATGCCAGCGGCGCCGTGGTTCTTGGAACCATCAATGTGAGTGGCTTGCAGAACGCCAGCCCGGCCGATGCGCCCTTCAGCACGCCGGCGCCAACGGCGTACATCAGCGGCGAGCGGATCGAGCGGTTCCGGGGAACCACCCCGTCCGACATGTTCACCGGCACTCCGGGCGTCCTGTCGGGTGAAGCGCGCAATGGCAGCGCCATAGATGTCAACATAAGAGGCATGCAGGGAATGGGGCGGGTGCCGGTCAGCGTCGATGGCAGCCTTTCCTCGGCAACCGTCTATCAGGGCTATCAGGGCGTCGGTAACCGCTCCTATATCGATCCGGACCTGATCGGCGGGATCAGCATCCAGAAAGGTCCGGGCACCGGCGCCTATGGCGGCATTGCCGGTTCCGTCAGCATGGAAACCCTCAAGGCCTCCGACATTCTTCTGGATGGCCGCAATTATGGCGTGCGCCTGAAAGGCGGCTTTGGCAGCAACAGTTCCGGCGTGCCGGCACTGAACACGGTGGGCGGGATGTTCTTTTCGCGGTCGAGGCCCGGAAGCGTTCTGGGGCCTGCCGATATGGGGCGCCCGGCCCTGCTGGAGCCGACACGCGGCTTTGGCAGCATCGCCGGCGCGGCGCGCGGAGAAGGCTACGAATTCGTCGCGGCCTATGCCGGACGGCGCAACGGCAATTATCACGCCGGCCGAAACGGCCCTTCCGCCGCAAGCTCGGAGGATGTCGGCCCCCGCTCGGTCTGCCGGGATTTCGGCGGCGGTTTTCTGTCCTGCACGAACTATCCCAGCTATTACGAGAACACCGGCGTTTCGCTCTACCGGGGCGGCGAGAAGGTGCTCAACACCTCCAGCGACACCGATTCATGGCTGCTGAAGGCAAAGTTCGATCTGCTTGAAGATCATTCCCTGGAACTGTCCCACACGGGATTCCGGAGCGATCACGGTGATATCCGCGCCTCCATCCTCTCCAGCCTGACGGCCGTGCAGGCCACGCAGCGCTGGACCTCCACCGCAGACGTGGACCGCTATTCGGCCCGGCATCGCTGGAACCCGGGTGACAACGATCTGATAGATCTGCGCTCGGGCCTGTGGCTGACCTCGCTCGATATCCGCAATCCCACCTCTGCCAGCAGCCGGACGGTGATCCAGATGGGGTTGCCCGATCCGCTCAAGACACGCGTTCTCGTCGGCACCGATACGCGGCAGTGGGGGGCCGATGTCTCCAACACCTCGCGATTTGGAACGGCTTTAGGAGACATATCGCTGAACTATGGGCTGTCCTATCTTCACGAAGACACCAGACCCACGGAACTCAGCCGCGTGCTGGAGGAATTCCTGCCGCCCAACGGCGTCCGCCACGAATGGCAGGGCTTCATGAACGCAAACTGGAAGCCGCTGGACTGGCTGACCATCGACGGCAGCCTGCGCTATCAGGATTTCTCGGCGCGCGACCGCAGCACGAAGGAAGACAGCGTTGCCAATTCCTTCGCCGGGCAGCAGCGGGGAAGAAGCGCCAGCGGCATCAGCCCGACCCTCGGCGTTTCGGTCGAGCCGGTTGAGGGCCTCCAGCTTTTCGCCCGCTATTCGGAAGCACTGCGCATGCCGGCGCTGGCGGAATCTTCGGCGCTGGCTGCGACCTTCGTCGCCCCCGGTGTGCGGCCGGAGCGTGCCCACAACTGGGATGTCGGCGTCAATTATCAGGCCGGCGACGTGTTGTTTGCCGATGACGATCTGAAGCTGAAACTGGGCTGGTTTCACAATGACGTCGATGACTATATCGCCCGGCGCATCGTCAATGTGACCACGAGTTTCGGCACCAATTATGACGGGCCGGCCGTGGGCAATATCGCCCGGGCGAAGTTCGAGGGCATCGAGTTCTCCGGGCACTATGCGCTCGGGGGCCTGAAGTTCGAACTGGGCGCCTCCTATTACACCGACATGGCATTCTGCCCGGAATCGGGGGTCTGCCAGAGGAGTTCGCTGTATGGCGACTATGCAACCAACCATGTGCCGCCGAAATACACGACCTCGCTGACGGCATCGCATAAATTCCTCGACGATGCACTGACGCTGGGAGCGCGGGCGACGCATGTGGGGCCGCGCACCATCAGGGCGGATCAGCCGACGGCGCAGGGCGCTGCACCCTTCATCGTGCCGGTGGACTGGCGGCCCTATGTGCTGGTCGATGTTTTCGCCTCCTATGAAATCAGCGAAAGCCTGAAGGCCGATTTCAGGATCGACAATGTGGGAGACGTTCACTACGTCGACCCGCTGGGGCTGGCCAATATTCCGGGACCGGGCCGCACCTTCTGGGCCTCGCTGAGCGCCAAATTCTGACAGGCGCGGCCGGGCTCGGTGAATCCGGGCCTGTTGAAGATTGCCCGGCGCGCTGCCATTTTCGACTGTCAGGTGGTTGACGCTGCAGGATAAGCAGCGTTTGTGCCTGTCTGACGCGATCAGGATGGCAGCAGGGAATGATGACGCAGGCGCGGATTGCGGGCTCACCGCCGGGGGTGGACACGGTGGCTGACACGGGGGCTGACACCGGGTCGGAGAAAGGGGCGGACGTTTCCACCCCCGCCCTGTTGCCCGAAATGCAATATGATGAGGCGCTTGCGCATGAGCGGGCCATGCTGGCCGCGGCGGATGGCAGCCCCGGCATGGTCTGGTCGCTGTGGCAGACCGGAACCTGCATCGTCGTGCCGCGCAGCCACACGGTTCGCCCCGGCTTCGGGGAAGCCGTCGCCGCCTCCGCCGCGCGCGGCTTTCCCGTTCATGTGCGCGATACGGGCGGCGGGGCCGTGGTTCAGGGTGCTGGCGTGGTCAACCTGTCCATGGTGTTTTCGATCGGGCCGCAGGTGCGCGAACGCATCGGAACCAGCTACCGGGTGCTGTGCGAGCCGGTCATGGCCATGCTGCGCGCAAGGGGCATCGAGGGTGCGTTCCGCTCCATCCCCGGCACCATGTGCGACGGCATCTACAACATCGTCGTCGGCACCCGCAAGCTCGCCGGAACGGCGCAGCGCTGGCGCAATCTGGGGCGCGGACGGCCGGGCGAACATGCGGTTCTGGCCCATATGGCGCTGTTTGCCGATCTCGATCATGTCACTGCCGCAGCCGCGATCAACGCGCTCTATGCCGATATCGGCATCGACAGCGGGATCGAGGCCCCGACCCACATCAACTGGGCCGAGATCGAAACCGGGTCCGGCAAGGCGGTGGCGGTGGCACTTGCCGAAGAGCTCGACCGCGCCTGCCAGGCGATCGATCTGGAAGCGCTGCTTGACCGCCTCGCAAAAGCGCAGGCCGCCGGCTGAACGCACATTCCGGGACCGAACAATCTCCCGGAATATGCCGGCAGGAGAAGGACCTGTCGGTGGCCGCGCGGTTGCGATCATGATAGGGACGACGCAGGAATCGTCGAAAGCCAGTTACTGATAAGAAAGACGTCAAAATGGGTGAAAGCGTGAATCTGAGCGTCGAGGCACTGAAAGGCCGGGTGGAGACCATTTTCCGCAAGGCCGGGCTTTCGCAGGATCACGCTTCCACGCTTGGCGCGGTGATCGTTGCGGGCGAGCGGGATGGCTGCAAGTCGCACGGTGTCTACCGCATCGAGGGCTGCCTGCGCACGGTGAAGGCCGGCAAGGTGGTGCCCGACGTCAAGCCCGTGCTGCGCGACGACGGATCGGCGGTGGTGCGCGTCGAGGCCGGCGGCGGCTATTCCTGCGCCGGCTTCGAACTGGGCGCGCCGGTCCTTGCCGAACGCGCTAAGAAGCTCGGCATCGCAGCGCTCGTCATCAACGATTGCACGCATTTCTCGGCCCTGTGGCCGGAGGTGGAAAGGCTCGCCGCGCTGGGTGTGGCGGCGATCGCCATGTGCCCGAGCTATGCCACGGTCGCGCCTTCCGGCGGCAAGGAACCTTTGCTTGGCACCAACCCGTTCGCCTTCGGATGGCCGCGCGTCGATCCGGCCCAGCCCTATGTGTTCGACTTCGCCACCAGTGTGGCCGCGCGCGGCGAGATCGAGCTGTACCGGCGTGAAGGCCGGCAACTGCCCGAAGGATGGGCGGTCGACAGCGAGGGCAGGCCGACCACCGATCCGGAGGCTGCGCTGGCCGGCGCCATGCTGCCCTTCGGCGGCCACAAGGGCTCTGCCATCTCGACCATGATCGAATTGCTGGCCGGCACCATGATCGGCGATTTCACCAGCAGCGAGGCGCTTGATTTTCTAGGCACCACCACGCTTGCCCCGCGTCACGGCGAACTGATCATCGCCATGAGCCCGCAGCGTTTTGCCGCCGGGCGTCCGGGCGATCCGTTCGCCCGCGCCGAGGTGTTGCTGGAGGCCATCGCCGGACAGGGCGCGCGCCTGCCTTCGCAGCGCCGCTTCGCGGCGAGGAAGCGCACCTTGTCAGAGGGCATCACCCTCACCGCCGCCGAGGCCGCGCAGCTCAACCGGCTGGAAGCGCTGGGGCTCGATGCCGTAGCCTGATGCCGATAAAAAAGCCCTCCGCCGGAGGGCTTTTTTTCTGGCAGTTTCCGTGATGCCGGTTCAGGCGGCGTTGCGCTCCGCAAGGCCGGACTGCTTCGACCAGCCCTCATACCAGTCGTCGAACAGCTTCAGCTGCGTTTCCACGAAGCCGCGCTGACTGGCGCTCAGCGCATCGCTCTCGTTGAAGTGGAGTTCGTATTCCGGATTCCCTTTCAGCACCATCAGGTGCTTGAAATAAAGCACCAGATCGGGGCCTTCGTCATAGGCGGAGAGCACGGCGAGCGCCTGTTCCAGTTCCTGCGCAAGCCGGCGCGCCCCGACATCGCCCTTCGCCGCCGCCTGACACAGCGACACCAGATGCAGCACCTCGCGCGGCAGCACGCAGCCGATGCCGGTGATGGCGCCGGTGGCGCCGCAATTGACGAAGCCGTGGAAGACGCAGGTGTCGACGCCCACCATCAGCGTCACCGCATCGCTGCCGCTGGTGATGTTTTCGGCGGCATAGGTCATGTCGGCGGCACCGCCGAATTCCTTGAAGCCGACGAGGTTCGGATGCTCGGCCCTGAGCGCGAAGAACAGATCGGCGCGTGTGGCGAAGCCATAGTAGGGGCTGTTGTAGATCACGGCCGGCAGGTCGGGAGCTGCCGACAGCACCGCCTTGAAGTGATTGCGCTGCGCGGCCGGCGAAGGCCCGCGTGACAACAGGCGCGGAATGACCATCAGGCCCCTGGCGCCCACCTTCTGCGCGTGGGCGGCATGGGCCGCAGCACTTGCCGTGTTGACCGCGCCTGTGCCGACGATGACCGGCACGCCCGCCTTCACCAGACGCTCCACGCCCTCCATGCGCTCGGCGTCGGTCAGCAGCGGCCAGTCGCCCATCGAGCCGCAATAGACCACGGCCGACATGCCGGTGGCGATCAGGTCCCTGCCCTTGCGCACCAGCGCCTCGAAATCGGGTTTGCGGTCGGGGGTGCAGGGGGTCATCAGCGCCGGCATGCAGCCGGAAAAGATCTGCGCATTCATGAGGGTTTTCTCCCTATGCCGGATTGGATGGCTGCCACAATATCATTTGTATTTTATTTGTCGACAAGAAATTACGCTGTACAAAAATGCATCGGTGCAAGCCGTTTCGGTGAAGGCGGGCTGAGGTGGAGTGCTGGCTACAGCGCTACGGGCCTGCGGCGGTCGCGGGCGATCATGTCCTGTATCTGGCGCACGATCTGGTCGGCATGGGCGCTGGCCAGCCGGTCGGATTCGGCCACGTCGCGCGCCCCGATGGCCGCGATCATGTCCTCGTGCTCATCCACATAGCGGCGGGGCAGATGGTCGTCGAAGGACGAATAATAGACGCGCAGAATGCGCCGTCCCTCATCCAGCAGGCGACAGAACAGGCCGGTGTAATAGGGATTGCGCCCCGCCTCTGCGATCGCGGCATGGAATTCGCGGTTGGTGGCGATCATCGCCAGCGCATCATGCGCCTCGACCGCGCGGGTGAACTCAGCTTGCCGCGCGCGGATGATCTCCAGATCGTCCTCGGTGCGGAATTCGGCGGCCAGCCGCGTGGTCACGCGGTACATCAGCGTCAGCGCGTCGAAAAAGGTGTGCAGGTTTAGGAAGTCGATGCTGGAAACCACGGTCGAGCGGTTGGGCAGCGTCGTCACCAGCCCTTCGGCCGCCAGCCGCACCAGCGCCTCGCGGATCGGCGTGCGCGACATGGAAAGCCGCTCGGCAAGCTGCACCTCGTCGATGGGGCTGCCGGGCGCCAGCCTCAGGTCGAGAATGTCGTCGCGCAGGATTTCATAGACGCGCCTGACCCCCTCTCCGCGCTTGCGCTCCGCCTGTGATGTCTCCGTTTTCTCGCTCATGCCGCCACCTGTTGTCGACATGACGAATACTGGTTTCACGCCTCGCCTTCAACACAGCACCCGGCCGCCATACCTTCGGACACGATATAAACTTGATTATTTTAATCATATTATGTAGTAAATCGGCTGATATTGCAGTCGGATTCCCCATTACGGGCGAGAGAATGCAAGAAATGGCGATTTATGGACAACCGCATCCCTGAGCAGGGAATGACCCTCAACGATCTCGTGCGCCTCGGCGCCGAGCTTGCGCTGGGCGTCGAGCCGGTCGATGTCGGCCCCCGGATCATGGAAACGCCGATCTATACGGGAAGGCTGCTGGCGCTGGAGGTGCAGCCCGGCCTGACGCTGAGCGCAAGTGACGTGACCTATGCCAGCAACCAGAATTTTGCCGTCGAGATGGAGCCGGCGCTGGTCTGTGGCATCCTTCTAAGCGGCGGGCCGGTGACCTCCATGGTGGAAGGCTACGGGCGCTTCGTGCGCTATCCGCAGCAGGCGACGCTGATGGGTTTCAACGCGCCGCTTCGCTATTCGACGCCGCTCCGGCGGGGCGCGCATTTCACCTCTGCCGGCTTCGTGCTGCGGCCTTCCTTCTTCGAGCGGTTTGCCGATGGCGTTGCCGACGACGGGTTGATGGCGCTGCGGGAACTGATGGAGGGCGGCTTCCGCACGGGCGTCATCTCGCATTCGCCCCTGATCACCGAAATCGCCAGACTGTGCCTCGACCATCCCTATACGGGGCAGCTCGAAAGACTGTTTCTGGAAAGCAAGGCGCTGGCCTTCGTGATCGAGGCGGCGCAGGCGCTGAAGGATGAGCGCCGGCTTGTCGCCCTGCTCGGCCGCCGCGAATATGACCGGGTGATGCATGCGCGCGAAATCCTCGACGCCGATCTCGTCGCCACGCCCACCACCATGGAGCTGTCGCGCCGGGTCGGCATCAACGTCACCTCCCTGCAGGCCAACTTCAAGACGGTGTTCGGCAAGACCATTTTTGCCCATGTGCGCGAGCAGCGGCTGATGATGGCCAAGGTCCTGCTTCAGGAGCACCGGCTGTCTGTCGCGGAAGCCGGGCGGCGGGTCGGCTTTTCCCGGCCCTCGGCCTTCAGCGCCGCCTACAGGAAGCATTTCGGCCATCCGCCGCGCGCGGAATTTCAGCCCGCGCGCTCCATGCATGTGATCTGATCGCCACCCGATCTATTGGGTTTCGCGAATGTTTGCCTGCGTTTCGCGAAAGTTGAGTGCTGGTATCAGGAACAGGCCGGCCGGTATTCATAGCCCCTGTTCGCAAACTCCGGGGCATCTGCATGAACACCATCACGCGCACGCGTCTGATTTCCACCACCGCACTGGCTCTGCTTGGCGCCGGTTTGCCGGCGAAGACGGCTTTCGCGCAAACGGCCGATGCGCCTCTGGTGCTTGCGCCGATCGTGGTCACCGGCACCAAGCGCCCGCAGGACGATGCGAAGCTTCCCGTCGCCACCACCATCCTCGACCAGAGCAACGTGCCGCCTGCGACGCTCGATCCGATCACGGAAATCGCCCGCCAGTCGCCTGGCACGAACTTCCTCGATTTCGGCCGCTTCGGCGAAAGCTACATGACCATGCGCGGCCTCAGCACGCTGGGCACGGCCATGAATTCGCTCGACAGCGTCATCGGCATCTCCGTCGATGGCGTGCCGACCACGCTGTCGGGCATCGGCGCGCCCATCCTCGACATGGAGCGGGTCGAGGTGCTGAAGGGGCCGCAGGGCACCACCTTCGGCCGCAACGCCTTTGCCGGTGCGATCAACATCGTCAGCAAGCCCGCTGACGGCACCCGCGAAACCATTCTCAGCAGCGAGCTGGGCTCCGACGGCCATGCCTTCCTCGAAGGCACCACCGGCGGCTGGCTGCTGGAAAACGTGCTGGCCGGGCGCGGCACGCTGCGCTTCCAGAATTACGATGGCGACGTGCCGAACCCCATCACCGGCCAGAAAGAGGGCGGCGCGCAGCTGGGGGCCGGCAAGGCCTCGGTGCGCTACACGCCGGACGATACCCTCACCATCGACCTCAGCGGCGGCTTCTCGAAGGAAACGCGGCACAATTCCGCCTTCGTGTGGCTGGAATCCCCCAATTTCCCGGAGAGCGGCGCGGATGTGCGCCCCGACAACCGCCAGCAGGTCGCCAATGGCTCCCTCAAGGTGGCCAAGGAATTCGAGCCGTTCACGCTCACCTCTACGACCAGCTATCAGGACGTGAAGATCCACAACAAGGGCGACTTCACCGACGCCTTCATCTTCAGCCGCATCACCGGCCTGCCGCCGGCCTATTTCAACGACCACAACGCCGAGAAGGTGGATCTGAACGACCGCGAGCGGGTCTTCAATCAGGAGGTGCGCCTCAACTCGAATGAGGGCTCGACGATCCAGTGGGTGGCCGGCGCCAGCTATTTCAGGTCGGACTACACCAGCTACCGCATTCAGAACGCCGGCATGTATGCGCCGACCATGAACGGCACTTTCGACAACCGCATCGAAAGCCAGACGGTGGCGGCCTTCGCCGATGCCAGTGCGCCGCTGGGACAGGGCTTCAATCTGTCCGGTGGGCTGCGCGTGGCCCACGACCGCCAGAAGCTGGACGCGCTCTATGTCTCCAACGGCTTTCCGGGCACGCTGCCGGCCTTCCAGCAGGACAACACATTCAGCGACACCTATGTGACCGGGCGCATGGCGCTGTCCTATGAGTGGAACGACCGGGCCATGAGCTATGTCTCGCTGGCGCGCGGCTATTCCTCCGGCGGTTTCGAGAAGACCACCTCCTATGCCGGTTACGGACTGGTTACCGAGGCCTTCCTGCCGGCCACGTCATGGACCTATGAGATCGGCACCAAGGCCGAGATCAACGACAGGCTGCGCGTCAGCGGCGCCATCTTCTACAACGACGTCAAGGACGGGCAGGTTGTCGGATTTGATACGAACACCTCCCTGCCCTTCATGACCAACCAGAATTTTGAAAGCTATGGCATCGAGGCCAATGTCGACGCCACGCTGGCCGAGGGGCTGGAACTGACGGTCGGCGGTGCGCTGATCGGGTCGCGTCTCGTCGATGTGTCGGCAACTTCGCTGGGCCTTGGCGCGCTGCCGGGCAACGAAGTGCCGCAGGTGCCGGGGTTCTCCGCCAATGTCGGGCTCTCCTACCGCTTCCTGGCGGATGCGGTGGGGCTGCCGGGCGAGATCACGCTCAGCGGCACCTACCAGTATGTCGGCACCCGCTATGCCGACATCCAGAATGCCGCGAAGATGGACGACTATCACATTCTCAATGCGGAGATCGGCTGGGAAAAGGACAATTTCCGCATCTACGCCTTCGGCCGCAATCTGCTCGACGAGCGCCCGCTGTCCTACGCCTTCACCTATCCGGCGCTGATGCCGGGTGGCCAGAGCGGAACCACCGCCTATTTCGGCCGTGGCCGGGTGGTCGGCATCGGCTCCTCCGTGCGCTGGTGACGGCGCGCGATCCGCACACGGGGCAAGTGACATGATGTCTTCCTGCAACCCGGTCGCCCTGTCGCGGGGTGGCCGATGAGCGCGCGTTTCCAGCGGACCATGATGAAGGCCCTCGGGGCCACCGATCACATCATGACGGTGCTGACGGTGACGGACCTGACGCCCGGCTACCGGCGCATCCGCTTTTCGGCCCCGACCATGATCGACGGCCGCGAGACCCCCACCGCCTCCTTCGTGCGGCTGTGGGCGCCGGACCCGGACGATCCGGACAAGGTCCACCAGCGCGGCTACACGCTGGTGGAGCCGGATGCTGAAAAGGGCGAGGTGAGCTTCGACTTCGTGCTGCACCAGCCCATGGGACCGGCCTCGGCCTGGGCCGCAGCCGCGCAGCCCGGCGACACCATCGCGGCCTCCTACTACATGTTCCACAAGTTCGAGCCGCCGGAAAACCCGGAGGGCTATCTGCTGATGGGCGATCCTGCCGCCCTTCCGGCCATCAACGCCATCCTCGAAGTGCTGCCGCCGGAGGCCGACATCGTGGTCATCCTTCAGGCGCATCTGCCCGAGGATCGCGATATTCCGGTGACGCCGCATCCGGGCGCCGGGGTGATCTGGACCGGGCCCGGCACCAATGCGCTGGCCGAAGCGGTTCCGGTGCGCGACTGGTCGAACTGGTATGCCTGGGTCGCCGCCGAAAACGCCGCGATCAAGGTGCTGCGCGCCACGCTCAACCAGACCCACGGCTTTCCACTGACCGACATCAAGCATGCCGCCTACTGGATCAGGGGCAAGGCCATGCGGCTGCGCAAGGAAAGCGGCGTGGCCGAGCCCGAGCGGGCCCCCGTCGCGCCGCCGCCGGCCGAGGCGGTGGCCGCGCGCGAAGCCGCGCCTGCAAAGCCCCGCTGGCGCTCGCAGCGCGGACAGGAGCTTCTCGATTCCCTGCGCTGGAAGCTGCGCGCCGCCGGCCTGTTGCAGGCCATCATCTCGCTGATGCAGCTTGCGCCGCTGGTGCTGCTGGCCGAGCTTGGCCGCCGCCTCCTTGGCGGAGAGAAAAGCTGGGATGCGCTTTCGCCGCTGATCATCTGGGCGGTCGTCCTCTATGGCGCGGCGGCGACGCTTTCGGCGGTGCTGATGCTGTGGCTTCACATGGTCGATGCCGGCTTCGGCCATACGCTCAGGCAATCCATCATCGCCAAGCTGGCGCGGCTGCCGCTCGGCTGGTTCACCGACCGCAACGCCGCAAGCGTGCAGCAGGCCGTGCAGGAGGACGCCGGGCGGCTGCACTACATGGTCACGCATGCCGTGCCGGACATCGTCGCCGGCATCGTCACGCCGGTAGCGGCCATCGCCTATCTGTTCACGGTCGATGCGGCGCTGGCCGGGCTGCTGTTCGTGCCGCTGCTCGCCTTCGTCTTCCTGTTCGCCAACATGATGCGCGGCGTGGCCGACAAGCTGGTGCAATATGCGAACTGGACCAAGCGCGCCAATGCCGCCGCCGGCGCCTTCATCGACGCGCTGCCGGTGGTGCGCGTGTTCGGCGGCGACGGGCGCTCGGTGCGCTCGGTGCTTGAGGGACAGGCCAGTTTCATCAATGGCTGGCAGCGGCCGATGGCGGGGCGCAAGGTGGCGGCCCAGCTTTCCATCCAGCCGCCATCCTTCCTGCTGCTGATCGTGGCTGTCGGCAGCTGGCGCATCATCTCCGGGCGCATGGAGGCGGCAGACCTCCTGCCGTTCCTGTTCCTCGGTACCGCCTTCGGGGCGCAGATCACTTCCGTTCTCTACGGCTTCGTGCCGATGCGCGAGGCAAGGCAGGCCGCGCGGCGCATCGGCGATCTGCTGGAGGAAACCGAGCTCGACCGCAGCCGTTCAACCGGCGTCATCCCGCCGGGGCCGCTCGGGCTGCGCTTTGCGGATGTCAGCTTCGGCTACCGGCCGCGCAAGCCGGTGCTGAAATCCATCGATCTCGTTCTGGCGCCCGGCACGCTGACCGCACTCGTCGGCCTGAGCGGCGCCGGCAAGTCGACGCTGGCCGGCCTGCCGGGGCGTTTCCACGATGTGACCGAAGGCAGCATCCGGCTGACTACAGGCGATGGAGAGATCGACATCCGCGACGTGACGCCGGAGGCGCTGCAACGCAGCGTCGGCTTCGTCTTTCAGGATGTGCGGCTGATCAGGGGGTCGCTGAAGGACAACATCGCCCTCGCCCGCCCCGGTGCCTCCATGGCCGAGATCGAGGATGCGGCGCGCGCGGCACAGATCCACGAGCGGATCGTGGCCGCCCCGCGCGGCTATGACAGCATCGTCGGGGATGAGGTGCGCCTGTCCGGCGGCGAGGCGCAGCGCCTGTCGATCGCGCGCGCCCTGCTTGCCGATCCGCCCATCCTCGTGCTCGACGAGGCGACGGCCTTCGCCGATCCCGAGTCCGAGCATCTGGTACAGAAGGCGCTCGGCGCGCTCATCGGCCGGCGCACCGTTCTGGTGGTGGCGCATCGCCTGCACACCATCGTCCATGCCGACTGCATCGCCGTGATGCAGGACGGGCGCATCGTCCAGCGCGGCCGCCATGAAGAGCTGCTCGTCCGCCCCGGCCTCTATCGCGACCTGTGGCAGGCCGGCGAAAAGCGGCCACCCGAAACGAAGGCGCCCGAAACGAAGGCCCCCGAAACGATGGCCCCGGAAACGATGGCTCCCGAAACGATGGCAGTAGAAGGCAAGGCATCATGATCGTCGCCTCCCTGTTTCCGCCGCAGGCACGTGCCCGCCTTCCGCTGTTCACGCTTTTCGGCCTCACGGCGGCGGTGCTCAGGGCGCTGTCGGCGCTGCTGCTCGTGCCGCTGCTGGGCAGCCTGTTTTCGCCCGAACCGCGCGGGGCCTTGCCGTGGCTCGCCGCGCTGGCCGCCTGCGTGGTGGCCGGCTGGATGCTGGAACGGCGCATGGTTGTGCGCGCCTTCGATCTCGGCCTTGCCATGATGATGTCGATGAACACGCGCCTCGTCGACCATCTGCTTGCCGTGCCGATCGGCTGGTTCGGCACCGGGGAGCAGGAAAAGGCAAAGCGGGCGCTGGCGGGTGCGGTTCCGGAGCTGTTCGCCAGCACCGTCAATTTGGGCACGCAGGCGCTGATCTCGATCGCGCTGCCGCCGGCCATCGCGCTCGGCCTGCTGTTCGTGGCGTGGCCGCTGGGTGTCGCGGCGCTCATTGCCGTGCCGCTCCTGTTTGGCGCGCTGCTCGCGGGAGGCGGCTTCATCCGCCGCGCGGAAGCCGACTTCTCCGCCGCTTCCGGCGAGGCCGCGGCCCGCACGGACGAGTTTGCCCGCAACCAGCTCGTGCTGCGCGCGGCCGGGCGCACCGGCACCGCCGGCACGCCTCTGGGCGAAGCCATCGAGGCCCAGAAGGCGAAGAGCCTGCGCCTGATCTGGTTCACCGTGCCCGGCACGCTGCTGTTTTCGCTGGCCATGCAGGCCACGCTGGTGGCGATGATCGCCATTCTGGCGCTGATGTATGCGCAAGGGTCCATGGATGCCGCCCGCACCGTGGCGCTGATCGTGGTGGTGCTGCGCTTTCTGGAGCCGCTGAACACGCTGTCGGATCTGTTCGTGGCGCTGGAATCGACCCACGCGGCGGCGCAGCGCACGCTGGCCGTGCTCGACGTTCCGGCCCTGCCGTCGCCGGCGCGCGATGCGGTGCCGCAGGCACCCGCAATCGCGTTCCGCAACGTGCATTTCCACGCCAACGGCAATCATATTCTGGACGGCATCAGCTTCGATGTGCCGGAAGGCAGCACGACGGCGCTGGTCGGGCCGTCGGGATCCGGCAAGAGCACCATCCTGTCGATGATCGCGCGCATGCATGACGTGAGCGAGGGCGAAGTGCGGGTCGGCGGGCACGATGTGCGCGCCTATGCGCCGGCGACCCTGATGGACCAGCTATCCATCGTGTTCCAGAACGTCCAGCTGTTCGAGGGCGGCATTGCCGAGAACATCCGCCTTGCGCGCCCGGCTGCCACCGAGGCCGAGTTCATGGAGGCCGCGAAAGCCGCCTGCGTCGACGAGATCGTCGAGCGGCTGGGAAGCTGGGATGCGCCGGTCGGCGAAGGCGGCGGCAACCTGTCGGGCGGCGAGCGCCAGCGCGTCAGCATCGCCCGCGCGCTTCTGAAGAATGCGCCGATCCTGCTTCTGGACGAAGCCACCAGCGGTCTCGACACCATGAACGAGGTAGCAGTTGCCGCAGCGCTCAGCCGTTTCGGCCATCGCACCGTGCTGGTCGTCGCGCACCGGCTGGAAACCATCGCCCGCGCCGATCATGTGGTCTTCGTCGAAGGCGGACGCATCGTAGAGGCGGGCGAACGGGAGGCGCTGATCGCCGCCGGCGGCCGCTTCGCCGCCTACTGGAGCCATCGCCGCAGCGCCCGCGACTGGACCCTCGATCATCAGGATAAACCCCGATCCTGATGGTCAGCTGTGCCGCAGCCCCGGGTCCGGGGCTGCGGCATTTCCGTGCGGTCAGCGCACCACCAGAACAGGCAGCGTGGTGTGTGCCAGAACCTCGGAGGTCTGGCTGCCCAGAATGAGCCGCGCGGCTCCGCGCCGGCCATGCGAGGACATGACGATCAGGTCGCAGCTTTTCAGTTTCGCCGTGCGCACGATGGCCTCGGCGGGATGGTCGTCGATCTCGTGCAGCAGATCCACCACGACGCCATGTTCGGCGGCGCGCTCCTCGATCGAGCGGAAGCGGTTCTTCATCTCCTCGTCGATCTGCTGGTCGTAGCGGCCGATCGGATCGGCGATGCCGCCGATGGCGGCGGCGCGTGCGGCTGCGGTGTCCAGAGGCTGCGACACGCTCAGCACCGTCACTTTCGCTCCCAGCGGGCCGGCGAGGGCAAGGCCCTGCTCGATGCCCCTCGCAGCCAGTTCGGACCCATCGGTCGCAATAAGGATATGCCTGTACATCTTCACCCTCGCTTTTGTTGCGTGATCTGCGGCCGTCATATGATCAGGGTTTCTCGACCCGCGCCACCTGATAAGTCTGCATGGTTCCGTCCTGCATGATCGAGACATATTCCCCGGTGACGAAGCTTTCCTCGCCGAGGCGGAAGCCGATCTCATTGTCGGCGTCGCCTTCCTCATAGTCGAAATACCATTGTCCGCCGGGCTTGCGCCGCAGGCGGCCGATGCGCTCGTCGCCATCATCGGAAAAGCGCCGGACACGGCAGAAGGCCTGATGGGTCTTCCATGTGGCGGCGTCGAGGCGGCCGGCCTCGTCCAGCGGCACGAGAAGATCATAGCCCTCTTCGCGGTCGCCCTGCGGGTGGCCTGCGGTCCGCGCGAGAAGAAGTCTCACGTGGCGGAAGTTCGGTGTCAGGTCCTTCAGTGCCGTCATGCTCTGGTCTCCTTTTCTTCCACAATGCCGGGGCTTGAGCACCTTGCCTTGATACGGATCAAGAAAACAGAGAACGACTATTGTCGCGGATGACAATAACGTCTTTGCGCCACAGTTACTGTTACAGGATATGTGCTATAGGCGAATCGCCGGAGCGGCCTTTCCATGCTGCGGCTGAATCAGGTCCCGTCAAATCAGGCCGGCTCCGCCCGCCATAAAGAACGAATCCCGATATCGTGACGACCATCCTCTCCTACCAACGCTACACCGTGTTCGTGAGCGTCGCGCTCATCACATTCGCATCGCTCGCCGGGGCCGCGCTCTACAGCAAGTGGCTGCTTGTGCCCGCCGTCATCGCCGGCGCGCTGTTCCTGCTCGGCGTGCACGATGTGCGCCAGCGCCGCCATTCCATCCTGCGCAACTATCCGGTGGTCGGGCATCTGCGCTTCCTGCTGGAAAGCTTCCGGCCGGAAATCCGCCAGTACATCATCGAGGGCGACCATGACGAGGTGCCGTTCAGCCGGCAGGATCGCGGGCTCGTCTACCAGCGCGCCAAGGGCGTCGAGGACAAGCGTCCCTTCGGCACCATCGAGAACGTCTATGGGTCCGGCTATGCGTGGCTGACCCACTCGGCCACGCCCGTCACCATCGCCGATACGGATTTCCGCGTCCGCATCGGCGGCTCGGCCTGCCGGCAACCCTACAGCGCCAGCCTCTACAACATCTCGGCCATGAGCTTCGGCTCGCTGTCGGCCAATGCCATCCTCGCCCTCAACACCGGGGCCCGCAAGGGCGGCTTCGCCCACGACACCGGCGAAGGCAGCATCAGCCGCTATCACCGTCAGGGCGGCGGCGACCTCATCTGCCAGATCGCTTCCGGCTATTTCGGCTGCCGCAACGACGACGGCAGCTTCTCGCCCGAGAAATTCAGGGTGCTGGCCGCCGATCCGCAGATCAAAATGATCGAGATCAAGCTGAGCCAGGGCGCCAAGCCCGGCCATGGCGGCATGCTGCCGGCCTCCAAGATCTCGCCGGAAATCGCCGAGGCGCGCGGCATCCCCATGGGCGTGGACTGCGTTTCGCCGGCCGCCCACAGCACCTTCTCCACGCCCATCGGCCTGATGCAGTTCATCGATCAGCTGCGCACCCTTTCCGACGGCAAGCCGGTCGGCTTCAAGCTGTGCATCGGCCACCGGCGCGAATTCATGAGCATGGTCAAGGCCATGCTAGAAACCGGCATCATGCCCGACTTCATCGTGGTCGACGGTGCGGAAGGCGGCACGGGCGCTGCCCCGGTGGAATTCGCCAACCGCGTCGGCATGCCGATGCTGGAGGCGCTGACCTTCGTGCACAATACGCTGAGGGGCGCCGGCATCCGCGACGAGATCAGGATCGGCGCGGCCGGCAAGATCATCACCGCCTTCGACATCGCGCGCACGCTGGCGCTGGGGGCCGACTGGTGCAATGCGGCGCGCGGCTTCATGTTCGCCATCGGCTGCATTCAGGCGCAGGCCTGCCACACCAATTGCTGCCCGGTCGGCATCGCCACCCAGGACAAGGGACGCCAGCGCGCCATCGACGTGGGCGACAAGAGCGAGCGCGTGGCCCGCTTCCACCGCAACACCATGAAGGCGCTGGGCGAGATCGCCGGTGCAGCCGGCCTCACCAATCCGAGCGACTTCATGCCCTACCATTTCATGTTCCGGCAGAAGGACAACGAGTTCCTCGACGGCAACGAGGCCTATCCCTACCTGCCGGAAGGCTTTCTGGTGGCGGGCAAGGAAATTCCCGAGCTTTCCGAATGGTACAGCCGCTGGGACCGCGCCAACGCGCAATCCTTCGCGCCGCCGGAAATCCCGCACGGACCGTTCCAGAGGCGCAGGGCCGCCTGATACCCCTTCCCGCGATTTGCGCTGCAATGCGGCGTGCCTGAAAGGGCGTGCCAAACAACAAGACCTCGCCGGCTGGCGAGGTCTTTTCTGTCTGGTGCCCGGTTGTTTTCAGGAATCCCGGTTGCCGGCGGCGGAAACCTGCTTCGCCGAAAGGAACATCAGCGTCGAGGCAACCGTGCGGCGGTCCCAGCCGGCCTGTTCGGCCCGGTCGAGAAGGTCTTCCAGCAGGGGCAGGAATACCTTCCGGCATTCCGTTTCATGCGCCAGAAACGCACCGGCCGGCTGCGTTGGCGGTGGAACGTGGTCTGAAAGCTGCATTGTCGTCACATCGTCCTGCGACCCGTCGGTGACGGCCCGCCCCCTTTTCAGGGGAAGCGGGCCTTTCACGACCGGATCAGAAGTCCATGCCTCCGGCGGGCATTGCCGGGGCGGCTTCCTTCTTCGGCTTCTCGGCGATCATGGCCTCGGTGGTGACCAGCAGGCCGGCGACCGAAGCCGCATCCTGAAGCGCCGTGCGCACCACCTTGGCCGGGTCGATCACGCCCTGCGCGAACAGGTCGCCATAGTCGCCGGTCTGGGCGTTCCAGCCGTACGAGAACTCCGGCTTCTCGCGCAGCTTGCCGACGATGATGGACCCTTCCGCCCCGGCATTCTCTGCGATCTGGCGCACCGGCGCCTCGATGGCCCGGCGCACGATCTCCACCCCGTGCTTCTGGTCCTCGTTGTCGGTCTTCACGCCGTCCAGCGCCTTCGCGGCGCGCAGCAGGGCAACGCCGCCACCCGGCAGGATGCCCTCCTCGACGGCCGCGCGTGTGGCGTGCAGCGCATCGTCGACGCGGTCCTTCTTTTCCTTGACCTCCACTTCCGTGGAGCCGCCGACGCGGATGACGGCAACGCCGCCGGCGAGCTTCGCCAGCCGCTCCTGAAGCTTCTCGCGGTCGTAGTCGGAGGTCGTTTCCTCAATCTGGGCCCTGATCTGCTTCACCCGGCCCTCGATGTCCTCCTTCCTGCCGGACCCGTCGACGATGGTGGTGTTCTCCTTCTCGATGACGATCTTCTTCGCGCGGCCGAGCATCTCCAGCGTGACGTTCTCCAGCCTGATGCCGAGATCCTCGCTGATCGCGGTGCCGCCGGTGAGGATGGCGATGTCTTCCAGCATGGCCTTGCGGCGATCGCCGAAGCCCGGAGCCTTGACGGCGGCGATCTTCAGGCCGCCGCGCAGCTTGTTGACCACCAGCGTGGCCAGCGCCTCGCCCTCCACATCCTCGGCGATGATGAGCAGCGGCTTGCCCGATTTGACCACCGCTTCGAGCACGGGCAGCAGGGCCTGAAGGTTGGACAGCTTCTTCTCATGGATGAGCACATAGGGCTCTTCCAGCTCCACCCGCATCTTCTCCTGATTGGTGATGAAGTAGGGCGAGAGATATCCGCGGTCGAACTGCATGCCTTCCACGACTTCCAGCCCGGTCTCGGCGGTCTTGGCTTCCTCGACGGTGATGACGCCCTCGTTGCCGACCTTCTGCATGGCCTCGGCCAGGAAGCGGCCGATTTCGGTGTCGCCATTGGCCGAGATGGTGCCGACCTGCGCGATCTCGTCGTTTTTCGTGATCTTGCGGGCATTGGCCTTCAGTTCGGCCACCACCGCATCCACGGCCTTGTCTATGCCGCGCTTCATGTCCATCGGGTTCATGCCGGAGGCGACGGCCTTCGCGCCTTCCCTGACGATGGCCTGCGCCAGAACGGTGGCGGTGGTGGTGCCGTCGCCGGCCAGATCGTTGGTTCTGGAGGCAACCTCGCGCACCATCTGCGCGCCCATGTTCTCGAACTTGTCCTCAAGCTCGATCTCTTTGGCGACGGAAACGCCGTCCTTGGTGATGCGCGGCGCGCCGAACGACTTGTCGATCACCACATTGCGGCCCTTGGGACCGAGGGTGACCTTCACCGCATTGGCGAGAATGTCGACGCCGCGCAGCATCTTCTCGCGGGCTTCGGTGCTGAATCTGACTTCCTTGGCAGCCATTGGATCACTCCTTCATTAGGCAGCTTACTTTTGACTGGTTGATGGGGACTGGTTGATGGGACTGGCTGATGCCGGAAGAAGCCGTCAGGCGGCCTTCTTCACGGCGGCGGTCTCCTCGATCACGCCCATCACGTCGCTTTCCTTCATGATCAGCAGGTCCTCGCCCCTGAGCCTGATCTCGGTGCCGGACCATTTGCCGAACAGGATGCGGTCTCCCACCTTCACGTCGAGCCGGACCAGCCTGCCGCTTTCGTCACGGGCACCGGGACCGACGGCGATGACCTCGCCTTGCTGCGGCTTTTCCTTCGCGGTGTCGGGGATGATGATGCCGCCGGCCGTCTTTTCGTCGGCCTCGATGCGGCGCACCAGAATGCGGTCATGCAGGGGACGGAACGTCATGTCTTTGTTCTCCTCTCACGGACAAACGGACTGCACCGTTCCACCCGGATCGTGCGAAGCGGAACGGCACGCGCGACCCTTTCCGGCGCCGCGCGGCTATCGATCTGGTTTCGCGGATTTCGGCTTTCAAGAGGTGTCGGCAAAAATTTTGGCACTCGCAGCACATGATTGCTAGTGCCATGAAATCACGATGTTTTTTACACCGGGAAAGCTTTTCGATCTTGAATTTGAATGGTGTTCGGCCACACTGTGAAGGTGTGGGTGGAACGGTGCCGGCGGCAGCGCGCAAGGGAGGTTACGAAACAGGCCCGCCTTCAGCCCGGCGTCACCCGCATCCGACCGTCGCCTTGCGACCGGGGCAGGCGCGGTCCGGTCACGCACTCCCAGACAGGCATCCCCGGACATGCGCAAGGATGTAACAATGGCAACCACGGCACGCAGCGATTTCCAGCTCCAGATGATGGGCTACGGCCTGACCACGGCCGAAATCCATTACCATCTGCCCGATCACCCTTGCCTGCTCCAGCTCTATATCTGGCAGGAATACGATCTGGCTCCGCATTTCCCCGAGCTGAAGAGCTTCCTCGATTACTGGGCGCGGGAGCTGGATGGCCCGCTGCACTCGGTGCGGGTTGCCCATCACCACCTGATCACGCCCGCCGAGTGGCGCGCGGTGGACAGGGAGATCTCCATTCACTGAGGGCAGACCCCGAGCGGGATCACCGAGGGCTCTCCCCTGATTTGGTGCGAACCTGCCGCGACCGGCAAGCCGGATCGCCGACATGAGCAGCCCATATCGTCCACATTGTCCGCTGGCCGGTCCAGCGGGCAATATGCTTAGGTCCACGCCATCTCCTTCCCGTTGACGCCGCATATGTAAGAGATAATTCTAATCATGCGGCGATCCGCAGGATTTCATCCCTGTATGAGGGTCCGGGCTTGCAGGAGAATGCCGCCAATTCCGGACGCTGCCAGACTTCGTGATCCATCGGGCATCGTGCTACCGGGCATCGATCCACTTCCTCAACGCGTTCTGGCGGAGCAGAAAATGAACATGGTTTCCCTTTCCCGGCGCACCCTTTTCAAGGGTTCGGCACTTCTGCTGGCCTCAACCGCCCTGCCCCGGCTCACCTTCGCCCAGAGCGGCAGCCGCCTCGTCGTCGCCGCCGATTCCGAGCCGCGCAATCTCAACCCGGCCATCGTCGCCTCGAACGGCGTTTTTTTCGTCGCCTCCAAGGTCATCGAGCCGCTGGCCGAAGCCTCGTTCGATGGCGAGGGCGGGCTCGCACCGCGCCTCGCTACATCATGGGAAGGCTCGGACGACGGGCTTTCGGCCACCTTCAAACTGCGCGAGGGCGTGAAGTGGCATGACGGCAAGCCCTTCACCTCGGCCGACGTCGCTTTCTCCGCCCTTCAGGTGTGGAAGCCGCTGCAAAACCTCGGCCGGCTGGTGTTCGCCAATCTCGAAGCCGTCGACACGCCGGACGACCACACCGCCGTGTTCCGCTTTGCGAAGCCGACGCCGTTCCAGCTCATCCGCAACGCGCTGCCGGTGGTGTCGAGCGTGGTGGCGAAGCACATCTTCGAGGGCGAGGCCGACATTGCTGCCAGCGAGGCCAACAACAAGCTCGTCGGCACCGGCCCGTTCCGCTTCGCCGAGCACCGTCCGGGCGAATATTACCGGCTGGAGCGCAACCCCGATTACTGGGGCGAAGGCGAGCCGAAGCTCGACGAGATCATCTTCCGCGTGCTGCCCGACCGCGCGGCGGCGGCCGGCGCGCTGGAAGCCGGCGAAATCCAGCTTGCCGCCTTCAGTCAGGTGCCGCTGACCGACCTCGACCGCATCTCGAAGGTGCCGGGCATCGAGGTGTATTCCAAGGGCTATGAGGCGCTGACCTATCAGCTTGGCGTAGAGATCAACCACCGCCGCGCGGAACTGGCCAACGTCAGGGTGCGGCAGGCCATCGCGCACGCCATCGATCGCGATTTCGTGGTGCGCACCATCTTCCTCGGCTATGCGGAGACGGCCACCGGCATCGTGCCGAAGAACGCGCCCGAATTCTACAATGGCGAGGTGCCGCTCTATCCGTTCGACGTGGACAAGGCCAACGCGCTGCTCGACGAGGCCGGCTATCCGCGCAAGGACGGCGGCACCCGCTTCGCGCTGCGCCTGCTGCCGGCGCCCTACTTCACCGAGACGCGCCAGTTCGGCGACTATCTGCGGCAGGCGCTGGCCGCCGTCGGCATCGATGCCACGGTCGTGAACAACGACGCCGCCGCGCACCAGAAGGCGGTCTACACCGACCACGATTTCGACCTCGCCGTCGCGCCCACCGTGTTCCGCGGCGATCCGGCCATCTCCACCACCATTCTGGTGCGCTCCGGCACACCGGCCGGCGTGCCCTTCTCCAATCAGGGTGGCTATGAGAACAAGGAGATCGACGCGCTGATCGACAAGGCCGGCGAGACGGTCGACACCGCCGCGCGCACCGCGCTTTATAAGCAGCTTCAGGTGCTGGTGGCTGAAGACCTGCCGATCATCAACGTGGCCGACTGGGGCTTCATCACCGTGGCAAGCTCGCAGGTGAAGAACGTGTCCAACAATCCGCGCTGGGCGGTTTCCAGCTGGGCCGACACCGAACTGGACGCGTGACAGGTCACGGCCTGCCCCGCCGGACCATTTTTTCGGTGGGGCATGGAACTTCGATGGTCGCGCATGAAGCACCCCTGCCCTTACCCCTCCACAAGGGGCCGGCCTCTCGCTACTCCCTCTCTCGCGGGAAGGGATCAGTGGTGGAGAGATGCTGCGGGCCGCTTCCGCCGAAGCCCGAACCGATGTGGAGCAGCGGGCGTCCTGACGAACGCAGCGCCGCTGCTCCAGCTTGTTTTCCCGGGTCGTATTCGTGCCACGTCAGACGATTCCGTCTGCCTGCGAAATGCTCTGGAGTCTGACGCATGAACCGTGCGCTTCGCCTTCTCCGGCGCAGGCTGATCAGCAGCATTCCGGTGCTTCTGATCGTCATCGTCGGGGCCTTCTTCCTGCTGGAGCTTGCGCCCGGCGATGCTGCGGACGCTTATCTTCTGTCCATCGGCGGCGGCGATCCGGCACTGGTGCAGGCGCTGCGCCAGAGCTATGGCCTCGAAGGCTCCACCCTGTCGCGGCTATGGCTCTATCTCACCTCGCTCGCCCGGTTCGATCTCGGCTGGTCCGTCACCTTCAACCGGCCGATCGCGGGGCTGATCGCGGAGCGGCTGCCCAACACGCTGTGGCTGATGGTGGGCGCGGTCGGACTTTCCTTCACCGCCGGGTCGCTGCTCGGCATCGTTGCCGGCTCGAAGCCGGGAAGCTGGCGCGATCGCCTGCTCTCCACCGGCTCGCTGGCGCTTTATACGGTGCCGAGCTTCTGGCTCGGCCTCGTGCTGATCGTGCTGTTTTCCGTGCAACTGCGCTGGTTTCCAACCTCCGGCATCGAAACCATTGCCTCCGGCAAACAAGGGCTGGCGCGGGCGCGCGACATCGCATGGCATCTGGCCCTGCCAGTGGCAGCGCTCGGCCTGATCTATCTCGCCCTGTTCCTGCGCATGATGCGCGCCGGCATGGCGGAAGCCTGGCGGCAGGACTATGCGCTGGCAGCCCGGGCGCGGGGCATCGGCCCGGCGCGCATGGCCGTGTTCCACATAGCCCGCAACGCGCTGTTGCCGCTCGTCACCATGCTGGGCCTGCACGCCGCCTCGATGCTGGGCGGCAGCGTGGTCATCGAAAGCGTCTTCGCCATTCCCGGCTTCGGGCGGCTGGCGCAGGAGGCCGTGGCCGGGCGCGACGCGCCGCTGCTCACCGGCATCATCCTCGTCAGCGCCGTGCTGGTCATTCTCGTGAACCTTGCCGTCGACATGGCCTATGCGTTTCTCGATCCGCGCGTCGGCGCGAATGAGGTGGCGGCATGAGCGCCATAAAACGCCTCTTGCGGTCTCCCGCCGGCGTGGCCGGTCTGGTGCTGCTGGCACTGCTGGTGCTGGCCGCACTCAGCGCACCGCTTCTTTTTCCCGGCGATCCGCTGGCGATTGCCGGCCCGCCGCTGACGCTGCCCTTCACCGACCCGGCCTTTCCGCTCGGCACCGACCGGCTCGGCCGCAACGTGCTGGCCGGCCTGTTCCATGGCGCGCAGGCTTCGCTGGCCGTCGGGCTGGCGGCTGCCGCTGTCTCCATCATTTTCGGCGCGCTGGTCGGCACAATAGCGGGCTTTGCCGGTGGGCTGGTGGACGAGGCGCTGATGCGCGTCGTGGACGCTTTCCAGACCGTGCCGGGCTTTCTTCTGGCGCTGGCCTTCGTCAGCGTTTCGGGCGCGTCCCTGCCCGTGGTCATCCTCGCCATCGCGCTCGGTGCATGGACCGGCCCTGCCCGGCTGGCGCGCGCCGAGGTGCTGTCGATCCGCGAGCGCGACTATGTGGCGGCGGCGCGCGTCATCGGCATGCATCCGGCCGAGATCGCGCTGCGCGAAGTGCTGCCCAATGCGCTGCCGCCGGTGCTGGCTCTGGCGGCGGTGATCGTCGGCAACGCGGTGCTGATCGAATCTGCCCTTTCCTTCCTCGGCCTCGGCGACCCCAACATCGTCACCTGGGGCTCGATGATCGCGGAGGGGCGCAACGTGCTGCGCTCCGCGCCGTTCCTGTCCATCGTGCCGGGCATCGGCCTCGTCGTCACCGTGCTCGGCGTCTATCTGCTGGCCGAAGGGTTGTCCGATGCGCTGGCGAGCAGAAAGGCGCGGCCATGATGAGCGATGTGCTTGCCGCCCTGCGCGGGCTCACCGTGACCTATGGCAGCGCAGAAGCCGCGCATGTCGCCCTTCACGACCTCGACCTCGACATTCTCAAGGGCGAGCGGCTGGCCGTCATCGGCGAAAGCGGCTCGGGCAAGTCGACGCTGGCGCTGGCGCTGGGCGATCTCCTGCCGCCGGAAGCCCGCATTGCGGGCCGCATCGGCTGGCCGGGCTTTGCCGCGCCGCCGCGCGCCGGCCGCGATATCGGCTTTGTGTTTCAGGATGCGGGCGCGAGCCTCAACCCGGTCATCCCGGTCGGCCGGCAGATCGCCGAAGTCGCGCGCCTGCATCTCGGGCTCACGCGCCACGCGGCGCGGGAGCGCGCCCGCGCCTTGCTGGAACGGGTGCGCATTCCCGATCCCGGCCGCGCGCTTGCCGCCTATCCGCACCAGCTTTCAGGCGGCCAGCGCCAGCGCGTGGCGATTGCGGCGGCCATCGCGGGCGAGCCGTCGCTGCTGATCGCCGACGAGGCGACGAGTGCGCTCGACACCATCGTGCAGGCCGAAATCGTGGTGCTGCTCGACGAGCTGGTTCGTGCCGAAGGCATGACGCTGATCTTCATCACACACGACATCGCGCTCGCCTCCGGTTTCGCCGACCGCATCGCCGTGCTGCACGATGCGCGGCTGGTGGAGGCCGGCCCCGCCACAGCACTGCTCGGCGCGCCGAAAGAGGCCTACACGGCCAGGCTGCTTGCCAGCCATATCGGGCTCGACACGCCGCCGCTGATCACGGAGAAGCAGCCATGAGAGCGCCGCTGCTTGCCGTTCACAACCTCACCAGGACCTACCGCTCGGGCGGGCGCGAGGTGAAGGCGCTCGACAATGTGTCGATGTCGGTGGCGGCCGGCGAAACCATCGGTCTGGTGGGTCCGTCCGGCAGCGGCAAGTCCACGCTGGCGCGGGTGGTGATGCGGCTGATCGAGCCGGATTCCGGCACCATCGCCTTCGGCGACGAAAACCTCGGCGCGCTGAGCGGCAAGGCGCTGCGCGCCATGCGCAAGCGCATACAGATGGTGTTTCAGGACCCCTCCGCCGCCTTCAACCCGCGCGCCACCGTGGCCGACGTGCTGGCCGATCCGCTGCGCATTCACGGGCTCGCCTCCCGCGCCGAGCGCCCGCGCCGGATCGCGGAACTGCTGGACAGCGTGGGCCTGCCGGCACATCTCGCGGCGCGGCCCGTCCATGCCGTTTCCGGCGGCCAGCGCCAGCGCGTCGCCATTGCCCGCGCGCTGGCCACCGAGCCGGAGCTGATCGTGCTCGATGAGGCGGTGTCGGCGCTCGACGTCACCGTGCGCGGCCAGATCCTCGACCTGCTGGTTGCCCTGCAGCGCGAGCGCGGCCTTGCCTATCTGTTCGTCTCGCACGATCTGGCTGTGGTGCGCGCCGTCTCGCACCGCATCGCAATCATGGATCGCGGCCGCATCGTGGAAGCAGGCCCCGCCGCCACGGTCGTCGCCGATCCCCAATCGGAAACCGGCCGCGCGCTGGTCGCCGCCATCCCCCGCCTTCACACCTCCCAACCTCATGGGGAAGCATCCCGAAATGCCTGATTTCGACCGCCATTCGTTGCTCGACCTGCCGCCCTATCCTGCCGCGGGCTACGCAAGGCTTGTCGACCGCATCGCGGCGCTGGTCGGCACCGGCAACGACGTGGTGTTCGTGCAGGCGGAAGCCGTGGTGGCGCTGGAGGCGGCGGCGACCAGCCTCGGCCGGCCGGGCCTGCGCGCGCTCAACATCGTCACCAGCCCCTATGGCGAGCTGTTCGGCGGGTGGCTGAAGCGTGCGGGCGCAGAGGTCGTTGAACTGAGGGCCGAACCCGGCCTGCCCGTCACCGTCGAAGCGGTGGCGCAGGCGCTGGCCCACGCCGACCACATCGATCTGGTGGCGCTGGTGCATGCGGAATCGGCGTCCGGCATCCTTAATCCGCTCCCCGAAATAGCGGAGCTGGTGCGCGAAAAGGGCACGCTGCTGCTGGTCGATGCGGTGGCCTCCGCGGGCGGACACGAGCTGGATGTGGACGCGCTGGGCATCGACATCGCCGTCATCGGCCCGCAAAAAGGGCTGGGCGGACCGGCTGGCATTTCCGCGCTCTGCGTCAGCCCGCGCGCATGGCAGGCTATCGACCGGCCGGACGCGCCGCGGCACTCGGTGCTGTCGCTGGTGGATATAAAACGCAACTGGCTGGATGCGGGGCGCGGCGTGCTTTCCGGCATGCCGTCTGCGCTGGAGTTCCACGCGCTGGAAGCCGCGCTCGACCGGGTGGAGGCGGAAGGCATCGCCGGCACCGTCGCCCGCCATCTGCGCGCCCAGTGCGCCGCCCGCGCCGGTCTGCAGGCGCTCGGCGCGCGGCTGTGGGTCAGCGATGAAAACGAAGCCTCGCGGTTCGTCACCACCATTCTGCTCCCTGAAGGGCTGGATTCGCACAGGCTGGCGCAGCACGAGGCGGCGGTTGCGGCAGGCCTCTCCGCCGGGGTCGGCGCGGTGGCGTCGAGGCTGTTGCGCCTCGATCATACCGGCCCGCGCGCTGCCCGGGAAACGGTTCTGGCCGGCATCCGCGCCGTTGCCCGCGTCCTGCGCGAGGCGGGCGTGGCTGTCAGCGAAACGGCGGCCGAAGCCGCCGTCGATGCCGTCTGGAACGGTTGAAGCTACCCGTTCAGAACTTGTAGCTCAGGCCGAAGCGCAGGTCGTGCGAGCTGTCGATCCCGATCTTGCGGTCGAGACCGGCAGCGGAGAAGTCGGCGCTGCCATAGTCGGAGTAGCGGTATTCGGCCCTGACGATCGCCTTGTCGGTCACGGCATGCTCGATGCCGGTGCCGATGGTGAAGCCGGTATGGGTCTTGGAGCCGCTGACCGGATCGCGCGGCGTGGCCAGCCAGCCATTGGTGAAGGAGGCCTGGTGCTCGTATCCGGCGACGGCCACGCCGGCCGCGACGTAAGGCAGGTAGCGGCCATAGGCATAGCCGATGCGGCCCCTCAGCGCTCCCGACCAGCTCTGCTTCGACTTCAGCGTCGCATTCAGGTAATCCGACGCGTTGGCGCGGTAGATGCTGAACGTGTCCGGTCCGCCGGAGCTGTCGGCGATGTTGAGGTCGGCATCGACGCCGGCCACGAAGCCGTTGCCGAAGTCGTGATTGTAGCCGGCATAGACGCCGCCGAGGAAGCCTTCGAGGCGCTGCCTGTAGGAGCTGGTGTAGGATACGCCCGAGGCATCCAGCGCATAGTCGTTGCCGTTGCGCGACCAGTCGTGCCCGGCGCTGACGCCCGCATAGAAGCCGCTCCAGTCATAGGAAGCCGGCGCGACCATGCCGCCCTTCTGGGCAGCGATCGCCGCCATGATGCCGGCATCCGGGTCGGCGGGCTTCGAGGACATGCCCGGAACGCCGATCTTGGTGCTGAAGCCGGCGATGAAGGTGCGGCCCTTGCCGGCAAGCTGCACGCCGTCGCCGCTCAGCGGAACGGCATAGACCTTGTTGCCCACGTTCTCGACCGAGAAGAACAGCCGGCTCGCCTCGTTGAAGTCGTAGGAGCCGTAGATGTCGAACAGCGTGTGCGAGGGGACATCCGTGAAGGTCGCGTCGGGACCGAAAAAGTTGATGGTTGCATAGGTCCCCTTGCCGACATAGCGGGCCTTGCCGCCGAGGGTGAGCTTCTCGTCGAAGAAGCGCAGCCCCACATCGACCATTCCGTAATCTTCCGGCAGAATGTCGATGTCCGCATTGCCGCCAGCGCCGACCATGCCGCCAGTGGGGGTCTTGGTTTTAGCATTGGTGTAGGAGAAGTTGGCGTAGGCGAAGCCGGCATCGTAGCCGCCCTCGATCTCGACGCCGCGCATGCGGGTGGTGCCCGGCACGTTGATCCACATCGCCGTGTCGTACCAGCATTCGGCGGCGCCCGCGCAGCGCTCCATGCTGATGGTGCCGTTGGTGATGTAGTTCCTGATGCGGTTGTCGAAGTAGCCGACCTTCAGGCGCGCGGCGTCCTTTTCGAAGAACAGGTCGTTCCTGGCGATGTTGAAGCCCAGATCCCAGCCCTTGCTGGTTTCGGGCTTGAGATCCATGTTGTTGAAGATGCCGCTGCCGAGCTGCGCGCCGATGCCGACCAGACCCCAGAAGGACTCCTGCGCGGTGGGCGGACGGTAGGTGTGCGAATAGGCGGTGTAGAGCTGGAGCCAGTTGGTGGGGTTGGCCGCCAGCGTGAACTTCGGATTGACCTTGCCGCCATCGCGCGAGACATGCTCGGCCGGGCAGTTTTCCGGACCTACGGGACATTCGGCGGAGCCGCCCGCGCCCGTGCCCTGCGTTCTTGCCTGCCGGGTGCCGGAAAGGTGCCAGTGGTCGTAGCGCAGCCCGGTGATGAAATCGAACATGCCGTAGGACAGGGTCGCGTCGGTGAAGGCGCTGGCCTTGGCGAGCTTGCCCGGCTGGTTCACGCCGCGCCGCGCCGAAACGCGGTAGTCGTCCATGTGGTAGGACGCGCCATAGTCGAGCTTCAGGCCGAAGCCGTTGGTCAGGTCGAAGGTGCTGGTGTTGGTGATGTCGCCGCCGAAGGAGATGGCGTCGGTTTCACGACCCGCATAGCTGCCGCCGCCGGCGCCGGGGTCGTAGAGCATGTTGGCCTTGTTGTAGTAGAGGTTGATCTTCGTGTCGAAGAGATTGCTGTCCGGCGTGAAGGCGTAGTTCAGCGAATAGGTGTTGTTCTTCACCCCCCACATATAGCCGGAATTACGAAAATCATTGTCGTAATAGACCCAGCCCAGCTTCAGCGCATGGGTGTCGTTCGGCTTGATCTCGATCTTGCCGAGCCCGCCGAGCGGCCGGTTGCGCTCATAGAAGGTGGTGCCGTCGCCGTTGCGGTAGTCCTTGCTCTGGCTGTCGGCCCAGGCGCCCATGACGCTCATCTCGCCCTCGCCGCCATTGATGGCGGTGCGCATGCCGGCGGCGGTCATGCCGCTCCAGTCATAGCCGTTCGAGCCGACCTTCCATTTGGTCATCACGCCGGCGTTGGAGCCGGGAAGCAGGATGTCGTCGATGCCGATGGAGCGGAAATTGGCCGCGCCCGACAGCGTGCCCGAACCGGCCGCGCCCGAAACCGCACCGCGCGTGATGTCGACGCCCGCAATGAAGTCGGGCTGCAGATAGAGATAGGTGCCGCCATAGGCGCCGTGGCCGGCGCCGTTGCGGAAGGTCTGCGGCACGCCGTCGATCATGGAATTGACGCGGCCATAGCCGCTCATGCCGCGGATGTTGACGGAAAGTCCGGGCTGGTTGCCACCGGGGCGCGAGAAGGTGCCGGGCGTATTGCGCAGCGCCTGGTTGACGTCGCCGCCATAGCGCCCCTGCAGATTGGCGGCCGTGGTGGTGCTGACCGGCGCCGGCGTGCGGAACGGCGCATCGCCCATTCCCTGCGCGGTCACGTCGATGGTATCGAGCACCACCGAGCCGGCGCCACTGGCCGTGCCGGCGGCAGCGGGCACGGTCGAGATGGCGACCGTTTTGGCGGCGGTGAAGGAATAGCTCAGCCCCGTGCCGGACAACAGCCGCGACAGCGCGCCTTCGCGCGTTGCGGTTCCGCTGAAGCCTGCGGTCGTCTTGCCGGCCGCCGTGGAGGCCAGGAACGTGACCTGAAGCCCTGCCTGCCTGCCATAGGCGGTTATGGCCTGGCTGAGCGGGCCGGCCGGAATGTTGAAGCTGATCTGCGCAGACTGCGCCGTTGCCGGCCCGGTGGTGGCGGGCAGAAGAACGGCGAAGGCCGTGGTGCCGAGCAAGGCGGCGGCAAAGGCCCTGCGGCCGACCCTGAATACAGCCCGATTGCTGAACGCGTAACCCATTGCAGACGACTCCGATCGATCGAGAAAGATTTGGACTCGCCTGCCTGTTCGCTGGGTAACACGGTCTCCTGAGGCTGTTACAATCGGGGGCCGGAAATATTCGGGCCTGTCTGCAAATATTTTTTGCCGGCACGCGCCGGATGGGCACGAACAGGAAAAATGCGCGTCAGATCGGGGAAATCACCGTCAGGCCAGAAGAAAGCCGGCGCACGCGGGCGCCGGTCGGCTGCACCACGGCCTCCAGCGCGGCAAGGGGATCGCGCAGGTCGTAGAGACCGCTGACCCGCTGGGCGCCGATCGATGGGTGGGCGCTGACGACGGTGCCGGGTATCCAGCGGCTGATGCGGGCGACAAGGGCTGTCACCGTTTCCCGGTCGGCGACGATCGTGCTGTCACGCCAGCCTGCCACCTCTGCCGGCTCGCGCCTGCCGCGGGTGACCGTCGCGCTTGCGGGATCGTAGGACAGCCACTCCCCCAAGATCAGCATCTCGTGGAGCGCTGGCGCGGTTCCGGGGGCTGCCGCTTCCACGGTCCCTTCCGCAACGGCCATGCTGACGATGTCGGCATCGCTGGAAAGCTCGAAGGCCGTGCCGAGCGCCCTTGCCTCGACGCCATCGGCTGCGGCGATGAACGGCCGGGCGCGGTCGCGCGCCACGTCGAAGAAGCACATGCCCATCAGCAGTTCGACCCGGCGCTCGGTGCGCGTCAGGGTCATGGCGATCGCGGATTGGGGACCGAGCGTCGCCATGCTGCCGTCGGGCAGCTCGATGCGGCGGATCTCGCCCGTGCCGGTTACGTGGTCGGCCTGCGCGCGCACCAGCGCGCCGGGTATCGTCAGCGAGCCGAGGCCTGCCACGCCCGTCACGGCCAGCGCGCCGCCGATGAGGTTGCGCCGCGTGACGTTCCGCTGGCTGCGGCGCTGTTCTTCCAGAAACTGGCCGGACGCGCCATGGATGCCGCTGACACGGCTCCAGATGGCTTCGTGCCGTTCGCTGCGGGCGCGCCAGCTGCGCGCCATCTCTACCGGCACGGGATTGGCGGGGTCGTTCTGCATGCGGATGACGATATCGATGGCTTCCGACACGAGCCGATCAAATTCGTCTGAGTTCTCGCCCATGGAAAACCTTCAAGGCCGGTTGGTTGCACGCGACATGCGAACGCCTTCCTCATGATACAAAGCAGAGCGGAAAATATTCGCTCCCGTCACGCAAGAATCGGGGCGAAAGAATCTGAGCAGAAAAATCGCAAATCCGCCCCTGTTCCACCGACGCCTGTTCCACCCGGCGCCTATTCCACCCGAAGCAGAAGATGCCGGTAGGCGCGATGGACGAGTTCCCATGCGCGCGTGTTCGAAAGCCCCAGCCGCTCCGCCACTTCCGCAATCGTCATGCCATCGATGCGATGAAGAATGAAGGCCTCGCGCGTCTTGTCCGGCAATTCTTCGAGCGCATCGCCGATCTGCCGCAGCATCTGGCGCGAATAGACGAGTGTTTCCGCGGAGGGCGCGGGGTCGGCCACGCGGATCATGGCATCCTCGTCGACATAGACCGTGGGGTCTATGGCCTGCCTGCGGTGATAGTTGATGCTGAGGTTGCGGGAGACTTCAAACAGATAGGCGCGGGGATTGTGGTTCTGCGTCGCCTCGCCCGGCGGACTGGCCATGACGCGCAGGAACGTGTCCTGCGTCAGGTCGGCGGCCACGTCCTCCGCCAGCCCGCGGCGACGCAGCGCGCGGGCTATTTCCTTCGCATGTCTGCGGAACAGTTCCTGAAAATCCCAGGCCAACGCCCCGAACCTTTTTGTTTGTGCAAAACCGTTGCGCCTTAGCGGAAAGGTAAAAATCACGCAATGGCAACAGCTTAGAGCGAGATGAACGCATCTCGTGAAGTGGCGGGCCGCTGCTTCTGAAACTTAACTAAAATTATCATGTTAATATGGGGTTTGACCAGTTCCGCAGCCGGCACGGAATAAAAAAAGCCGGTATAACCGGCTTCTCTGGATCATCTTTTGTCCAAAGCTGGATCAATGGGGGGGTGGCTGGCTCGCGGGTCAGGCGCTGGCTGGCCCTTTTGGCTGGCTTTGGGGGAAACAGGTATTCTGAAAATCAGTCGTCTTGGTGGCCGCCGCTTTCTTCCTCGCTCCTGCCTCTGCGCCAGTAGGAAACGACGAGGTGGTCGGCCCGGGAAAGTTTGACCTCCTTGCGCAGATAGGTGCGGATGGCGCGGAAGGCATCGAACTCGCAGGCGGCCCACGCATAGATTTCGCGGCCATCCTTCGGGAAGGACACGCCCTTCACCGCATCGGCGAGCTGCGTGGTGGTTCCGGCTTCCGCGCCGTTGCGGTGCAGCCAGCGGATTTCAAAGCCTAGCGGGGCGGCAAGCGCCTGCTCCTCGCCGGCATCGGCCACCTCGACGATGACATGGCCGCGTGCCTGCGGCGGCAGGGCTTCCAGCATGCGCCCGATTGCCGGCAGTCCGGTTTCGTCGCCGGCGAACAGATACCAGTCCGCCTCCTTCAGGCCGCCGCCGCCGGGGCCGATAATGCCCATGGGCTGGCCGATGGCGGCATGGCGCGCCCAGTCCGCCCCCGGCGCGGTTCCCGGTCCGCCCTCCGTGTGGGCATCGCCGTGGAGAACGAAGTCGAGATCCATGGTTCCCGCCGCCACATCCACCTTGCGCACCGTGTAGACCCGCAGGCGGGGCCGGTGCTCGCCATCCGGCCAGCGCACGATGCCGTTGGGGTCGAGCGTCGGCCATTGTGGCGTGGGCGTCTCAGGATGCTGGACGAGGATGCGCAGGTGCAGCGCCTCCAGCGTATCGAAGCGGGAGAGATCGTCGCCGCGCAAGGTGATGCGCCGCATATGCGGGGTGACGTCGCGGACGGACGCCACCTCCATGATGCTGAAATTGGGCGGCACGGTCAGGTCGCTGCCGTCACCCGTCCAGGCGATGCGAAAAGCCTCGTCGCCCACGAACTGCATGACCTGCTCGGCGATGGTCATCTTGACCAGATAGAGCATGTCGAGGCTGGAAGCTTCGGCGCGGACCAGCAGGCGGCCGGTTTCGCTCTCGAAGCTGCTGGTCCACAATTCGGTCGAGGCATCGAGCGCATTGTCCCAGCGGGAAAGCTCCGCGCCATAGAGCTTCAGATGGTCGCCGATCCTGCTGATGAAGGCCGGCGAATTGCCAAGTTCGATCCGGGCTTCGGTGAAATATCCGGTCATGTGAACTCTCCTTGTGTCTGCGTGCGTGAAACCGCAGGCGGTGCCCGCGGTTCTTGCCGCGCCGGCCCGCAGCGTGCGGGCTCAGGCCATCGCGCCTGCCGTGCTGGCTGCCTTCAGGCGCTGGCGGGCCTTTTCGAGCGCATCTGCCTCGCTTGTCGCCAGCACCATGGGATAGGGCGAGGCCTTGGAGCGACCGGGCAGGGCCAGTTCCATGGCCTGCCGTTCCGCTTCGTCCTCGAAGATGAAGACGGTTGCCGCGACCAGCCGTCCAAGCTCGGCCTTGCGCGCCTTCATCCACAGCACCATCGGCTTGCCGGCGCCCGGCTGCGGCCGGTCGCCCTCGCGCACCACGACGACCATCGCGCGGCCACGCGCCAGAAGCGCATCATATTCCGCGACCCAGTCGCGGCCATCCTGCTCGGTTTCGAGCGCGCCGACGCCCAGATGGATGTCGGGTTCAAGTTCGCGGAAGAATTTCATGTCGCTACTCCTCGATAATGATCAGGCTTCATCCATGGCGGCAGCGGCGGGCGCCGCGCGGCGGCCACGCACGGCAATCGCCAGCGCAAGGGCTGCGATCAGGCCGCATATGCCGGCGATCCCGGTGGCGAACGAAAAGCCATGGGCGAAGGCTGAGGTCAGCAGCTCCCGGAAGGTGTCGGGCGCCATGTCGAGCCCGGCCGGCATGGCGTGGCGGCGCACGGCGCTGCCGGCAAGGGCTGCGGCGTCCGCCACGCCCGAGCCGGCCAGCGTGTCGCTCATGGAGGCGATGGCGCGGGCGCCCATCACCGTGCCCAGAAGGGCGATGCCGATGGTCATGCCGCCCTGGCGCAGCGCATTCATGGTGGCCGAGGCCGTGCCGGTGCGCTCGCGCGGCGCCGCCTCCATGGCCGCGGCCCCGGTCGAGGGCACCGCCAGACCCATCCCGATGCCCAGAAGGGCAAAGAGCGGGGCGATCGCCAGATAGGAGGTGTGCGAGGTGAACAGCACCATGGCCAGCATGGACCCTCCCAGAAGCACATAGCCGAGGATCATCAGCCGCCGCAGCCCGTGCGCCCGCGCCAGCCGGCCGAACAGCGAGGCGAACAACGCCATGGCCGCGAACACCGGCGCCATGCGCCAGCCGGCCTGCGTGGCCGACCAGCCCTGCGCCTTCTGCAGGAACAGCGAAAACAGGAACAGGCTGCTGTAGCCGGCAAATCCCAGAACGAAGGAGGCGAAGTTCACCGAGGCAAAGGCGCGGTCGCGGAACAGGTCGACCGGCAGAACGGGCTTTGCCGCCCGCATCTCGGCCACGATGAACAGCACGAGCGCGACCACGGCGACGGCCAGCGCCGTCATCACCACCGGCGCACCCCAGCCGGCGTTCCCGGCGCTGATCAGCGCATAGGTGAGCGCGCCCAGAAACACCACGCTCAGCAACTGGCCGGCCGGATCGAGGGCGGCGTGATCGGGATCGGAGCTTTCCCTGATGCCGGCCATGCCCAGCACAAGCGCTGCCGCGCCGACCGGCAGGTTGATGAGGAAGATGCTCTGCCAGCCGATATTGTCGACCAGCAGCCCGCCCAGCATCGGGCCGACGATCAGGGAAATGCCGCTGAACGACGACCAGCCGCCGATGACATGGGCGCGCTCGCCCGGATCGGGGAAAGCCTGCGTGAGGATGGAAAGCGCCCCGGGAATGACCAGCGCGCCCGCAATGCCCTGCAGCGCGCAGCCGGCGATCAGCACGGCGAGCGAAGGTGCTGCCGCGCAGATCGCCGAGCCGGTCACGAACAGCGCAACGCCACCGAGCCACGCGCGCTTGCGGCCATAGCGGTCGCCGATGGGGCCGGCCGAAAGCATGAAGGCCGACAGGCACAGCGCGTAGGAGCCCACCACCCATTGCAGGCCGGCGAGATCGGTGGACAGCCCGGTCTGAATGGCGGGCAGCGCCACGGTGACGATGCTGATGGCGAGCGTGGCCATGAAAGTGCCGAGATAGACGGCGGCGACCGCCATTCCTTTGCGGGATCCGGGGCTTTTTGGCGAGTTGGGCATGCGTGTAAAACCGTAATGTTGAGTTTATTACTCATCATTATATTATCGACCGACCGTCGGTCAATAGCTTGATTGTTTGCCAAACCCGTCCAATATGCAATAGAGCACCGATGGAGCGGCCGGCGGGCCGCCTCTGTGAGGAAGCATGTGAAAACAACCAGATAGGATGTTTTCACCGCATGGACGGGGCGAAAATCGTCAGGCCCTGATGAAGGAACGCAATGGAGTGGCTGGAATGAGCGCAGCGACAAGCCCTCGCCCGGAACCGTCATCTGAACCGGAATCGGATGTGAAACCGGAAATGCCGCGCGCGCGCCGCCAGCGCCGGGTTCTGCCGGCGGAAGTGCGCACCGGGCACCTGATCGCGGCGGCGGCCGAGCTGTTCCTTTCAAAGGGTCTGGATGCCACCACCGTCGATGACATCGTGGCAAGGGCCGGTGTCGCGAAGGGCACCTTCTATCACTATTTCACGACCAAGGCGGATGTGCTGCTGGCGCTGCGGTCGCGCTTTTCGCAGGACTTCAATTCACGCGCGCAGGCCGCCATCGATGCCTGTGCGCCGGATGACCATCATGCCCGCTTCAGGGCATGGCTGCGCGGTGCCGTCAGCGCCTATGTCGCCAATTTCCGCCTGCATGACGTGGTGTTCCACGACTTCACCCATGACCGCCGCCGCTCGCAGGAAAAGGATATGGTGATCGACCAGCTGGCTGCCCTGCTGGACGCGGGGCAGAAGGCCGGCGCATGGAACCTGCCCGACACCCGCGCCGCCGCCTTCATCCTGTTCGACGGCATGCACGGCGTCGTCGATGACGCCATCGCCTCCGCCCGGCTGGACCCGGAACCGCTGTGCGAAATTCTGGAAGACATGCTGGGGCGGATGCTGACGCGCTAGAGCAGTTCCAGCAAAAGTGCGAAGCGATTTTGCGTCCGGAACTGCGTAGAAACAAAGAGATAGAGCATTGGAGGTGATCCCTTTTTCACCGAAAATGCTCTGGATCATTTCACCGTTTCACGGCATCGATGAAATGATCTGTCCGTTTGTTTTGCCGCGTTTATGCGACGCCAAATCTATCCATTTGGCTGCAAGATGCTCTGAAGGCAGCTGTTGCCCGAACCGCAGGCGCTTTCGCAGTCGGGCGGGTTCACCTGACCGCGCACAGATGCGGTAACCACAAAGGGTCCGAGTCTTTGCCCCTATGCGATGACCGGCGCAGGATCGCTGGCCGGTCCGATCGCAATTGCCGCCGCGATTGCTCCGTCGCTGTCAGGGAACGTTACCGCGCCGCCGCCTGCGCGGCATGCAGCGTGCGGTAGCGTCCGTCCGGCCGTCCCAGCAGCTCGGCATGGCTGCCTTCCTCCACGATGCGGCCCTGCTCCACCACCAGAATGCGGTCGGCATTGGCGATGGTCGCCAGCCGGTGCGCGATCACCAGCGTGGTGCGGCCCTCCGACAGGTCCGCCAGCGACTGCTGGATGGCCCGTTCCGTCTCGGTGTCGAGCGCCGAGGTCGCCTCGTCGAGGATCAGGATCGGCGGGTTCTTCAGGAAGATGCGGGCAATGGCCAGCCGCTGCTTCTGCCCGCCCGACAGTTTCACGCCGCGTTCGCCGATCACGGTGTCGAGGCCGGCCGGCAGCGCGGCGATAACCTGGTCGAGCCGTGCGCGGCGCGCGGCATCAGTGATCTCGGCCTCGCTGGCGTCCAGCCTGCCATAGGCGATGTTCTCGCGGATGGTGCCGGCGAACAGGAACACGTCCTGCTGCACGATGCCGATATGCGAGCGCAGCGACTTCAGCGTCATGTCGCGTATGTCGATGCCGTCGATCAGGATCGATCCGGCCTCCACCTCGTAGAAGCGCGGCAGCAGCGAGCAGATCGTGGTCTTGCCGGCGCCCGACGAGCCGACGAAGGCCACCGTGTCACCCGCCCTGACCTTCAGGTTGAGGGCCTCGAACACCGGCCGGTCCGAACCGTAGCCGAAGCGCACATCGCGATATTCGATGTCGCCCTTCAGCCCGCGGGCCTCGATGGCGCCCGGCCGGTCGGCGATGTCGGGCCTTGTGTCGAGGAAGCGCAGGTAATGCTGGAAGCCGGCAATGCCCTTCGGATACATCTCGATGATGGTGTTGATCATCTGCAGCGGCTGGAAGAACACGTTGACCAGCAGCAGGAAGCCGACGAAGCCGCCCGGCGTCAGCTCGCCATGCACCACGAACCAGGAGCCGGCCAGCATCACCACCACCTGCACGAACCGCATGGACAGGTAGGAGAGCGACATGGACGCCGCCATCACCTTGTAGGCTTCCAGCTTGGTGGCGAGATAGTTGCGGTTGTTCTCGGCGAACAGCCTGCGCTCGTGGTCCTCGTTGGCGAAGGCCTGCACCACGCGGATGCCGCCGACATTCTCCTCGATGCGGGCGTTGAACTCGGCCACGCGCCCGTATATGGCGCGCCAGGTGCGGGTCATGCGCCCGCCGTAATACATGGTGATGAAGGCCGACAGCGGCAGGATGATGGCCGTGATCAGCGCCAGCGGCACATGCACCCACAGCATCAGCAGGAAGGCGCCGATCAGCGTCATCACGGCGATGAACACGTCCTCGGGGCCGTGATGGGCGACCTCGCCGATCTCCTCCAGATCCTTGGTCAGCCGCGCTACCAGATGGCCGGTCTTGATGTTGTCGAAGAAGCCGAAGGAGAGCTTCTGGAGATGGTCGAAGGCCTTGCGGCGCATCTCGGTCTCGATGCGGATGCCGAGCATATGGCCCCAGTAGGTGACGATCACGTGCAGGCCGGCGCTCGCCGCATAGACGACCAGCAGGCCGAGCGCTGCAAGCGCGATCACGCCGAGATTGCCGGTCGGCAGCAGCCGGTCGATGAACACCGTCACCGCCATGGGGAAGGCCAGTTCCAGCAGGCCCGCCACCACCGCGCTGCCGAAATCGAGCGCGAACAGCTTGCGGTGCGGCCGGTAATAGGTGGCGAACCGCTTCATCACGTCGCGTTTCCGGAGCGGCTGGTCAGCAGTCCGCAATGCAGTATCGGTCATCGCCGCTTCCATTCCCGCGCTGGGGTTGATTGATCCGGGTGTCGCCGGGTCCGCAGCCTGCCTCGGCGTGGCGCGAAATGGCGATGCCTGTCGGTTTTCATGGGTACGCCGCGGGCCGGACTGCATGCGTCTTTCGCGATGCGCCGGCGCGGCCTCCCGCAATTCGCCCCTTTCGAGTCGGAGCCGCGGCACTATCGTCCGCCGGCGCGCCTTCTTCAAGCGGCTTTCCGCGCCCAGTTCGCGCAAACCGATGAGGCCAGCACCATTGCACTGAAAAAATTCGCAAAATGCCCCTTGAACCTCTAGCCGCTAGAGAAACTACAGTGGCCGGACTGGAAGAAGGAATTGCATCATGACCCGGTCAGGACCATCAGGCGGCGGCAATGCGGAAGCGCTCGTCTTCCGCGTCGAAGGCATGGATTGCGCCAGTTGCGCGGGCACCATCACCACAGCACTTGGCCATCTGCCCGGCGTCTCGGATGTCAATGTTTCGGTGACGCGGGAACGGCTGGCGCTGTCGCTCGATGTGGCGCAGACCCCGGTGGGCTCCATCGAAAAGGCCGTGCGCAGCCTCGGTTTCGAGCCGACCCTGTTGGATGGCAAGGCCGGTTCCCCGCTGCCGTCCGCCGAAGCCGATGCGCATGAGCACGGGCATGCCCACACCCATGCACACGACCACGCCCATGGCGCGGCTTGCGATCATGACCATGGCCATGACCACGCCGATGACCAAGTCACTGCTGCCCCTGCCTCCCCTGCCGCTTCGGCTCCCCCTTCCGCCCGCAGCGAAAAGCCGTGGTGGCAAAGCGTGAAGTCGCGCCATGCGGCGCTGGGCGTGGTGCTGGTGGCGCTGGCCTTCGCGGCCGAGTTCATCTGGCCGGCAAGCAGCCGCTATGTGTTTTCGGTGGCAACGCTGGTGCTGGTGGCGCCGATCGCCAGACGTGCCTTCGCGGCGGCGCGCATGGGCGCGCCGTTCACCATCCAGATGCTGATGAGCATCGCCTCCATCGGCGCGCTGATCATCGGCGCGGTTGAGGAAGCGGCGGTCGTGGTGCTGCTGTTCCTCATCGGCGAGGTGCTGGAAGGCATGGCGGCGGCAAGGGCGCGCTCGGGCATCAAGGCGCTGGGCTCGCTCATTCCGCGCACCGCCATGGTGGCGGAAGGCAGCAGCCTGCGCGAGGTCGCCACCGATGCGCTGGCCATCGGCCAGACCGTGGTGTGCCGCCCCGGCGACCGCATCCCGGCCGACGGCGTGGTGGTCGCCGGCGTCTCAAGCGTCGACGAATCGCCGATGACCGGCGAAAGCATTCCCGTCGCCAAGCAGGAAGGCAGCAACGTCTTTGCCGGCTCCATCAACCATGACGCCTCGCTGCGCATCCGCGTCGAGCGCGCGCCGTCCGACAATACCATCGCCCGCATCATCGCGCTGGTGGAGGACGCGCAGGAAGCCAAGGCGCCGACCGAGCGCTTCATCGACCGCTTCTCGCGCGTCTACATGCCCGCCATCGTGGCGCTGTCGGCGCTGGTGGCCATCGTGCCGCCGCTGGCCGGCTTCGGCACCTGGGACGAGTGGATCTATCGCGGCCTTGCCCTGCTGCTGATCGGCTGCCCCTGCGCGCTGGTCATCTCCGTTCCGGCGGCCATCGCCTCCGGCCTGTCCACCGGGGCCCGGCAGGGCATGCTGATCAAGGGCGGCGCCGTCATCGAGACGCTCGCCCAGACGAAGACCATCGCCTTCGACAAGACCGGCACGCTGACGCTCGGCAAGCCGAGGGTGACGGACGTGGTCGCCGCCGATGGCGACGCGGCACGGCTGATCGCGATTGCGGCGGCGATAGAGCGCGAATCCAGCCATCCGCTGGCCACGGCGATCGTCGATCATGCGACGGAGCTTGCCGCCCCCTTCATCGCAGGCGAGGACATCCGCGCCATAGCCGGCCGTGGCATGGAAGGCCGCGCCGGCGGGCAGGCCATCTTCATCGGCGCGCCGCGCTTTGCCGGCGAGGCGGGCAGCGTGTCGAAGGAACTGGCAGAGGCCGCCGCCGCACTGGAAAGCGACGGCAAGACCGTGGCGGTGATTGTAGCCGACGGCGTGGCCGCCGGCCTCGTCGCCATGCGTGACGAACCGCGCCCGGATGCCGCCGCGGGCATCGCCGAACTGTCGCGCCTCGGCATCGACAGCGTGATGTTGACAGGTGACAACGCCCGCACCGGCAACGCCATCGGCAAAAAGCTCGGCATGCAGGTGCGGGCCGAATTGCTGCCGCAGAACAAGGTGGAGGAAATCCGCAAGCTCGCCGCCAACGGCAAGGTCGTCATGGTCGGCGACGGCATCAACGACGCCCCTGCCCTTGCGGCGGCCAGTGCCGGCGTCGCCATCGGTTCCGGCACGGATGTGGCCATGGAAACAGCGGACGCCGCGCTGATGGGCAGCCGCATCGGAGACGTCGCCGGCATGATCCGTCTGTCGCGCGCCACCATGCGCAACATTCACCAGAACGTCGCCATCGCGCTCGGGCTGAAGGCGGTGTTCCTCATCACCACCGTCACCGGCCTGTCGGGCCTGTGGATCGCGGTGCTGGCCGACACCGGCGCCACCGTTCTGGTGACGATGAACGCCATGCGCCTGCTGGCTTTCAGGCCGTCGAAGCCGGTCCACTGACTGCGGCGCTTCAAACAGAAAAGGCGGCTCCGTCGAAAAACGGAGCCGCCTTTTTCATGGGTGATCCCGAAGGCGGGACCGGATGCTGAAAATCAGCCGAATACGCTGCGCACCTGCGAGTGGACGCGGTTGAAGGCCGCCTCGGCACCGGCGATGACGCGGGCTTCTTCTTCCGCCGACAGGTCGACGGCGTCGAGCGCTGCGGTGAAGGTGCGCCAGTGCAGGCCGCGACCTTCCGGCGCGCCGGCCAGATGGCGGGCGCCGAACTCTTCCGAAAGGCCGAGCTTCAGCGCATCCTTGAGCAGGAAGGCAGCGCCCAGATTGGAGCCTTCGGCGACATAGAGCCAGCCCATGGCAGTTGCCACATCGGCCTTCTCGCCGGCCTTGAACGCCGGCTCGCCCTCATAGGCGGGAATCTCGAAGCCGAGGTCGGTCAGGTCCTGCCCGATCTGCTTCAGGCGGCGGCGGCCCTGAAGGTCGGGCAGCAGGCCGTCGAGCGCCGCATCGTCGTAAAGCGCATCGATCTCGCGGTGGAAGGCGTGCTGGACCTTCACGAACAGCGCGTAGCGCTCGCGGCTGGCGAAGGGCTCGCCCGCCATGATCGATTTGTCGAGGCGCTCATGGGTGTCGCCCGTGGCCGCTTTCAGCCGCTTGGAGCGGGAAAGCTCGGTGGGTCGGTCCAGAACGGCGGCGTCGGTCATGATCAAAATCCCTCGATTGCTGGTGGCTCGCGCCCGCTGCCGGGCACGCGTCGGAGTTTTACCGTCAGGCTGGGGCTCCTTGAGCGGCCGGGCGCGGCATCAATAAGACATTCATGTAGTCATGGCCGGCGCCGTTGTCTATCGCAAGATTGGCGCAGCCCGCATCGTCTTTGGCGCATCCGTTCCAAACCGCGGGCGACATGCGAAACGCCTCCCGCCGCGGGCCGCGCTCAACGGAAAAATGCATCTTCCCAGGCTCCCCATTCATGGTTTTTCCTTCCATATTGCGGCGCAGGGGGTGGCGACGGAGATCCTGCTCCACGGCGAAAACGCAAAGACCCGGCGCGCTGCCATGCTCAGCGGATGATCGTCAGGAAGGGCAGCCGGGTGATGCGGATCGGCAATGTCTGCTCCATGACCTCAAGCACGGCCTCCGGGTCGCGCAGATCGAACACGCCGGTCACTTCCAGCGCGCTGAGGCTTGCGCCCGCGACAAGGATGGAGCCGCTGCGATAGCGGCCGATTTCCGCCACCACGTCGCCCAGCGGCCGGCGATTGAAGATCAGCTTGCCGCGCCGCCACGCGGTTTCAATCTCGGCATCGACGCTTTCCGCCGGCGCGAAAATGCCATCGTCGCCATAGCGCACGCGCTGATCGGCATGGGCGGTGAGCGGCGAGGCCTCCTGTCCCGGCCCCGATATCGCGACCACGCCCTCCAGCACGGTCACGGCGACTTCGCGCGGCCGGATATCGACATCGAAGACGGTGCCGACGGCACGCGCGTGCCCACCCTGCGCATCGACCACAAAGGGGCGCGCCGGATCATGGGCGACCGTAAAGGTCGCCTGTCCCCTGAACAGGCGCAGACCTCGCCGGGCTTGCGTGAAATCGACGGACAATGCCGTGTCGGCATTGAGGAAGGCGGTGGAGCCGTCCGGCAGGGCAATGCTGCGCTGCCCGGCAATGCCGGTCGTGTGATCGGCGAACAGATGGGGGCCCACGATCCCGCTGCCATAGAGGGCTGCTCCCGACACCGCGACCGCTGCGCCGCCCAGTATGGCGCGGCGGGTGACGCGCTGCCGGTGGGCGTCGCGCAGGCCGCTGCCGGCGATGCCCAGCCCGTTCCAGATGGCTTCGGCCTCAAGTGCCGCTTCCTCATGTCCGGGGCTGCGGTTGCGCCATCGGGTGAAGGCGGCATGGTCCGCCTCGGAAGCCCGGCCGGAATGAAGCTTCACCAGCCATTCGAGCGCTTCGTCGCTCAGCGCCGTATCGGCATGCCCTTGCCTGCCATCCGCTTTCATGAGCCGGCCGCCTCCACCTCACTGGTCATGCTTTGCTCCGCACAGGCAGGGAGCCCTGCATGGGAGCCCCTACAGCAAGGACGAAACGGAGCGGGGAATATTGCACTTCGGCCCGCGAAAAAAATCAGAGCTGGTCGCGAAAGTGATCGCGGCAATGCCGCAGCGCGTGCACCAGATAGCGCGCCACCATGCTTTCAGAAACGCCGAGCCGCCCCGCGATCTCGCGATGGGTGAGACCGTCGCAGCGGTTCATCAGCAGCGCCTTGCGCGGCCTGGCGGGCAGTTGCGACAAGGCCAGAACCAGCAGCCGCAACTGGTCGCGGTCGATGACGACGCGTTCCGGCGAGGGGCAGGCATCCTCGATGGCTGCCAGCACCGCCTCGTCGCTGATGCAGCGTCCGCCATGGCGGTTTTCCCTGCGGGCCAGATCGATGGCGATGTTGCTGGCCACCCGCAGAATGAAGGCATGCTGGTCGCGGATGTCGATCGGCCCGCCCTTCATGCGCGAAAGCCTGAGCCAGGTTTCCTGAAGGGCGTCCTCTGCCAGTTCGTGTGAGCCGGTCTGCCGCTTCAGCCGCGACCGCAGCACGCTCCACTGGCGCAGGTAGAGGGAGATCAGTTCGTGATACGCGTCCGGGGCAGTCGCATTCATCGCTTTCGCTGCTTTGCAGGAACGGGAACGACAACCCTCTTAGCGACATTGAAAAAATCACGCAACGTCAATGATTTGGAGGCGTTCTAAGCTTTCCTCCTGCAACGCGCTGCACGTTGCTGTCCTTCGCATGCTGCCCGCAGCCGGTTTCCGCTTCCGGGCGGCGTGCATCTGTGTTGAAGCGCCATGCGCGCGGCAGCACATGGCGCTTCACGGGCCTCAGGCGGCTTCGGCCCGCTCGGGCAGCGGCAGCCCGAGCCACTCCTCGTAGAAGGCGTCGATATCCGGCTCGAAATCGTGGATCACCGGATACCACGGGGTCGGCGCCTCGACGTCGAGCAGGTCGCCCGAAATGGGGCAGTAATATTCGCGGATGACCTGCCATGTGCTGGTGGGCGCCATCAGCTTCGGATAGAGCTCCTCCATCTCCTGCGGCGTCTCGCGCACCCGCATCACCGCATGCAGCTTCCAGTTCTCGCGCCAGTCGCAGAACTCATGCCCGGCATGGCTCTTGACGACCCAGCGCCTGTCGCCGGCGCGCTGCACGATGTAGAGCCTGGGGCCGAGCGGCAGGATGATGCGGTCATCCCACGGCACCTGCTCCTGCAGGATTTCCAGATACATCTGGAAGCGTTCGCGGTCCTTGGGCGTGGACAGCATGGTGTGCAGCGTGTCGCGGTCGATCTTGCCGTCGACGAGGTCTTTGATCTTCGCTTTTGTGTAGGCCATTTTTTCCTCCTCATTGTGGTGACGGGGCTGATGACGGGCGCTCCGGTGCGGAGCGCCCGCGGCGCATCATTCGTCGACGAACTGAACGGTCTTCACGTCCGGAAGCTCGGAAATATCCATCGAATATTCGCGGCCGTAGGACGGGATCGGCAGATCCGCTTCCAGAAGCTGCCAGTCGTCCGGCAGATCCCAGAACTTGCGGAAGCCCTTCGCCCAGTCCGGCCCGAGCTTGAACGAAGCTGCGAACATCTGCTGGACATGCACGCCCGCATCCTTGGCCAGAATGCGCTTGCGCTCCTTCGCCATCCACTCCTTCGTCGGCACGGCTTTGGCCAGACGCTCCTTGCGGATCTCCGCGCGCCTTGCCTCTGTGCGGGCCTCATCGACCCCCACCAGCCCGTCGGCCGTCTTCACCAGCACCACGCCGTAGACCGTGTCGGCGAAACGGTCGAGCAGGTAGCCGCCATTGACGTCGTCGGCCACCTTCTGCGGCTCGCGCTCCAGCGGATCGCCGAAGCCGGGACCGCCGCGCATGTAGTTCAGGTAGAGGTCGTAGTCCTTGAACATCGCCTCGGTGGTGATGGCCTGCTTGTCGCGCTTGATCTTCGCGTCGGGCAGCATGGCGTCCCAGGTTGGGTTCTGCGGGTCGGTGTCGCCGCCGGAGGGGATTTCGCCGCCATCGGCGATGATCTTCTCCAGATTGGTGTCGTGCGCGCAGAAGCGGTAGCCTGAGGCTGCCGGATAACCGCCCATCAGGCCCCAGTCGGAGCTGATATGGCCGTTGCCCATGAAGAACATGGTCCAGTCCTTGGCGTTCCAGACCATGCGCAGCGACTGGAACCCGCAGCCGCCGCGATACTTGCCGGCACCGCCCGACGAGGCCTTGATCTCGCGGCCGAGATAGATGAGCGGCTCGGCCAGCTCCCAGATCTCCATGTCGCCCATGTCGCCTTCCGGGTTCCAGATGGCGGCGGCATGGCTGATGCCGTCGGCGATGGCGGAGGCGCCGACGCCGTTGGCCGCGCATTCGAACGAGTTGACGGCGTGGATCTCGTCATACTGGTTGAACCCGCCGCCCTGCAGCCAGTTGGAGGTGTTGGCGTTGCCGGAATTGACCTCTTCCAGATAGCCACGCCCGAAATAGGCCCGGCTGAGGCCGCGCCACAGCGAGGTCCACGACGAAACCAGGAAGTGCCATGAGTAGCTGAAGGCCACGCGCCGGTCGTCCGGATTCATCCACGTTCCCTTCGGCAGGCGGAATTCCGTGCCGTAGGCCGCCCCGTCATTGATCATCTCGGTCGGGATCAGCGTCTGCGTCATCATCACCCAGATGCCCGAGGTGAAGGAGACGGCATGGGCGTTGTAGGTGTGCCAGCCCCAGCGCGACGAGCCCTCGAAGTCCAGCCGCCATGTGCCGTCCTTGCGGATCGTCATCTCCGAAGGCGTGTGCATGATGGTGTCGACCTTGGCGAAGTCGGACGGCACCCGCACGTCCTCATGCTCGTAAGGCACGTCGACGAAACCGACCTGACGATACTTGCCGGGGATGGTCATCGCCTTGATGCGGGCCTGAAGGCCGACACGGCCATGCTCGACCGCCTCATAGGCAAACTTCCAGTAGGCTTCGATGCCTTCGTCGGCGATCACCTGCTCGACCAGATCGCGGATCATGTGGCAGCCGGCGACGCGGGTGCGCTCATCCAGCATCCAGTAGCGCGTGGTGCGCACCATGCGCTGCGATTCATGCAGCCAGTCGCGGAACAGCGTGTCGTCGGCACCGATCTTGCGGCAGGTGATGGAATAGCCGTCGCCGAAGCGCTGCACCTGTCCGGTCGACATCGAGCCCGGACCCACCGAACCCGTATCGATGACGTGGGTGACGCCGCCCACCCAGCCGATCAGCTTCTCTTCGTGGAAGATCGGCACGATGGTGTGGATGTCGCAGGGGTGCACGTTCCCGATCAGGGAGTCGTTGTTGCAGAAGATGTCCTTGTCGTTGATGCCGGGGTTATGCTCCCAGCCGTTCTCGATCATGTATTTGATCGCCGCACCCATGGTGCCGACATGGATGATGATGCCGGTCGAGGTGAGGATGGCGTCGCCGGCGGCGTTGTAGAGGGTGAAGCAAAGTTCACCTTCCTGCTCGACGATCGGCGAAGCCGCGATTTTCTTGGCCGTCTCGCGGGCGTCGACGACGCCGGCGCGGAGCCGCGAAAACAGCTTGTTGTAGAGAATGGGCTGGCTATCGCGCAGCTCCATCTTGCTGATGCCGCCATAGTGGCCGGTCTTCTTCGTGGCATCCATCAGGCGGTCGCGGTGCTCTTTCAGAGTCTCGCCGCCCCGCACGATGCCGTCCAGTTTCGTGTGCATGTTCATCTTGGTCTTCCTCCCTAGATTTCCTTCAGGTGGAACAGGCGGTGGCCGTCCAGATAGGTTTCGAAGCCGCCCGGCACGACGAAGGTGGTGGCGTCGGATTCGATGATCGCAGGCCCCTTGATGCGGTTGCCGGGACGCAGCGTCTCCATCTGGTAGAGCTGGGCATCCACCCACTTCCCGTGCCGGTAGAATTTGCGGGTGCCGAGCTTTGCTTCCTCCGGCGGTGTTTCGCCGCCCTCTTCCTCGAAGGGGATCTTCGGCTTCGGGATCGGAACCGTGCCGCGCATGATGGCGCCGGTGACGGAATAGCCAAGCTCAGGCGAGCGGGCGGACGCGGCATAGACGCGGCCATAGGTATCGTTGAAGGCTTCGACGAGGCTGTCCCAGTCGCCGGCGGTCACGGCGGTGTCGATCGGGCTCTCGATTTCCAGATCGTTGAGCTGGCCGCGATACTGCATGCGGAAGCCCGGCTGGAGCGTGACCTGGTCGGCGCTGTAGCCGTTGAGCGCGAACTCTTCCAGAACGCGGTGGGCGAGTTCCTGCCACGCATCGTTGAGCTGGGCGACCTGCTCCTGCTTTTGCGTGTCGGCTGCTTCCTGCGGAAGGTTGATGTCGAGCGACTTGTCGTAGCGATACTCGAAATCCGCGGCCGCGCAGCCGAAGGCCGAGAAGCCCGCCGCCCATGCCGGAACAATGACGTCCTCGAAGCCCAGACCCTCGGTATAGCCATAGGTGTGGACCGGCCCCGCCCCGCCATAGGAGAAGCAGGTGAAGGAGCTCGGGCTGTAGCCCTTGGAGGAAATCATCGAGCGCACATAGTCGCGCAACTCGCTGTCCAGAAGCTCGATGACGCCGGCCGCTGCTTCCTCCACGGTGAGGCCGAGCGGATCTGCCACCTGCTCCTTCATCGCGTTCCAGGCGCGTTCGCGGTCGAGCTTCACCTGCCCGCCCAGGAAGTTGTCCGGGTTGAGATAGCCGAGGATGACGTGGCAGTCGGAGATGGTGACGGTCTCGACACCGGATTCCGCCCAGCACACGCCGACGCGATAACCGGCGCTGTCCGGTCCGAGCTTGATTGCCTTGGTGTAGGGGTCGAGGCGGATGTAGCTGCCCGCGCCGGAGCCGACCGAGTCCATCGCCACCAGCGGCAGCGACAGCACGAGACGGGCCATGTCCGGGTCGTTGCGGATCGACAGTTCGCCCTGCGTGATCAGCGCCACGTCGAACGAGGTGCCGCCGATATCGGAGCAGGCGATGTTCTTGTAGCCCAGAACCTCGCCCAGATATTTGGCGCCGATGACGCCGCCGATCGGCCCGGAAACGATGGTGCGGGCCAGTTCCTTGGCCTTCCAGGAAATGGTGCCGCCATGGGTGGCCATCACCCGCATGTCGAATTTCGAGCCATGTTCCTTGAACGACCCCGAAATCTTCTGGAGCGTCTTTCTGGAAGGCTCTGCGGCGAAGGCTTCGAGGATGGTGGTGTTGGTGCGGTGGGTTTCCTTGCGCACCGGATAGTAGTCGGTCGACGCGAACACCGGGATCGACTTGCCGGACCTGTCGACTTCCTCCTGCACGATGTCGCGCACGCGGCGCTCATGGGCGGGGTTCTTGTAGCTGTGCAGGAGCGAGATGACGATGCCTTCTACGTCCTGCTCGATCAGTTCGCGGGCGGCCGTGCGCGCCATTTCCTCGCGCAGCGGGATCACGACCTTGCCGAACATGTCGACGCGCTCCATCACGCCGCGCGTGAGGTGACGCGGCACCAGCGGATCGTCGAAATAGTGGGTGTTGAGGTGGATGCGGTCTTCATAGGCGAAACCGAGATAGGCCTGAATGGCGCGGCCCATGCGGTGGAAGTCTTCCATGCCGGCATTGACGATGAGGCCCGTGCGCAGGCCCTTGCGCTGCACGACGCGGTTGAGCATCGCCGTGCCGGAATAAACGCCGGTCTGAATGGTGGAAACCGCCTCGTCGAGGGTCATTCCCCATTGGCCAAGTCCCTCGCGCGAGCTTTCGATCAGCCCGAGCGCTTCGTTTTCAGGCGTCGATTGCGCCTTGCCGACAACGAACTCTCCGTCGGAATCGACGAAGAACGTGTCGGTCATGGTGCCGCCGGCATCGATGCCGAGCACCTGGACCGTGCGACTGTTCTGTTTGTCCAATTGCATTGAATATCCTCCCTTCAGGACCACGTCCGCAATGTCGGGACAGGTCGCAGGGGGGACTGTGAAGGCAGAACGGACAGGCCGGGTGTCCGATTTTCGGACACCCTGACGGACATGTTGCGGACGCGAAGAAACAGGGCGCAGCCGAACCCGCCACGGCGTTTTTCATCGCCGCCGGATGCTCTTCGGCAAACCGGAAATGCAATGAAAACAGGCACAAGGCGCAGGAATCCGATATTTTCCGGAATGGTCGGGCTTCCGCGATCATTAAGGAAGATATGCGTGGTGGCTATGCGTCAGCGTAAAAGGCCGGGCTGTTTCAGCGCTTGGCAAACAGGCGAGACCACCCGCAAGCCGGCGCAGTTCCTTCAGTCTTTGCGCCGGCGATCGATGCCGTAGGAATCGAGCTTCAGATAGAGGGTGGAACGGGCGATGCCGAGCCGGCGTGCCGCCTCCGTGAGGTTGCCGCCGGAACGATCGATGGCTTCCAGAATGTCGGCCTTTTCCGAGCCGCGCAGGGTGAAATCCTCCCGCTCCGCAGACTGGCGGCGGATCTCGGACGGCAGGTCCTTGTCGTCGATCAGGCCGCTGTGCGACAGGGCATCCAGCGTCGCGACGAGGTTGGACATCTCCAGCAGATTGCCCGGCCAGTGATAGGCCTCCAGCGTGGCGAGCGCGGCTGCGGTGAAGCGCAGGCTGCGGTTGCCGCCGGTGCGCGCGTGGCGCTCGGCCACCATGTTCAGCGAGGGGATGATCTCCTGCCGGCGCGTGCGCAGGGGCGGAATGACCAGCCGCGCTCCGGCCAGCCGGTAATAGAGGTCGCCGCGGAACCTGCCTTCCTGCATGGCCTCGTAAAGCGGCGTCGACGACAGCGACAGGAGCTTGATGCCGGTGCGCGCGCGGGCGCTGACCTGCTCCAGCAGGCTGAGCAGCAGCTTCTGCGCTTCCGGCGGCGTGGCGCCGGGCCGGTCGAGGCACAGCGCGCCGCCGCTTTCGGCCAGTTGCTCCAGCATGGCCGAGCGGCGCGTTTCGCGGGCAAGGTCCTCGCGCAGCCCCTCATGGGTCAGGGTGGAGCAGTTCAGCATCTCGAAGCGGCCGGAGCCCTGCGGGCTGGCGCGGTGGATCGCCTGCGCAAGAAAGGTCTTGCCGGTGCCGGTCTCTCCCTCGATCAGGATCGGGATATGCGCGCCGGCAAGGCGCTGGGCCTGGCTGCACAGCTCGAACGTCACCGGGCCGATGCGGGCGATCTTGTCGAGCTCGGCGCCCGGGCTGATCGGCACCGGCCGCGTACGGCGCAGGGAAAGCATGACGCCAACCGCATCCTCGCCCTCGGCGATCACCTCCAGATCGGCTCCCGGCAGCGCGCCGGACAATTCCTCGGCGATCGCTTCCGGCACCTGCTCCATAAGGTCGGGAATGCGGGCGCGCAGCGAATTGAGAGCCTCGGGATCGGCGCACAGGCGCCGGAAATCCTCGGTGGCGAAGAGGTCGCGGCCGGCCCGGTCGAGAACCAGAACGGGATCGGAACTCAGCCTCGGGCGCTGCATGTGCAGGCGCTCCACCAGCCTTGCCCGCTCCATGGCGTAGTGGCGGCCGAGATCGGATTCGATCTGCAAAGCCAGCGTCGCCGAAAGCGCTGCCGCGTTCATCTGCTCCACATCGTTGGGCCATGAAATATCGACGACGCCGAGCAGTCTGCCATCGGCCGGATCGGTGATCGGTGTGGCGGCGCAGTTCCAGCGGTGGATTTCCTCGCAATAATGCTCGACGCTGCTGATCTGCATGGGCCGGCGCAGGTGAATGGCGGTGCCGATGGCATTGGTGCCGATGGCGGATTCGCACCAGCGCCCGCCGACATGCAGGTGGTTTTCGCGGCCCCGCGCCTGCGTGGCCTCGTCGCCGGCCACGTCGAGCACCACGCCCTTGTCGTTGCACAGGAGCAGCATGTTCCCGCTGTGGTTCAGGAGATAGCCGGCTTTCTGAAGGGCTGCGCGGGCGCCGAGCCGCAGCCTGCGGGCATCGCGCCTTCCTGCGAGCAGCTCGCTTTCGCCCACCTTGGGCGCGCTCTTGAGACTGGTGACGCCACTGCGGGCGCTGCGCTGCCAGCTTTGCAGCACAAGCTCCCTGACACTGAGAGGTACACGCCCAACGGCCATGAACGCTTCCCAGTCGCTTTTGGTAATGCTGGTGACCATCTGTTCCTCCCGAGCAAATGGCGAAGACGGATCATAGTGCAGCATGCTTCGCGATGTAAGCGCGATTATCTGGTGCTTGCGTAAAAGTGCATGCACCCAAGCCGGCAACTTTCGTTGCCGCTTATGCGGCGGCGCGGCCCTCCTGCGCGCCATCGCCGGTATCCTCGCCGTCCAGCCTGACAAACGCCTTGATCGGCAGGTGGTCGGAAGCGATCCGCGCCAGCGGCGTGTCGTGCACGATCACCGGCGAGACGATGTCGGTGCGGTTGGCGATGATGCGGTCGAGCGCCAACAGCGGCAGGCGCGAGGGAAAGCTCGGCACCGCGCGCGGCATCGGTCCGAAGGCCGCCTCGAACATCGACAGCGCCGAGCGGTCATTGAGACGCCATTCGTTGAGGTCGCCCATGAGTACGGTCGGCGTGGAATCGCGGGCGTTCATGATGTCGAGGATCATGCGGGCCTGAAGCGTGCGCGAATGGCGCAGCAGGCCGAAGTGGGCGGCAACCACGCGCAGACTGCCACCGGCTTCCAGATCGATCTCGGTCATGATGGCGCCGCGCGGCTCCAGTCCGGGCAGCGTGAACTGATGCACGTCGCGCACCGCGCCGCGCCGGAACAGCACCACATTGCCGTGCCAGCCATGCGACTTCGCCCGTCCGAAGACGGGCACCGGCGTCAGCCCGGCCTCGCGTTCCAGTCTCGCAAGGTCGAGAAGACCCTGTCGGTCGCCGAAGCGCTTGTCCACCTCCTGAAGGGCGATGACATCGGCGCCGATTTCATGGATCACCCGGCCGATGCGTTCGGGGTCGAACCTGCCGTCCGTGCCCACGCATTTGTGAACGTTGTAGGACGCCACCACCATGCCGTGCCGGCCGCCATGCTCGACTGCGGGCACTTCGCCCGCATGGTCGCGCCGCACGCGAAGCCGCTCCAGTATGCTGGCGGGAAGGCCAGCCCCAAGCTTCTGCATGATGTCTTCGTCTCCCCTGACTGCGCATGAATCGGGATTCGGTTCCTTAAGGTAGGCAGGCGCACAAGCCCATGCAATGCCTGCGTAAGACTAAAGCGTGTCGCGATCTTTCAGATTCGCTCCTCACGCTTTAACTTCTTGTTTTTAAGCATGTCGTTGTCTCGAAACCGGTTCCCACTTTCGAGCGACATGCTTTAAGCACCTTCCTGTCAAAGATAAGGCGAACCCAGCCACAGAATGCGGTCCACCAGCCGGCGGGCGAACGGGCGGGCGCGCAGTTCGGCAAGTTTCACCGGGCGGGCATGGGCCACGATGGCGGCAATGCGGGCGTCGATCTGGCCGGCGAAATCCCGGTCGAGGACTTCCAGATCGATCTCGAAATTCAGCCTCAGCGAACGCGGATCGATGTTGGAGGAGCCGACGAACGCCCAGGTGCCGTCGATCACCAGCAGCTTGGAATGATCGAACGGGCCTTCGTCGCGCCACACCCTGCAATGACCTTTCAGGACCTGATCGAACTGGGCCGTCATCGCCCGGTCGACGAGCAGCAGATTGTTGGCGGCCGGCACCACGATGTCGATGGTCACGCCCCGGCGGGCGGCCGTGTTCAGCGCGCTGATCAGCTCCCGGTCCGGCAGGAAATAGGGCGACATGATGCGGATGGTGCTGTTGGCCACCGAAAACGCGCCCATCAGCATCTTGTGGTTGCTTTCGAGGCTGGCGTCGGGGCCGGAAGGAAGCGCCCGCATCAGAAGCGGCGCACCGGGCTCCACCTCGGCGGGCTGGATTTCCCACGCTTCGCCCTCCAGCCTTTCGTCGGTGGCAAACAGCCAGTCCTCGGCGGCAATGGCGAATATGTCGGCCACGACGGCGCCCCGGATGCGAAAATGCGTGTCGCGGGCGCTGGCGTCGCCGGCGAATTCGCTGGTGAACCCCTGCCGGATGTTCATGCCGCCGGCGAAGGCGACGGCCCCGTCGACCACGAGGATCTTGCGGTGGGTGCGCAGATTGGCATAGGGCAGCCGCAGGCCAACGATGATGCGCCCGTTGAAGACGCGCGCCTGAACCCCGCCTTCGCGCAGATAGCCGACGATGCTGGGCACCGAATAGCGCGCGCCGACCGCATCGATCAGCACCCGCACGGTGACGCCGCGTTTCACCGCCGCAATCAGCGCATCGGCAAAGCGCAGGCCGATCGCATCGCGGTCGAAAATATAGGTTTCCAGAAGAATGCTGCGTTGCGCACCCGCTATCGCTTCGATCATCGCCCCGTAGGCCTGATCGCCGCTCTTCAGCATCCCGATGGAATTGCCACAGACCATGTGATGATGGGTGAGCCTGTCGCCGACCCGCTTGAGGGCCGCGAACCGCCCCCCGAAGCGCTGCGCCACCAGCTCGTCGGTAACGTCAGCACCCGGATGCGAGGATTTGCCGTGGCCGGCGGCCGAGCGCTCGGCGGCGATGTTGTCGCGGCGCATGCGGTTGACGCCCGCCACGGCATAGATCAGCGCGCCGACGATGGGCGACAGCATGATCACGCCCACCCAGCCTATGGCCGAGCGCACTTCCTCCTTGGTCATGGCGGCATGAATGCCCGCGATGGCGGCAATCACGAAGGAAATGACCGCCAGTATATGCGGCCAGTATTCCTGCAACACAGTCCACACGCGCGCAACGCTCCAAAAAAATCCGCAGGCCGGGGGACCGTCGGTGGCCGAAATCTGACCCCCGTGTCCTGAGTCCGGGCGCTTGATGAATGAAGCGAGTATGAAGCGATGCCGTTGCGAAGTCCATCGCCCGCACCACCCCTTCCCCCGTGCTGGCGAGGCTTCACGCGCGGGCGGGCATCGGCCTCATGCGGGCGATGACGTGGATCGCCGGGGCGGGGAAAGAAGCCGCGGCAGGGATCGCGCGCCGGGATGCCGGATACGCGCCGGTCAGATCGCCGGCTCAGGGATCGGGAGCGACGGCACAGACATTGGAGCGGGTGAGGAAGCGCTTCTCGCGGCCATTGTCGAGCGAGAACATGCCGCCGCGCCCTGCCACCACATCGATGGTGAGGTCGGTGTGCTTCCACGCCTCATACTGGGATTCGCTGATATAGACGGGTGTGTCGCCGATCGTGCCCAAAAGCACGTCGCGGTCGCCGACGATGAAGTCGCCGCGCGGATAGCACATGGGCGAGGAGCCGTCGCAGCAGCCGCCGGACTGGTGGAACAGAACCGGGCCGTGATCGGCGATGATCTCGTCCAGCAGCCTGATCGCCTCCGGCGTGGCCGAGACTTTTCCCAGAGAAGCCGTGTCGGACATCGAAACCTCCTGCCGTCGCGTGAGCGGCGGCGCGGCCGCAAGGGCCGCACCGCCCTTTCGCAGTGCGTATCAGAAGAAGCCGAGCTTCTTCGGGCTGTAGCTGACCAGCATGTTCTTGGTCTGCTGATAGTGATCGAGCATCATCTTGTGATTCTCGCGGCCGATGCCCGACTGCTTGTAACCGCCGAAGGCCGCATGGGCCGGATAGGCGTGGTAGCAGTTGGTCCACACGCGTCCGGCCTGAATGGCGCGGCCGAAGCGGTAGGCGCGGTTTCCGTCGCGGGTCCACACGCCCGCACCCAGACCGTAGAGCGTGTCGTTGGCGATCGACAGCGCTTCCTCATCATCCTTGAAGGTGGTCACGGACACGACCGGCCCGAAGATCTCCTCCTGGAAGACGCGCATCTTGTTGGTGCCCTTGAAGACGGTCGGCTTGACGTAGTAGCCGCCGGCGAGATCGCCCGGCATCTCGTTGCGCTCGCCGCCGGTCAGCACCTGCGCCCCTTCCTGCTTGCCGATATCCAGATAGGACAGGATTTTTTCAAGCTGCTCGGAAGATGCCTGCGCGCCGATCATGGTGGCGGGATCGAGCGGGTCGCCCTGCACGATGGCCTCGACGCGTTTGATCGCCTTTTCCATGAAGCGGTCATAGATCTTCTCGTGGATCAGCGCCCGGCTCGGGCAGGTGCAGACCTCGCCCTGATTGAGCGCGAACATGACGAAGCCCTCGATCGCCTTGTCGAGGAAATCGTCATCCTTGGCCGCCACGTCGGAGAAGAAGATGTTGGGCGACTTGCCGCCGAGTTCCAGCGTCACCGGAATGAGGTTCTGGCTGGCATATTGCATGATCAGCCGGCCCGTCGTCGTCTCGCCGGTGAAGGCGATCTTGGCGATGCGCGGGTTGGAGGCGAGCGGCTTGCCGGCTTCCAGACCGAAGCCGTTGACCACGTTGAGCACGCCGGGCGGCAGGATGTCCGCGATCAGCCCGAGCAGGATGTGGATCGAGGCCGGGGTCTGCTCGGCCGGCTTCAGCACCACGCAGTTGCCGGCGGCGAGAGCCGGGGCAAGCTTCCACACCGCCATCAGGATGGGGAAGTTCCACGGAATGATCTGCCCGACCACGCCGAGCGGTTCATGGAAGTGGTAGGCCACCGTGTCGTGGTCGATCTCGGAAATGCCGCCTTCCTGCGCACGCACCGCGCCGGCAAAATAGCGGAAATGATCGATGGCCAGCGGAATGTCGGCGGCCGTCGTTTCGCGGATCGGCTTGCCGTTGTCCCATGTTTCCGCAAGCGCCAGCGTGGCGAGGTTTTCCTCCATCCTGTCGGCGATGCGGTTGAGCAGAAGGGCGCGCTCGGCGGCACTCGTGCGGCCCCATTTTTCGCGGGCGGCATGGGCTGCGTCCAGTGCCGCCTCGACATCGGCCGCTTCCGAGCGGGCGATCTCGCACAGAACCTGTCCGTTCACCGGCGAGGTGTTCTCGAAGGTCTTGCCGGATTTGGAAGGTACGTATTTGCCGCCGATGAAATTGCCGTAGCTCTTGGCGTAAGGCGATTTGGCGGTTCGATGGAATTCCACTTTGTTCATGTCTTCCTCCCAGAAAACAGCACCGCCTCATGCGGCGCGTCGAAGTGAAGTGTTTCCTTACCTGTGCTCCGTGTCAGCCCGTCGATGGCAGATGCTTCAGGCCAACTGTCTCAGCCTTGCGACACTTGTCCGTAGAAAAATGCCGGCGGCGAAAAAACCGCCGGTCAGTTCGCGCCGCGCAGGCCGAACCTGCCGAGCTTGCGGTGCAGCGTGGCGCGCGACATGCCAAGCGCGCGCGCTGCCGCCGTCACATTGCCGTTGGAGCGGATCAGCGCGCGTTCCAGCACCATGCGTTCCGCCTGCCGCAGGTCCTCCGAGAAGCTGGTGTCGCCGCCGAGCAGATCGGCGGCGGGCAGTGGACGGGCCAGCACTTCCGGAGTCAGGCCCAAGGCGATGCGGGCAGAGCGGGTCGCACCCACCACCAGATCGTCCCGGTCGACGGCCAGAAACGCGCCCGGCGCCTGATCGGGCGTCGGCGCCATCACGATGCGCGCGTCCGGATAGGCGAGCCGGAAGTTCTCCGCCTCGATGCGGCGCACCGCATCGCCAAGCGCCATGGCGATCAGGTGAATGAAGCTCTCGGTCAGGTCCGCCCGGCAGGACGAAACGTCGAGCGCGGCGGCAAGATTGCCCTCATGGTCGTAGATCGGCGCGGTGGTGCACGACAAAAGCGTGTTCTTCGAATAGAAATGCTGGTCGCGGTGGATGGTCAGCGAGCGGCCTTCCACGAGGCAGGTTCCGATGCCGTTGGTGCCTTCGCTCTCCTCGCTCCAGACGGTGCCCGTCCACAGCCCCCAGTGCTCGAACGTCTCGTCGTCGGCGGCAGCGCCGCGCCGCTCGATGGGCACGCCTTCGCGGTCGGCCAGCAGCACGCAGCAACCGATGCCGCCCACCGCCAGATAAAGCCGGTCGAGGCTCGCCTGCGAGGCGCGCAGCAGCCGCTCGACACGCTGGCGGGCGTGATTGAGCTCATGATCGGTGACCCGTTGTGGCGCCCTGCGCTCAGCCGGGTCGAGCTTGTGCAGCGCCGACGAGCGCCGCCATGAGGCGACCAGCGCCGATTTCGCGGCGGCGTCGGATTCGATGGCAGCGTGAATTCTGCTGGCATGCTGCGCAACTACGGATGCACCCATCGGCTCCTCCCGGGCGGCTTCCTTTGCCTCACAAAACGCCGTGCGTTGCTTCAGGAGTTACGCATCAGCGCATTGTTCCGAGGCCTGTTCCTCTCCGGGCATCCTCCACCCTGCCCGGCAGTGCCTCAGGGGCCGTCACAGGCCCTTCCTTCGAGTGTAGCCTCCGGTCCGGTTACTTGCAAATCCGACCAAGGAAGCATGCCGGGCGCACACGCAGAATTGAAGTCAGTCCGCCTCGGGCAGCCAGATCATGAAGGCGGTGCCTTTGCCGGGTTCGCTTTCGACCATGATCTTGCCGCCCTGACGGTCGATCAGCTTCCGGGTGATCGACAGGCCAAGGCCGGTGCCTTCGCGGCGCTTGGTGGTGAAAAAGGGATCGAAGGCCTTGCGCAGCGTTTCCGCCGACATGCCGATGCCGGTGTCGGCCACGGTGATGGTGAGGCCGCTGCGCCCCTCCATTTCAGTGTCCCGGGTCGCCAGCGTCAGCCTGCCGCCGTCCGGCATGGCGTGGAGCGCGTTGACGATGAGGTTGACGAGCACCTGCTGCAGCTCGGTGCGGTTCATCAGCACCATGCGCTGCGCCTGCTGCCGGCGTTCGAGAGAGACGCGGCTGCGGTTCAGAAGGTGCTGCACCAGCGGCAGGCAATCGGTGATCACGTCGTCGGGCGCATGGCGCTCCACATAGCCGGCATATTCCTCCGGTTTGGCGAACTGAAGCAGGCGGGTGACGATCTGGCTGATGCGGTGAATCTGCTCGTCCAGAAGCCTGAACTCGGTGCCGGCTTCGCGCGCCTTGTCGCCCATCACCGCGCGGATGACTTCCAGATTGCCCTGCATGACGGCGATGGGATTGTTGATCTCATGCGCCACGCCGGCGGTGATCTCGCCGATGGCGGCCAGCTTCTCCGACATGATGAGCTGGCGGGTGGTGGCCTCAAGCTGGCGGTTGGCGAGCTCCAGCTCGCGGGTGCGCTCCTCCACGCGGATGTTGAGCTCGTCGTTCCAGGCGCGCAGCCTGGCGTCTCGCGCCTGCAACTGGTCGAGCAGATTGTCGAGGTGGATGGCGACGCGGCCGATCTCGTCGCGCGCCTGGCGAACGCCGGTGCGCGCGCCGAGGTCGCCGCTTTCCACCCGCGCGATGGTGCCGGTCATGCGCTCCAGCGGCAGGAACACGGAGCCCGCCCAGCGCAGGAAAACCGGAACGCTGACGGCGGTGATGGCAAGGAAGGCCAGAAGGATGGTGATCAGCGTTTCATGCTTGGCCTGCGTGAACGGCGCTTCCAGAAAACCGACATAGAGCATGCCGACGCGGTTGCCGTAGCTGTCGGTCACCGGCTCATAGGCGGAAATGTACCAGTCGTTGACGACGAAGGCGCTGTCGAGCCAGGTGCGGCCCTTGTCCAGAACCGCCGCGCGCACGATGGCCGAAACGCGGGTGCCGAGCGCGCGCCGCCCCTCGAACAGGCGCACATTGGTGCTCACCCGCACATCGTCCACGAACAGCGTGGCCGTGCCCTGACTGCCTTCGGGCAGGCTGGCTTCGCGGTAGACGAGATCGTTGATCGTATCGATGAATTCCAGATTCTGGTTGAGCAGCAACCCGCCCACCAGCGCGCCCTGCCGTCCGTCGGCAAGCCGGGCCGGGCCGGCGGAATGGATCACCATGCCGCGCGTTTCCTCGTCGCGGTCGGTCGGCACGGCATTGGGCGTCGGCACCAGTTCCACGCGCACCCGTTCCACAAGCGCCGGCGAGAATACGGCCAGATCGGCACTTTCAAAGATGTCGATGGCGGTGGAAGGCCGCCCTTCCAGCGCGCCCTGAATGATCGGCCAGTCGGCGCGGGGCACACCTGAGGCCATGTCGCGGGCGGTCGCTGCGATCCTGCCCTGCTCGTCGACGAGATAAAGGAAGTCGAAGCCCAGCGCCTGCCGCTGCTCTTCCAGCAGATCGCGCAACACGGCGGGCGTCCGGGCCTGCGGTTCAACGGCGTCGCGGTAGCGCGCCGATCCGCTGAGGGCTGCCATGCGCTCGCCGGTGTTTTCCAGCAGCCGCTCCAGATACTGATGCGCGATGGTGAGATCGCCATTGACCTTCGAGATCAGCGCGGCATCGAACTTGGAATTCCAGCGCAGGATGGTGACGCCCAGAAGCAGCGGCAAAAGCACCAGCGTCGGCAGAAGCGCGATGGCCAGAAGCCGGACGCGAACCGATCGCGCCGCACTCATCCGGCCGCGTTGCGGCCCGCTTCGGCTCGGCCCGTTCTGGTCCGGCCCGTTCTGGTCCGGCTTGCTCTGGTCCGGTGAAGGCCCTTGCGTGTCAGACATTCCACGCCGCGCATTTGCGGTCGATGGTCTTGCGCGAAACGCCGAGCCGGCGCGCCGCCTCGTCGCGATTGCCGCCGGTTTCGCGCAGCATGCCGAGAATATGTCGGCGCTCCATATCCGCCAGGCTGTCGGCTGCGGCATCGGCTGCGTCGACGGGCGTCTGGCGCGTGTTCACAAGATGCTCGACCGGGAACCGGCCGAGGATCAGCGTGCGCTCGATCAGATTGTGCAGTTCGCGCACATTGCCCGGCCAGTCGTAGCGGCCGAGTGCGGCGCGCGCTGCGGCATCCACCGGCACCGGCGGCATGCCGAGCTGGCGCGACAGTTTCTGCATGAACAGCTCAGCCAGATCATACACATCGTTGCCGCGATCGTTCAGCGGCGGCATGTGGATCTGCATGACGTTGATGCGGAAATAGAGGTCGGCCCGGAACTGCCCCTGCTGCACCAGCCGCTCAAGGTCGGCATTGGTGGCGAACACGAAGCGCAGATCGACCGGCACCTCGCGCTCCGAGCCGACAGGCCGCACGCGCCGGTCCTCCAGCACGCGCAACAGCTTGCTTTGCATGGGCAGCGGCAGGTCGCCGATCTCGTCGAGAAACAGCGTGCCCTCCTGCGCATGCATGAAGATGCCCTCGCGCGCCCGCTCGGCGCCGGTGAAGGCGCCTTTCAGGTGGCCGAACAGTTCGCTTTCGATCATGTCGGGCGGAATGGCGGCGCAATTGACGGGCACGAAGGGCTTGTCGGCCCGGTCCGACAGCGAGTGCAGCGAGCGGGCGGCAACCTCCTTGCCGGTGCCGGAAGCGCCGGTCAGAAGCACCGATGTCGGCAGCGGGGCGACGCGCGTGATCGTCTCGCGCACCCGCATGATCGCTTCGGACTCACCGATCAGCCGGTCGCGCAGCAGCATCTGGTCGGCGGCGGCGCGCAGCTGGTAGCGCAGCACCTGATTTTCGCGCTGCAGCCGCACCCGGTCGAGGCAGCGCGCCACGGCGTTCAGGATCTGGTTGGAGCGGAAAGGTTTCAGCACGAAATCGGCAGCACCAGCCCTGAGCGCCTGAATAGCGGTTTCGAGATCGGCGAAGGCCGTCATCAGGATGGTGTCGGCGAAGAAGCCGATGGCGCGCTGCTCGGCCAGCCATTCCACGCCGCTCTTGCCGGGCATGATGTTGTCGAGGATGACGATGTCGAAATGGTGCTTGTCGAGCTTGGCGGTAGCTTCCTGCGTGTCGGCCGCCTCTTCCAGCCGCTTGCAGCGCGGACCCAGCGTGCGCACAAGGAAATTGCGCATGCCGGGTTCGTCGTCCACGACCAGTATCGATGCCTGTGCAAGCCAGGGACCGAATTCGGGATCGCCATCGGGTTCGCTTAGCCGGTGCACGGAATGTGCGGGCACTGTCATCCTCCCAATGCCGCTGTGAATGTCCGGTTCCAACCTAGCGGTTCGGCAACGAAAAGACAGCCCCTGTTCGGATTTGGAATAACGCTACGGATGAAGCGCGCCCGGCCCGTCAGGCGTGCGCCCAGTCCCAGTAGAGCTGGCGCGCCTTGCGGGCGAAGGGGCCGTATTCCAGCTTGCGGTCGTCGAAGCCCAGAACCGGCATCACCTTGGTGATGTTGCCGCTGGAGAAGATCTCGTCGGCCTTGCGGAAGTCGTCAACGCTCAGCGTCTTTTCATGGACCGTGACGCCGGCATCGCGCAGCAGGCGGATGACGCGCTGGCGGGTGATACCGTCGAGGAAGGTTCCGTTCGGAACCGGGGTAAACACCTCGCCGTCGCGGGCCATGAACACGTTGGAGGTGGCAAGCTCGGCCACATTGCCCAGCGTGTCGCACACCAGCGCATTGCCGAATCCGGCGGCGCGGGCCTGAGCCAGCATGCGGGCATTGTTGGGATAGAGGCAGGCCGCCTTGGCGTTGACCGGCATGGTTTCCATCGTCGGGCGGCGGAAGGTGGTGGTGGTGATGGTGAAGCCGCCGGGCTCGACCATCGGCCGCTCTTCCAGACAGAGCGCGAAGGTGGTGGAGGCGGGGTCGAGCGCCACCACGCTTGCGTCGCCCTCTTCAGCCCAGTACATCGGGCGGATGTAGATGGCGGCATCGGCGGCGAAATGCTTCAGCCCCTCATGCACCAGTTCCATGATCCGTTCGGCGCTGAGCGTCGGCTGGAGGCCGAGCGCCCGGGCGGAGGTGTTGACGCGTTCGGAGTGCAGGTCGAGGTCGGGCATGACGCCTTCGAAGCGGCGCGCGCCATCGAACACCAGCGAGCCCAGCCATGTCGCGTGCGAGCCGGCACCGAGAATGCGGACATCCCCTTCGTGCCATTTATTGTTGTACCACGTCCATTGGTTGGAAACCTGCGCCATCGGAAACCCCGGTTCTTAGAAAATTTTGCGAAATCTATCCGCAGCCGGCCGGCTGCGTCCAATGCAAATGTCGTTTTTTCGACAGACATATGCGGGCAACCGGATCGTCGGGATGGCTGTGGGCGTCATCATGCAGCTTCTGCGCCGCCCTGACCGATCAGCTGGCCGGCGACCGTGGTGATGGTGGCCGCCAGCTGTTCCATCAGGTCGGTGGCGCCGCTGGTCTTGCGCCAGAACAGGCCGATGTCGCGCCGGAAGTCGCCCGATTCCAGAGGCAGCAGCGCCATATCCTTCGACGTGGCATGGCCGGTGCAGGCAAGCTGCGGCAGCAGCGTCATGCCCATGCCGGCGATCACCATCTGGCGCAGGGTTTCGAGGCTGGTGCCGCGGAAATCGTCATATTCGCGCGCGCCGTAGCGGCGGCACAGGCTCAACGCCTGGTCGCGCAGGCAATGGCCCTCTTCCAGCAGCATCAGGTTCTGGCTGGCAAGCGCATCGACAGGCGCGGGGCTGCGCCCTGCAAGGGCATGGGAGGCCGGAACGGCCAGCCGGAACGGTTCGCTGAACAGCTTGCGCCCGGTCACATGCGCATCCTCGACTGGCATCGCCAGCAGCACCGCGTCGATCTGGCCGTCGATCAGGCGGCGCAGCAGAATGCTGCTCTTTTCCTCGGTCAGCAGGATTTCGGTGGCGGGAAAGGCGCGCATGAAGCGCGGCACCACATGCGGCAGAAGGTAAGGTCCAAGCGTGGGAAACACGCCAAGATGCAGCCGCCGCGTGGCGCCGGCGGAATGGCGCGCCGCCTCGTCGCGCAGCTGCGCCACCTCGTCGAGCACGGTGCGGGCGCGGCGCACGGCGGCTTCGCCGGCCTGCGTGAGGATCAGCCGGCGCGGCGCGCGCTCGAACAGCGCCACGCCCAGTTCCTGCTCCAGCTTGCGGATTTGCGCCGACAGCGTCGGCTGGCTGACGCCGCAGGCTGCGGCGGCGCGGTGGAAGTTGCGCTGGTCGGCCAGCGCAACGAGATATTCCAGCTCGCGCAGGTTCATCGCATGTCGGACCCCGAGTCGTAAGCCCTCAGGCAGCCTGTTCTTCGGCCGGCAGGCGGATCAGGTAGTCGAAGGCGGCGAGCGATGCCCTCGCCCCCTCGCCCATGGCGATGACGATCTGCTTGTAGGGCGCGGTCGTGCAGTCGCCAGCGGCGAACACGCCGGGGATCGAGGTCTGGCCATGCCTGTCGACGATGATCTCGCCGCGCGCGTCGAGCGCGAGCGTGCCCTTCAGCCACTCGGTGTTGGGCACGAGGCCGATCTGCACGAACACGCCTTCCAGCGCGATGTCGCGGATTTCGCCACTGGTGCGGTCCTCGTAGGCAATGGCGGTGACGCGCTTGCCGTCGCCCTTCACTTCCGTCGTGCGGGCGGAGGTGATGATGGTGACGTTGGGCAGGCTCCTGAGTTTGCGCTGCAGCACCTCGTCGGCGCGCAGCATCTTGTCGAACTCGACCAGCGTGACATGGCCGACCAGACCGGCCAGGTCGATCGCGGCCTCGACGCCGGAGTTGCCGCCGCCGATCACCGCCACGCGCTTGCCCTTGAACAGCGGGCCGTCGCAATGCGGGCAGAAGGCCACGCCCTTGTTGACGTAATCCTGCTCGCCCGGCACGCCCATGCGCCGCCAGCGTGCGCCGGTGGACAGAACTACCGAAGCGCCGGTCAGCGAAGCGCCCGAGGCCAGCGTGACCCTGAAGCCGTCCGCCACCTGCTCCAGCTTGGTCGCCTGCTGGCCGTTGATGATCTCGGCATCATATTCGCGCACATGGGCTTCCAGCGCGCGGGCAAGCTTCGGCCCTTCGGTGTGGGGCACGGAAATGAGGTTCTCGATCGACATGGTGTCCAGCACCTGCCCGCCGAAGCGCTCGGCCACCACGCCGGTGCGGATGCCCTTGCGCGCGGCATAGACGGCAGCCGCAGCACCAGCCGGGCCGCCGCCGACGATCAGCACTTCGAAGGGTTCCTGCGCGTTGATCGTCTCGACAGCGCGGTCGGCCGCGCCGGTGTCGATCTTCGCCAGGATCTCCTCGGCGCCCATGCGGCCCGCGCCGAAGGTCTCGCCATTGAGGAACACGGTCGGAACCGACATCACCTGCCGCTCGGACACTTCAGACTGGAACAGCGCGCCATCGATGGCGACATGCTCGATGCCCGGATTGAGCACGGCCATGAGGTTGAGCGCCTGCACCACGTCGGGGCAGTTCTGGCACGACAGCGAGAAATAGGTCTCGAAGCGGAAATTGCCCTTCAGCGCGCGGATCTGGTCGATCAGCGCCTGCTCGACCTTGGGCGGATAGCCGCCGACCTGCAACAGCGCCAGCACCAGCGAGGTGAATTCATGGCCGAGCGGAATGCCGGCGAAGGTGAGGTGAATGTCCTCGCCCGGCGTGGTGAGCGCGAAGGAGGGCACGCGCTGGCCGGCCACGTCGCCGCGCCGCACGGTGATCCTGTCCGACTGCTCGCGGATCTGTTCCAGAAGCTGCAGCAGGTCGCGCGACTTCGCATCCTCACCGGCATAGGCGACGATTTCGACCGGGCGCACCAGACGTTCGAGATAGCCCTTGAGCTGGGTTTTCAGGTTTGCGTCGAGCATGGCTGCACTCCTTGGAATTCTGGTGTCGGGAAAGCCGGGCCGGCTTGCCCTGCATGGTGGCCGGGCCGCACTGTCAGGCGGGCAGCCCGGCTTTTCATCATCGCGAAGCGGTCAGATCTTGCCGACGAGGTCGAGCGAAGGAGCGAGCGTCGCCTCGCCTTCCTGCCACTTGGCGGGGCAGACCTCGCCCGGATGGGCGCGCACATACTGGGCGGCCTTGATCTTGCGCACGAGGTCGGACGCATCGCGGCCGATGCCCTCGGCGGTGATTTCCATGGCCTGGATCACGCCATCGGGATCGACGATGAAGGTGGCGCGGTCAGCGAGGCCCTGGCCTTCGCGCATGACGCCGAAATTGTTGGTCACGACACCGCTCGGGTCGCCGATCATGGTGTAGTTGATCTTGCCGATGGTGTCGGAAGAATCGTGCCATGCCTTGTGGGTGAAGTGGGTGTCGGTCGATACCGAGTAGACCTCGACGCCCATCTTCTGCAGCTCGTCATAATGGTCGGCCACGTCGCCAAGCTCGGTCGGGCACACGAAGGTGAAGTCGGCGGGGTAGAAGAAGAAGACCGCCCACTTGCCCAGCACATCCTCTTCGCTGACGGAAATGAACTTACCCTGACGGTAGGCCTGCGCCATGAAGGGTTTGATCTTCGAATTGATGATAGCCACTGTGCACTCCTTTGGAACGGTTCGGCACCGGATATAGATGTTGCACCGCAGCACGTAAAATCGATTGATCCCGCCGGATTGATAGATTTCGTCTATCAGAAAGGGGAAAGCCGCCGCAATCCGTTGAAAAGCCGTGGAATCGGGCGGATTTTTCACGAATTTCAGAGGCTTGCGATTTTGCATAGCTGCCATGCCGCGACATTCTGGCTCGTGTTTTCAACAGAACGGCAGGCTCCGGCGGGGTTTGCAGGCCGGACATGAGACGAGCCCGCAAGAATCGGAATTCTCGCAGTTGCGAGATTGTCTGCCGGAAAATTTCTTTCCTTCTTCGCTGCCTCCGGCGGCTTGACCTTTGCGGGCCGGTAGGGTCAGTTGCCGCGCAAGCCCATCACCCCAAAGCCTGATGGCGCGACAGGCGAACGCACCGGTTCGCGCCGCGCCATGGCCGTCAACGCGGAGGAGTTCCGGCCATGATGAAGACTGTTTCCACCTCGAAGTCGCATGGCGGCGTTCAGGGTGTCTATTCGCACGCTTCCGAGGCGTGCGCCTGCGACATGACCTTTGCCGTGTTCGTGCCGCCGCAGGCCGCAAAGGGGCCGGTTCCGGTCCTGTGGTATCTGTCGGGACTGACCTGCACCCATGCCAATGTGATGGACAAGGGCGAGTACCGCCGGCTTGCAGCGGAGCTTGGGCTGATCGTGGTGTGCCCCGACACCAGCCCGCGCGGCGAGAGCGTGCCGGACGAAAAGGACAACTGGCAGTTCGGCTCGGGCGCCGGCTTCTATCTGGATGCCACCGAAGCGCCCTATGCGAAGAACTACCGCATGTATTCCTATATCACGGAGGAGCTGCCGGCGCTGATCGCCGCCAACTTCCCCGCCGACATGGAAAGGCAGGGCATTTTCGGCCATTCGATGGGCGGGCATGGCGCGATCACCATCGCGCTGAAAAATCCCGGCCGCTATCGCAGCTGCACCGCTTTCGCCCCGATCGCGCAGCCCTCGACGGCGGGCTGGTCGCGGCCGGCGCTGGAAAAATATCTCGGCGCCGACGAGGCGGCATGGCGCGCCTATGACGCGACGCTGCTGATCGCCGACGGCCGCCGGTTCCCCGAATTGCTGGTCGATCAGGGCACGGCCGACTCCTTCCTTGAGGAAGGCCTGCGCCCGCAGCTTCTCGAGAAGGCTTGCCGCGATGCCGGAATGGAGCTGACGCTGCGCATGCAGGACGGCTACGACCATTCCTACAATTTCATCTCCACCTTCATGGACGATCATCTGCGCTGGCACGCCGACCGGCTTCGCTGAGTTCCGGCTTCCGAGACAGGCCCCCCCGAGACAGACAAGTCGCCCGAAACCACAAGTGGTGGCGGGCGACATGTGTGACGCAACAGATGAAGCCGTCGCGCCGGCGCTCGGGGGAACGCGATCCGTTGCGTTTATCTGTGCGGATGCGTCCCGGGTCAGGCTCGCACGGTTCAGGCCCGCAGGGCAGCAGTGCTCCACATGGAGAGCGGGGCGGTGAACGTTTTGGCTTTCGGCTGCTGCCGCTGGGGCTCGCACAGCGAACTGTAGAGCGATTCCAGCACCCCGCGCGCCGGGCTGCTTTCGACGCGATACCAGATCATCTGGCCATCGCGGCGGCCGCTGATCAGCCCGCAGCGGCGCAGCGTGGCAAGGTTCTGCGAGACGGTCGAATCGCGCACGCCGAGCAGCTCCACCAGTTGGCCGACGGATTTTTCGCCCTCCATCAGCATGCACAGGATCATCAGGCGATGCCGGTTGGCGAGCACCTTCAGCAACTCGCTGGCATAGTCTGCCGCCGCCTGCATGGAATCGAGATCAATCTTCATGGTCCGGCCCTGCGCGAAAGCGTTCCGTCGAGGTAACATGCAACCATCCTTATATCTGAATGAATATAAGGATGGAAGCGACAAGGCCTATTGCAGGCCGTACATCTTTTCGCGGTCGAGCTTGTAGGACCATGGCAGGCCGGCATTCTTCCAGCCGTTCACGCTGCGGGTGCCGGCAGTGGGGCCTTCCTTGGCCATGTCGCCCTCGAAGCCTTCGACGATGCTGTAGACATTGGTGAAGCCGGCCTCGGCCAAAAGGTTGGCGGAAGCCGCGCTGCGGTCGCCGGAGCGGCACATGACGATGACCTTCGCGTTCTGGTCGAGCCCCTTCTTTTCCAGGCGCTCACGGACGGCGGGCACGAAATCCGGGTTCAGTTCCAGCTTGAAACTGGACTTTTCCGCGTCCCACACCGGGAAATCGGGCATCAGCATGTAAGGAACATTGGCATCGGCTTCGGTCGGCATGCCGATGAAGTTCATCTCTGCGGGCGTGCGCACATCGATGAAAAGCACCTTTGCCGGGTCCTGCCCGATCATCTCATGGGCTTCGGAAGGGGTGAGGTAGAGACCAAGCTTCGTGTGCTTGGACTTCGGCAGATCGGCCTCCGTCACGGCAAGCGCCTGCGTGGAGAAAAAGGCGAATATGGACAGAGCGAAGGCAAGCAGGCGCACGGAGGGTCTCCCTTGATAGATAGAATTATCTATATTCATACATATATAACGCTTCTTGCCAAGGAAGATTTGCGCGCAGGCCGCAAAAGCCGGGGAAGGTGCCGGCCCGATGAGGCCGCGTCTCGGATCGCCCCCGGATTGCGAACGGGATCGTCATGGGATCGTCGCGATTGTGAAAAGTGACCGTCACAGCCGCGCGCTAGGCGCAAGGGGCATCTTCCTGCAATTCGAGGACCCCTTCCATGTTCAAGAAGACCCTTCTGGCCACCGCCGCGCTGGTGGCTTTTCACCTGCCGGCTTCCGCCGCCGAAACCTTCCCCGCCAAACTTGCCGGCCATGCCTATCTGCCGGCGTTCACGCTCATTCCCCCGCCTGCCGATGCGCCGCGGGACGCGTGGATCTCGGGCAAGTTCACGGGCAAGACGCGCAACCATGACGTGATGTCGGTGCCGGGCGATGTCGGCCCCGCCTATGGCAGCCACCCGACCGGCATTTCGCTGCCCTTCATCGGCCAGCCCGTGCAGGGTCTGTCCGGTTTCGCCATGAACCGCGCCGAAGACGGCAGCATCTACACGCTGACCGACAACGGCTTCGGCACCAAGGCCAACAGCCCCGACGCGCTCCTGTTCTTCCATCGCGTAAAACCCGATTTCGAAACCGGCAAGGTGGAGCGCATCGAATCGGTGTTCCTGCGCGATCCCGACCGCAAGGTGCCGTTCCGCATCGCCTATGAAGGCACGGACAGCCGCTATCTCACCGGCGCGGATTTCGATCCGGAAAGCATCCAGGTCCTCGACGGCGAGGTCTGGATCGGCGACGAGTTCGGCCCCTACATCATCCACGCCACGGCCGACGGCCGGGTCCTGAACGTTCACCAGACCATGCTGGACGGCAAGGCGCTGACCGGTCCCGACACGCCCGGCACCGTGGTTCCCGCCCAGCCCGGCAAGGATTTTCAGGTGCAGCGCTCCGGCGGCTATGAGGGCATGGCGCTTCAGCCGAAGACCAATCTCTTGTGGGCCATGCTGGAAAAGCCGATCCTCGGTGAAGACGGCAAGCCGGAAGGCGACTTCCTGCGCGTCCTGACCTTTGATACGGGCAAGGGCGATACGGGCAAGAGCGGCTGGACCGGCGACAGCTACAAGTTCCGCCTCGCCGAGGGCGCGACGGCGATCGGCGATTTCAACTTCATCGACGACAGTCGCGCGCTGGTCATCGAGCGCGATAATGGCGAGGGCGATCCGAGCCTTGCCTGCGCCGAGGGCGCGGCCGACAAGTCCGCCTGCTATCCGGTTCCGGCAAAGGTGAAGAACATCGTGCTGGTCGACACCGCCCGCATCCATGCCGACGGCTTCATCCACCGCATCGGCCACATCGACCTGATGGACATTCAGGACCCGGACGGCAAGGCCATTCTGGAAACCGATGCCGCGCGCGACCTGAAGGGCAAGTTCACCTTCCCCTTCTTCACCATCGAGGATGTGATGCTCTACGACGACACCCACATTCTGGTCGCCAACGACAACAACCTGCCCTTCTCGGCGGGCCGTCGCATCGGTCAGGCCGCCAACAACGAGTTCATCCTGCTCGACGTGGCGGATTTCCTCGCGGCGAAATAGGCGCGGCACTGTCCGCATGGCACGCTGAACGTGCCGCTGGAGCATTTCGCAGCCGGGTGGAAACATCTGGCGTCGCAGAAAAGCAGAAATGCTCCAGCCAACCGGGCGGCGGGGGTTCTTATCCCCGCCGCCTGTCCTTTCTGGTCTGCCGCATGCTTACCCTTGCCTATGCCGCAGCCTGATCCTGCATGATCGCTGCGATGCGCGCGGCGGTGCGGGCAACACCTTCCTCGATGCGGCCGGCGGGGATTGAGGAATAGCCCATGCGGAAGAAGCGGCACGGGCCGTCCATGTCGGGGAAGAAGGGCGAGCCGGTTTCGATCAGCACGCCGTCCTGCCGCAGCTCGTTCATCAGCCGGTCGGCGTCGAGCCCCTGAGGTCCCTCGATCCAGAAGGAGGTGCCGCCGAAATCGGAAGCCCCGGCGATCTTGAGCCGGTGCCGCTCCAGCGCTGCCGCCATCACCTCATGGCGCTTGCGGTATTCGAGCCGCATCCGGCGGATCACCGCATCGTAGTGGCCGAGCGCCAGGAAGTAGGACACCGTGCGCTGAAGATGACCCGGCGGATGGCGCAGCATCAGCGCGCGCAAAGCCCTCGCCTCGCGGATCACCGGCGCGGGCGCCGCCAGATAGCCGAGCCTCAGCCCCGGAAACAGCGACTTCGAGAAGGAGCCGACATAGAGCACGCGCCCGTTGCGGTCGAGCGACTTGAGCGCCGGCGATGGCGGCTTCAAAAAGCTCATCTCGAATTCGTAGTCGTCCTCCACGATGATGAAGTCGCGCTTTTCCGCTTCGGCCAGAAGGTCGAGCCGGCGCTCCATCGGCATGGTGGCGGCGGTCGGCGAATGGTGGCTCGGCGTGACGAACACCACGTCCGGCTTTGCCGGCAAAAGATCCAGCCGCAGCCCGCCCTCGTCGACGTCTACGGCAATGACGTCGGCGCCGCTCAGATGCAGCGCCGCACTCAGATCGGGATGGCAGGGATTTTCGCACACCGCCACCGATCCCGGCTTGAGCATCAGCTGGATGGTCAGCCACAGCGCGTTCTGGGCGCCCACCGTCACCAGTATCTCGTCGGGGCTGGCCTTGATGCCGCGGTTCGGCAGCGAGCGGCTGCATATGTAGTTGACGAGTTGCACATCGTCGGCGGCGGCAAAATCGCCGGCCATCAGCTCGAAATCCTCGCGCGCCAGCGCACGCCGCGCGCAATCGCGCCATGCCGAGAGGTCGAACAGCGTCGGGTCCATCTGGCCGTAGAGGAAGGGGAAGGGAAAGCGGTGCCAGTCCAGCGGCTTGCGGATGGGCTTGGCGATCGAGAAACTGGCCTTGATCTTGGCCGGCCAGTTCACGGAGCTTTCGGCGGCCGCACTCTCGCCGGAACCGGGGCCGGCCTGGGGCGAGGTGTCGGCAACGAAATAGGCGCTCCGGCCCCTCGCCTCCAGATAGCCCTGCGAGGCCAGCTCCTGATAGGCCAGCGTCACCGTGATGCGCGAGATGTTGAGGTAATCGGCCAGCTTGCGCGTCGAGGGCAGGCGCGCGCCCGGCACCAGCCGGCCCGACAGCACCGCCGAAACCAGCGTCTCGCGGATCTGGTTCTGCAACCCCGACCGCGACTTGCGGTCGATGAAGAAAATCGTCTCGGATACGATCTGCTGGCTCAATGCTTGTCTCTCCCAATTGGACTCATTGAAGTTCCCATTTGGATATAAGGCAAGGGCCATTCCTCCCGTAGCATCACCTCATTCGCAAAAGTGAACACGGGAAGCGGCTGCGATCATTTCCGTCCCGGACGGGTGGTTCCGGCAGCTTCCGCCAACAGCAATGACGGGCGTTCCGCGCCCGCACGATGACGCATGGGCTGCGGCAGGAAAAGCACTGCCCGGCCGGGAGGAACTGACATGACCACCCCGCAACTCACCGCAGCCGATCTCGCGGCGCTGTTCGATGCCTTCAACCGGCACGACATCGACGGGATCATGGCCTGGTTCGCGCCCGACTGCGTGTTCGACACCATCGGCGGCGCCGAGGCCTGGGGCACGCGCATCGAGGGCGCGCCGGCCATCGCGGCGGCGTTTTCGGGCGTATGGGCGGCGATGAAGGATGCGCGCTGGGACCATCACAGCCACTTCGTCCATGGCGACCGTGCCGTTTCGGAATGGACCTTCACCGGCACCAACGAAGACGGCAGCCGTGTCGAGGCCGAAGGCTGCGACCTGTTCACGCTGCGTGACGGCAGGATCGTGAGGAAGCAGGCCTTCCGCAAGCAGCGGCCGCTCATCGCCGCGTGAAAGCAAGCCCCTCCGGGCGCAGGATTTTCAGCCATGCAGCATCAGGCAATCGAAAGCGGGCAAGCCCGCAAGCCCTATGATCCCACCTACGATCCGGTCGTGGCGCCCGATCCCGGCCATGGCCGCGACTATGCGCCGACCTACTGGATCGGCACGGCAGGCGCGCCGCCGGCCGATGACGGGCCGGTGCGGGCCGACATCGATGCCGATGTCGTGGTGGTGGGCTCGGGCTATACGGGGCTTTCCTGCGCCATTCATCTGGCCCGCGAGCACGGCATAAAGGCAACCGTTCTGGAAGCCAACGGGGTGGCGTGGGGCTGCTCCACCCGCAATGGCGGGCAGGCGCAGATTTCGGCCGGCCGCCTCAAGCGCTCGCAGTGGATCGAGCGCTGGGGCGTGGATGTGGCGAAGAAGCTGCACCGGGAGATCGCCGAGGGCTTTGACCTGTTCCGCGCCCTGATCGCCGAGCCGGAGATCGACTGCCTGCCGCAGGATGGCGGCCATCTCTACATCGCCCATCGCGACAAGATGATGCCGGGGCTTGAGAAGGAATCGAAGCTGCTCAACGAGGTGTTCGGCTATCCCACCCGCATTCTCGGCCGCGACGAGGTCCACCGCGATTTCGTGCGCGACGCGGAAGCGCGGGGCGCGATGTACGAGCCGGACGGCATGGGCGTTCATGCCGGCAAGCTCGCCTTCGGCTACCTGAAGCTCGCCCGCAAGCTGGGCGCGAAAGTTCACACCGACAGCCCGGTCATCGGCTACAGCCGGCGCGACGGTTTTCATTATCTGGCGACGCCCGGCGGCACGGTGCGCGCCCGCGCCGTCGCCTTCGCCACCGCCGGCTATACCTCGCCCGGCCTGCATCCGCTGACGAAGCACCGGCTGATGCCGGTCCTGTCCAACTCCATCGTCACGAGGCCGCTCAGCGAGCAGGAAGTCGCCGCGCTGAATTTCCGCACGAAGATCCCGCTCACCGACACGCGCACGTTGCGCCACTATTACCGGCTGATGCCCGACAACCGCTTCCAGATCGGCTCGCGCAGCGCCATCACGGGGGCGGATGCGACCAACCGGAAGCACCTCGACCTGCTGCTGGCCGGCATGGCGCGGAAATTCCCGTCGCTGAAGGGCATCGAGGTCGAGTATTCATGGTGGGGCTGGGTCGATGTCAGCCACGACATGATGCCGCGCATCGCGCAGCCCGATCCGGCGCAAAGCCTCTTCTACGCCATGGGCTATGGCGGCAACGGGGTGATGTATTCCGCGCAGGCCGGCCGCCGGCTGGCGCAGATGGTCGCCGGCAAGGGGGAAGGGCTGGACCTGCCGATCTTCACCTCGGCGCTGCCCCATCATGGGCTGCTGACGCCGTTCCGGCGCATGGGCCAGCGCGCCCTCTACCACTGGTATCACCTGCGCGACGAATTGCTGTGAGCGTTGCTTCAGCCAGCGGCCCCTCCCGCGCCCAACAATGACATGAAAGGGAACACGACAATGAAGATGACGACCGAAGAAGCCTTTGTGAAGGTCCTCCAGATGCATGGCATCGAGCATGCGTTCGGCATCATTGGCTCTGCCATGATGCCGGTTTCGGACCTGTTTCCGAAGGCCGGCATCAGCTTCTGGGATTGCGCGCACGAGACCAATGCGGGACTGATCGCCGACGGCTATGCGCGGGCGACGGGCAAGATGGCGATGGCCATTGCCCAGAACGGGCCGGGCGTCACCGGCTTCGTCACGGCGGTCAAGACCGCCTACTGGAACCACACGCCGATGGTGCTGGTCACCCCGCAGGCGGCCAACCGCACCATGGGTCAGGGCGGCTTTCAGGAAGTGCCGCAGATGGCGCTGTTCGAGGACATGGTGTGCTATCAGGAAGAGGTGCGCGATCCCTCGCGCATCCCCGAGGTGCTGAACCGGGTGATCGAGAAGGCCTGGCGCGGCTCGGCGCCCGCCCAGATCAACATCCCGCGCGATTACTGGACCCATGTCATCGACGTGGAGCTGCCGCAGATCGTTCGGCTGGAGCGCCCGGCAGGCGGCCGGGAAGCGATCGCCGAGGCGGCGAAGCTTCTGTCGGCGGCGAAATTCCCGGTCATCCTCAACGGGGCCGGCGTGGTCATCGGCGGGGCGATCGCGGATTCCGTCGCCCTTGCCGAGCGGCTCGATGCGCCGGTGTGCTGCGGCTACCAGCACAACGACGCCTTCCCCGGAGACCACCGCCTTGCCGTCGGCCCGCTCGGCTACAACGGCTCGAAGGCGGCGATGGAGCTGATCTCGAAGGCCGACGTGGTGCTGGCGCTCGGTACCCGCCTAAACCCCTTCTCGACCCTGCCCGGCTACGGCATCGACTACTGGCCGAAGGATGCGCAGATCATTCAGGTCGACATCAACCCCGACCGCATCGGCCTGACCAAGAAGATCAGCGTCGGCATCTGCGGCGACGCGAAACAGGTGGCGCGCCAGATCCTCGATCAGCTTTCGCCTTCGGCCGGCGACGATGGCCGCGAGGCGCGCAAGGCGGCCATCCACCAGACCCGCTCGGCATGGCTCCAGCTGCTCTCCTCCATGGACCATGAGGACGACGATCCGGGCACCAGCTGGAACGAGGAGGCGCGGGTGCGCGATGCGGGGCTGATGTCGCCGCGCCAGGCATGGCGGGCCATTCAGGCGGGCATGCCGGCAAACGCCATCATGTCCACCGACATCGGCAACAACTGCGCCATCGGCAATGCCTATCCCTCCTTCGGCGAGGGGCGCAAATATCTGGCGCCGGGCATGTTCGGTCCCTGCGGATACGCCTTTCCGTCGATCATCGGGGCCAAGATCGGCTGCCCGGACGTGCCGGTGGTGGGGTTTGCCGGCGACGGCGCCTTCGGCATCTCGATGAACGAGATGACCTCGATCGGGCGCGAGGAGTGGCCGGCGATCACCATGGTGGTGTTCCGCAACTACCAGTGGGGTGCGGAAAAGCGCAACACCACGCTCTGGTACGACAACAACTTCGTCGGCACCGAGCTGAACCGCAATTTCAGCTACGCGAAGGTGGCGGAGGCCTGCGGGTTCAAGGGCGTGATGGCCGATACGCCGCAGAAGGTGACGGAAGCCATCCGCGCCGCCTGCGAGGCGCAGGCCACAGGCGTCACCACCTTCATCGAGGTGGTGCTCAATCAGGAACTGGGCGAGCCCTTCCGCCGCGACGCCATGAAGAAGCCGGTGCCCGTGGCCGGCGTCGACAAGGCCGACATGCAGGCGCAGCAACCCGTCTGAGGCAACGCGGCCAGCGCCTCCGTCAAAGTGCGGGGGCCGGCCATCATCGGTGATGCGGATCGGGGAGGAGGCAGGACCATGAGCATCGCGCCGGCGCAAGAACGCCTCCGAAGCCTGCCCCCGGCGTTCGGCAGAGTGTGGCCCGGCGTGGCCGTGGTCGTGGCCGTCGCCATCGCCGCCCAGTTCCTGTCTGACCACTACGGCGCGCCGGCCATGCTGATGGCGCTGCTGCTCGGCATCGCCTTCCACTTCCTGTCGGAAGAGGGGCGCTGCGGGCCGGGCATCGAGCTGTGCGCGCGCACCGTGCTGCGGCTTGGCGTGGCGCTGCTCGGCATGCGCATCAGCGTCGAGCTTCTGCTGGGGCTCGGAGCCGGCACCATCCTGCTTCTGGTGCTGGCGATCGCGGCAACGGTCGGTTTCGGGCTCGCCGCGGCCCGGCTTCTGGGGCGCGGCTGGCGGCTGGCGCTCTTGACCAGCGGCGCGGTCGCGATCTGCGGCGCCTCCGCTGCCATGGCGATCGCCGCCGTGCTGCCGAAAAACGAGTTCTCCGAGCGCAACCTGATCTTCACCGTGCTGTCGGTGACGGTGCTGTCCACGGTCGCCATGATCTTCTATCCGATCCTGGCCCAGTCGCTCGGCCTCGACGCGCGCGCCACCGGCATCTTTTTCGGCGGCACCATCCACGATGTGGCTCAGGTGGTGGGCGCGGGCTTTTCCGTATCGCCGGAAGCGGGCGAGACGGCGACACTGGTCAAGCTCATCCGCGTGACCATGCTGGCCCCGGTGGTGATCGTGTTCGCGCTCGCCACCCGCAATGTCGGGCAAGGCATGGAAGCCGCTTCCGGCAAGGCCGCCCGCCCGCCGCTGCTGCCCGGCTTCGTGCTGGCCTTTCTGGCGCTGGCGGCGCTCAACTCCCTCGGCTTCGTTCCCGCGGCCGTTTCCGGGCCCGCTTCCGATCTGTCGCGCTGGGCCCTGCTGGCCGGCATCGTCGCGGTGGGCATGAAGACATCGCTGGGCCGCGTGCTGGAGGTGGGTGGTGACGCGGTGGTGCTGATCGTCGCCGAAACCCTGTTCATCGGCCTCTTCATCCTCGCCGGCATCTATTATCTGGGACATGTGTGATGAAGCCGCTGGAACGCATCGTCGAGGCCGCGAAACGGGCGCATAAGCGCATCGTGCTCTCCGAGGGCGAGGACCCGCGCATCGCCGCGGCCGCCGTCCGCGCCGTGAATGACGGCATCGCCGACATCGTGCTCGTCGGCGCGCGGGCGCAGGTCGAGGCGCAGCTTGCCGCCTGCGGGGCCGACCCTGCCCGCTTCCGCATCGAGGACCCCGAAACCTCCGCGCTGACACAGCCCCTCGCCGCAAGCTGGCATGAGCTGCGCAGCGGCAAGGGCGTCGATGCGCAGGCGGCCCTGCAGGCGCTGCGCTCCCCGCTGCTCTTCGCCGCGATGATGGTGCGCGAGGGCGAGGCCGACGGCACGGTGGGCGGGGCCGTCGCCACCACCGCCGATACGGTACGCGCCGCGTTGCAGGCCATCGGCCGCGCGCCGGGCGTCGCCATCGTCTCCTCCTTCTTCCTGATGATGCTGTGCCAGCCGCACCATCAGAAGAAGGGCGCTTTCGTGTTCGCCGATTGCGGGCTGGTCGTCGATCCGGATGCCGCCGCCCTTGCCGACATTGCGCTGGCCTCCGCCCGCTCCTGCGAGGCGCTGACCGGCGAGACGGCGCGTGTCGCCATGCTGTCCTTTTCGACCGGCGGCAGTGCCGCCCATGAGCGGGTGTCGAAGGTGGTGGAGGCGACGCGGCTTGCCCGCGCCGCAGCACCCGATCTTCTCATCGACGGCGAATTGCAGTTCGACGCTGCCTTCGTGGAAGCGGTCAGCGCCGCCAAGGCCCCAAACTCCGCCCTGCACGGGCAGGCCAACGTCTTCGTGTTTCCCAATCTGGACGCCGCCAATATCGGCTACAAGATCGCCCAGCGCATCGGCGGGGCCGAAGCCATCGGTCCCGTTCTTCAGGGTCTGGCCAAACCCGCCAACGACCTCTCGAGGGGATGCAGCGCCGACGACGCCTACAACATGATCGCGGTCACCGGCGTGCAGGCTTCGCAGGCGGAAATGACCACGTAGCGCTACCTCTGATAGCCCCCCACCCTTGCCTTCCCCACGAGGGCCACAAGGGGGCGTGGACCGCTGGATTCCCGGAATCCCTCCTCTCCCATGGGGAGTTAGGGGTTCGGGTGCCTCATGCGCAAACGCGAACGATACGATCCCGGCGGGAAATGTGCCGACCGCTCAGGCGGCGGAAGACAGCCGCACCCATTCGGCGCAGCCATGCAGGGCGCTGGCGTCGTCGCTGAGCAGATGGATGGAAAACTGCTCCATCAGCTCGGCCATGCGGCCCTTGGCCGTGAAGGCGCGCAAAAATGCCGGCTCGCTTTCGAGCAGTGGGCCGAGCGCCCGCGTCACGCCGCCGGAAAGATAGATGCCGTCATAGGGCAGATAGGCCAGCGCCAGATCGCCGGCGACGCGGCCAAGCAGATGCATGAACATCTCCGCCGCTTCCACGCAGAGCGCATCGCTGCGCTCCACCGCGCGGCTGGAAATCTCGGCGCCGTGGCTGAAGCGCGCCTCGACGCCGTGGCGCGCGCACACCCAGTTGTAGATCGCCACCAGCCCGTTGCCGGAAAGGGCGCGCTCCACCGAGGCGCGGCCATTGATGCGCGACAGGGCCTGTTGCAGCGAGAACTCGTCTTCGCCGGCCAGCGCCAGCGTCATGTGCCCGCATTCGGCTGCTACCACATGCGGCGCCCCGCCGAAGCGCGACGGGCACCAGGCGGCGGCGTTGAAGCCGGTGCCGGCCCCCATCACCAGACGCGGTGCGCCCTCGTTCGCGCCCGCCCCTTTCGTCAGGCCCCCGGTCAGGCAGGTCGTCTCCAGCCTTGCCGCCTGCCCGAGCGAAAAGCCCAGCGCCTCGAAATCGTTGATGAAGCCCACACGCGCCGCCCCGCAGGTGGCGAGCACCTGGCTGCGGGAAATGGTCCAGTCGCGATTGGTCAGTGTCGCGCCTTCGGCTGTCGCCACCGAGGCCAGCGCGATGCACACCGTGTCCACCGCCGCCAGGCCGGTGCGCGCCAGATAGGCCGTCGCGACCGCGTAGAAATCGGAAAAATCGTCGTTGCGGTAGATGGCCACGCTGTCGGCCAGAAGCAGGCCGTCGCGCACCAGCCCCATGCGCGTGTTGGTGCCGCCGACGTCACAGGCAAGTGCGTTCATGATGCGTCGGTTACCCTGTTTTTGTGAAAATGGACCGGATGAAGCTGATTTTGTCGGGAAGATAACTTCCGCGTATAAATTGTAAAGTTCAATTTGTATTTTTATATGCTAAGGCTCACTCAGCTGGAATGTTCGTGGTGGCGCGGTCTTTGGTCAAATCTGGCCGGATTGCACAGCGCGAATTCAAATTGTATTCCGCCCTGAGCCGCCCTTATCGGCGAATCGACGGCGCAATCGACAGGTCGAGGCACGAGCATTGCGAGCCGCATCCGGAAATGTAGTCCTGAATGAACTGCGCGAGCTGATCGCGCGCCTCGATGACGGCGCACGGCTGCCGACGGTGCGCGAGCTGATGCGCACCCACCGCGTCAGCCAGGCCACGGTGCAGGAAGCCCTCGGCCAGTTGCGCGAGGCGGGCCTGCTCACCTCGCAGGTCGGTCGCGGCACCTATGTGGTGAAGAACGGCGCCCATGTGGTCGGGGACGACGGCCCGCGTGGCGACCGGCTGGAAAGCCTGCTGATCCTGTCCAACGCCAGCCTCAACGAGCGCTGCATGCTGGTGCAGAACCATATCGTGGAAGAGCTGTCGCGCACCGGCAGCAAGGTGGTGCAGATCTCCTACCACAATACGGGGCATCTGCTGGAGATCCTCACCTCGATCCCCAATTTCGACGCGGCCATCCTGCAATCGCATTATGAAAGCATCCCGATCCGGCTGCTCAGCCTGTTGCAGGGCAAGGCGCGCGCGCTGGTGGTCGACGGCCACACCGTCTCGGGCGTCGACATCGACCGCGTCGGCACCGACTGGGAGGATGCGCTGGACATGGCGATGGCGCATCTGGCCGGCCTCGGGCACCGTTCGGTGGCGCTGGTGTCGCTGGATTCGATGGCCCAGCCGATCCTCACCGTGCGGCGCGCCTTCGACCGCGCCGGGCGCGAGAACGGCCAGTGGCGGGATATGCGCACCATCATGCTGGGCGGCGTCCACAATCCCACCCATTCGGTGGGCGAGGCGCTGCGCCGGGCGCTGTCGGAGCTGATGGATGGCGAAGGCCGCCTGCCCTTCAGCGCCATGATCACGCTCGGCCTCTCCGATTCCTTCGGCATCCGGCATTGTCTGGATGGTCTGGGCATCGACTGGCCGCGCGATCTGGCCGTCTTCATCCTCGGCCACCATGACGTGCCGACCGAGCATTTCGGCACCATGAGCATCGCCGGAAGCTCCTATCTCGAAGGCGCCAGCCGCCTCGTGGAAGTCATCCGCCGCCGCCTCGAAACCCCCGAAACGCCCCCGCAGATCGTCTATCTCGCATGCGCCCAGACAATCCGCGAGAGCACGGGGGAGGCTGTGCGGATTTCGTAAGTGTTCGAGCTTGCGGAAAGGCCTTGTATATCGTGGCCATTTTTGCGGAAAGATATTGCTACGAAAGCGGGAATGCGTTTTCCCTGAGGGTTCTTACCGCAGAAAGCGACCCCAATTTCGGCCAATCCAGCCAAGTCAAGAATATCCCACAAGCCGCCATTGGTTATCCCTCGCACCTCCTGTAGCAAAGTCGCAACCTGGCAGGCGGTGCGGATCGGATCCATGGGACGTATCGGCTGCTTCGGTCCTCTGGCCACGGTCGATAAAGTCCACAGGAAAGCGATGTTAAGGTAGACCTCACAATTCTAGCGTATTAGTGGGCGGACTGTGTAATCTCACGGTTGCGCTCACTCTGTCGACTGGAGCCATAATTTGGCAACCCTTGCGATTTCTGAATTCTCATGCCTTCGCGACGCAACTTTTATGTTGGCACCAATCAACATAATCATCGGTCCGCAAGGCAGTGGCAAAAGCGTCACAACCAAGCTCTTCTACTTCTTTGCCGACATAGTCTCGCAATCTGTCCAGGCAGCGGAACGTGGGGAAACCCTTGAGGCTTTTAAGAAAAATCTTGGTCGGCAATTTATAATGTGGTTCCCTCCCTCAGCTTGGGGTACTGGTAGGTTCAACCTCAACTACTCTGCAGGACTGATGAGTGCCCGCATCCTTCGCAAGGTACGCGGCGGCGAGGTATCTGACGAAATAAATCTAAGCTTCTCGGACTGGTTCACCTCAAATTACAACTGGATGAAGGCCGAATTTTCGAAAAAAGCTCCCCCTTCCGAGGACGATTTGTTCAATGAGGACTTCGCACTAACTGAATCTATTGATCGAGCACATAAGATTAGGCAAGAGATAACCAGTCTGATTGCTAAACGATTGAAATTTGAGTATTTAGAAGCGCAAACTTTCATCCCTGCTGGGAGAGCATTTTTCACTAGCATTGGTAGGCTGGTAGCTGGCATCGAACAGTCCGGGAGCCTAGATCCTGTCACAATCAAATTTGCAAAACTGTTTGCGAGGTTGCGGGATCTTCAAGCTGCCAGCGTAGGTTTAATTAGAGCAAAAAGATTAGGAGAAGATTTTCTCCGCCGAAAGAGTAGATTCATGGGAGAATTATTTGGCGGAGAAGTAAGATTCCAGAATGATTCTGAATTTGTTCTTGCTCATGACGGTCGAAAAATTCCTTTTACTTCACTTTCCAGCGGGCAGCAAGAATTACTACCCATGTGGACACTCGTAAATTATTTTGGGGAGCGTGATGCGCTTCGACGAACTTTCCCACCAGATGTAAAAGTGCACAGGAGGAACGAACTTGTCTACATAGAAGAGCCTGAAGCTCATCTTTTCCCAGCGGCCCAAGGGCTCTTGATGGAGTTTCTAATTGGTTCTGTAGCTTCTGAGCGAAGTCACCGGAAGCTGGTTCTGACGACCCACAGCCCATACATAATGAGCAAGTTGAACGTTTTCCTGAAAGCCGGCCAGATTGCCAGGAGGCGCAAGTTGGCTGACGAAGTAGCACAGATTGTCCCTAAAGAATGTTGGCTTGGCACCAACCAAGTAGCTGCATATTCGATCGAAAACGGCGTGTTGACCAACTTAATGGATGAGGATGGCCTAATCGATGGCAGCTACTTAGATAGCGTTTCAGAAGTCATTGGTAGCGAATTCGATCGGCTATTAGAGCTGGAGATTTCAGCTTAATGGTGGCCGTGTTGGATGCGAGTAAGTGTACGACTTCGCGCAAGGGTGCTTTGATTGTCGTCCAAGAAAATAAGCGCCGAGCGACTTTTCGAAATCCGGATAATGCTGACTACCGGGTCACACGCATAGACGATTGTCTCGTGAGAGACGGTGTGAAGGTCGACTATTTGGTCAACAAGGTCGGCGTGGCCTCTGTTTTGGTGGAACTAAAAGGTAGCGACGTCGATCATGCGTGCGATCAACTCGAAACCACAGTTCGTCACCCTTCGGTAAATCCGCTTCTGGAGAACCGTATCGGTTTCGTGATTGTATGCAGTCGCTATCCTAAAATCGACACCAAAGTACAACGGGCCAAGAGCCGCATAGCCCGAGACTTCAAAGCGGTTCTGCAGGTTGTTTGCGATCGTGGTGAATTTGACATTGAGCGCGTAGCTGGACGTGCGCGTTAAGCGTTGCAATTTCACTATAGGCTTTTTGAAGCGTCACTCCAGAAGCAGCCAGATCGCTTCCCACCCCATTGCAGTCGCGCTTCTGCTTCACTATTGGACGGATGGCGCAGGCATGGCCTCCCGGTTGCGCGGCTTTGATCTGGCAGCCCGAGGCCGATCCGAAATACCCTCCCCGATACAACTTCTCCCCTTCCTCACTGTGCACAAACGCCGCTCCCTGCGATTCCACGCTTGCGCTTGCCAATATGTATGATACGCTACAATACATATTGAACTTCATCCGGTTGGGCGCTGCCCGGGGCCGGGCCTGACAGCCGGGGGAGGCTTCGGGGGAAGGCGGAGGAATGCATGATCGGTGAACGCCTGCCGGGAAGACTGTCGCCGCTGGCCGCGCGGTTCGGCCTGCGGCCGTGGTATGGCGACATCCATAATCATTGCGGCATTTCCTATGGTCACGGCTCGCTGGATGAGGCGCTGCGCCGGGCGCGCCGGCAGCTCGATTTCGTTTCCGTCACCGGCCACGCCTACTGGCCCGACATGCCGGTCGACGATCCGCGCGTCGCCCATATCGTCGATTTCCACGTCAAAGGGTTCGCGAAGCTGCAAACCTTGTGGGCCGGCCACTTCGACCAGCTCGCGGCGGCCGACGAGCCGGGCGTATTCACCGTATTTCCGGGCTACGAGATACATTCCTTCGCCCATGGCGATTACACCATCGTCTATCGCGACATTGCCGGTCAGCCGCTGATCGAGGCCGAAACGCCGGCGGATCTGCACGCAAAGCTGCGCGCCGAGGTTGGCGATGGGGCTTTCGCCTTCCCGCATCACATCGGCTATCGGCTCGGCGCACGCGGCGTGAACTGGGATACGGTGGTGCCGGACCTGTCGCCGGTCATGGAGATCGTCTCCATGCATGGCTGCTCCGAAACCTCGATGATGGACCGTCCCTTCCTGCATTCCATGGGCCCGAGCGACGGGTTCTCGACCGTGCGCCACGGCCTGTCGCTTGGCCATCGCTTCGGTTTCCTCGGCAACACCGATCATCACAGCGGCTATCCGGGTTCCTACGGCCATGGCCGCTCGGCCGTCTATGCAGCTGAAAACTCCCATGAAAGCCTGTGGGATGGCATTCACCAGCGGCGCACCAATGCGCTGACCGGCGATTGCAGCCATCTGTTCTTCGTCATTGGCGATACGGTGCAGGGCGGGCAGATCGCCGCCGGTGGGCCGGCGGAGCTGGAGCTGGAAGCCGTCGGCGGCAGTTTTATCGACAGCATCGATATTATCCGCAATGGCGATCTGGTCTCGCGCATCACGCCCGAGCTTTCCCCCTCCCCTATCGAGGCGGAGGGTGACGACATGGAAACGCTGCTGGTTCTGGAGCTTGGCTGGGGCGCGCGCGGTTCCTTCCATGACTGGACCGGCGCGCTGGAGCTGAGCGGCGGCGAGATCCTGTCAGTCGAGCCGCGCCTGCGCGGTTCGGAAGTGGTGTCGCCGCTGGAAGGCGATGGCGACGAAGAGGACCGCACCCGCATCGGGCTGGAGGGCAACCACATCTCGTTTTCGCTGCGCTCGATGGGCAATCCCAACAATTTCACCTCCGCCACGCAGGCGATCGCCGCGCGCATGCGCATCCGGCCGGAGGCGAAGGTGCGGCTCACGCTTGACGGGCAGGTTTTTGAAGCGAGCGCGGAGCGTCTTTTGCAGGGCGCGCTGTCGGGAAATCTGGGACCGATCGACAGCCCCGCCTTCCGGCTGCACCCGCTGCCGCGCCCGCATCAGTGGCAGTGGCGCGGCACGGTCGGCATCGAGCCGCTCAGGCGCGGCGAATGGATTTATGCCCGCATGCGGCAGGCAAACGGACAGTGGAACTGGGCAAGCCCTATTTTCTGCGAATGAGGGCGATAGAGGCAAAGACATCCAATAAAGAGAGGTCAGCCAGATCGCCCTTTGCATGACGGCCCGGAAACCGGGTCATAAATTGGTGGCGCAAACCGGGAGTATTCAAGTGACCACGAACATCCGCATTCCAAGACGTACCTTGCTCAAGGGAATAGGCGCGGCCGGCCTCGGCAGCGTTCTGGCCCCGCTGTCGTCACGCCCGCTCTATGCCGCGAGCGTGGCGCCGATCACCATCGTCATCAACCAGTCGCCGTGGTTCGATTCGTTCCGCAAGACGGTCGAGGCCTATGAGGCCGAAACCGGCAACAAGGTGGAGCTGGACGTCAATCCCTTCGCCGGTTCGCTGGAGAAGCAGCGCAATTCCGTGCGCGCCAGCCAGGGCCAGTACGATATTCTCATCATGAATTCGGGCTGGTTCACGGAAATGTATGGCGGCGGCTTCGTCGATTCCATCACCGATATCGATCCGGGCTTCCAGCTCGATCCCGATCTCTACACGCTCAACGACACCATCTATTACAACGCCGAGAAGAAATCGCTGACCAGCGACGGCAAGCTGATGTCGATCCCGGTCTCGCCGCTGATTCCGATGCTCTATTATCGCGGCGACCTCTACAAGGAGGCCGGCCTCGAAGTGCCGAAGACCTTCGAGGCGCTGGAAGCCAACGCCAGGAAGCTGCACAATCCGCCGTCCATGTATGGCATCGTCCAGCGCGGCGCGCGCGGCCCGGCAACCGTGTCCTACGATTTCTATCCCTATCTCTACGGTTTCGGCGGCACCATCTTCCGCAACCAGTCGGAGGGCGACTTCACCGTCACGCTGAACTCGGAGGAAGGCCGCACGGCGCTGGATTACTATATCCGCCTCGCCAAGGAAGCCGGCCATCCCAAGACCGCCGCCAACGATCAGGCCAACGTTATCCAGGCCATGGTCACCGGCACGGCGGGCCATGTGATGATGGTCATTTCGGCCGCCTCGCAGATGGACGATCCCGACAAGTCGGCCGTGGTCGACAAGGTCGAATATGCCGTGCCGCCCTCGGCGCCCGGCCTGCCCACCGCACCCGCGCTCGGCCACTGGCTGGCCGGCATTTCGCGCAACGTTCCCGACGACCGCAAGCGCGCCGCCGTCGAGTTCCTGCGCTGGTTCCAGACCAAGGCAGCCCAGCTTGAGACCGCCAAGGCCGGCGGCATTCCCGTCAACGCGGCCGTCTACAAGGAGCCGATCGCCGAGGAACGGCAGTATCGCTGGATGAAGCCGCTTGCCGAGGCCCTGCCGCATGCCGTCAACTCCTACCAGTTCCCGCAGGCCAGCGAGGTGATCGCGGTTCTGGAGCTTGGCCTCAACCGCGCGGTCGCGGGCGAGATCGGCAGCGTCGAGGCGCTTAACGGCATGGCGGGCGAGATCGAGAAGATCATGGCCGGCTACAATTACCGCACCGGGCAGATCAGCCCGCTGTAAGATCATTGCGCAGGCGGCGGGCCCGATACCGGCCCGTCGTCTGCGTATCCAGACGATGAGCAGGATCACGACCCCGCCGCGGGGAAGCGACCCAAACCCGGAGGTACCACCGGTGACGACGAGCCAAGCGACCGCGCAGCGGCCGAGCCCGGCCAACGCCGCCCCCGCTCCTGCAGGCACCGGCGCCGTTGCGCAGGGTGATCAGCGCCTGTGGCGCTGGATTTCGTTCACGCCTGCCCTGGCCATGATGCTGGCGCTCAGCGTTTTGCCCATCGTCAACCTGGTGATCACGTCCTTTCAGGACATTTCATGGGCTGACGGGCAGGCGACGCGCAGCTTTGCCGGCCTTGCCCACTACAAGGCGCTGTTCTCCGACAATCTATTCGCGGCGGGTTTGCGCAACACCGTCATCTTCGCGCTGGCCGCCGTGGCCGGGCAGATGGTGCTGGCCTTCGCCATGGCGCTGATGGTGTCGCGCATCGTGCGCGGCCGGGTGCTCTACCGGGCGATCTTCATCCTGCCGCTGCTCATTCCCGGCATCGTCATCGGCGCCATCTGGAAGCTGATGCTGAATTTCGATTTCGGCCTCGTCAACAAGCTGCTTGGCCTGTTCGGCTTCATGCCGCATGACTGGCTGGGCAGCCCCGAGACGGCGCTGTTCTCCGTCATCGTGGTCGACATCTGGCACTGGACCCCGTTCTGCTTCCTTCTGTTCCTCGCCGGGCTGGAATCCCTGCCGCAGGACGTGTTCGAGGCCTCCAAAATGGATGGCGCCAGCGCCTGGCAGGAACTGGTCCACATCACCCTGCCGCTGATGGTGCCGACCATCATCGTCACTTTCGCCTTCCGCCTGATCGTCGCCTTCAAGGTGTTCGACGAGGTCTATCTGCTCACCGGCGGCGGCCCCGGCACGTCCACCGAGGTGCTGAGCTTCACGCTCTACCAGCGCTTCTTCACCGAGGACAAGGCCGGCTACGGCTCGGCCATGTCGGTGGCCATCATCTTCATCGTCTCGATCCTGCTGGTGATCGCGATTTCGGCGCGTCGCGGCGCGGGACGGCAGTCATGAGACGCCCTTTCTCTTCCTCGCTCATGCTGCATCTGGCGCTTGTGCTGTGCGCGCTGGTCGTCATCGCGCCCATCGTGTGGACGGTGGGTGCCGGCTTACGCACCCAGATCTCGCTGCTCATGGGCCACATGACGTTCACGCCTATCTGGAACAATTTCAACGAGGTGCTGTGGTCGAAGACCTCGGATTTCCTGCTCAACTACCGCAACTCCATCATCGTGGGCGTGCTCAGCACCCTGTTGTGCGTGGTGGTGGCGACGCTCGCCGCCTTCTCGCTGAACCGGCTGAAATGGCCGGGCTGGGTGGTGCACATCTTCCTTGCCTGGACGATGATCTTCCACATGATCCCGCCGGTGGCGCTGGCCAGCGCCTGGTTCACCATGGCGCGCGCCGTCGGGCTGGAAAACACCTTTACCGGCCTCATCCTCGCCCATGCCACGCTCAACCTGCCGATCGCCATCTGGCTGATGGCGGTGTTCATCCGCGAAGTGCCGAAGGAGCTTGAGGAAGCGGCGGTGATGGACGGGGCTTCCACGCCGCGCGTGTTGTGGCATGTGGTGCTGCCGCTGATCACGCCCGGCCTTGCCGCCACCTCGATCCTCACCTTCATCTCGTCGTGGAACGAGTTCGCCGTGGCGCTCACCATGACCATGAAGCAAACGGCGACGGTGCCGGTCGCCATCGCCAAGTTCGCCCAGGACTATGAAATCCAGTACACGCAGATGGCGGCAAGCGCTGCCCTTGCCATGCTGCCTGCCCTTGTCGTGCTGCTGATCGCCCAGCGCTATATCGTGCGTGGCCTGACGCAGGGCGCGGTGAAATAGGAAAGCTGCCATGAAGGCCGTCTTCGTCCTGCTCGATTCGCTCAACCGCCACATGCTGGGCGCCTATGGCGGCACGCGCATTCCGACGCCGAATTTCGACCGGCTGGCGGCGCGCTCCACAAGTTTCGACCGGCACTATGTCGGCTCCCTGCCCTGCATGCCGGCACGGCGGGACATGCTGACCGGGCGCCTGACCTTCCTGCACCGCAGCTGGGGGCCGCTGGAGCCGTTCGACAACGCCTTTCCCGAGATACTGAGCCGGCAGAAGAAAACCTACAGCCACCTGATCACCGACCATTTCCACTACTGGGAGGATGGCGGGGCGACCTACCACAACCGCTACGACTCCTACGAATTCGTGCGCGGGCAGGAAGGCGACCGCTGGAAGGCGATGGTCCAGCCGCACTGGGAGCGGCTGCGCGAGACCTATCACGCGCGCCAGTTCAGCGAGGAGCCGCGCTCCTATTTTCGGCAGAACATGGTCAACCGCGAGTTCATCCGCGAGGAAAAGGATTTCCCCTCGGTGCGCTGCTTCGCGGAAGGCTTCGAGTTCCTCGACCGCAACCGCGATGCCGACAACTGGTTCCTCCAGATCGAGACCTTCGATCCGCACGAGCCCTTCACCGCGCCGGAACGCTTCAAGGCCCCGTTCGACACCGGCTGGAAAGGCCCGATCCGCGACTGGCCGCGCTATGGCCGCGTCGATGAGCTGCCGGAGGAATGCGAGGAACTGCGCGCCAATTATTACGCCGTGGTTTCCATGTGCGATCATCTGCTCGGTCAGATGCTCGACTATTTCGACGAGCATGATCTGTGGAAGGATACAGCACTCGTCGTCACCTCCGACCACGGCTTCCTGCTCGGCGAGCATGATTTCTGGGCCAAGAACCGCATGAACCTCTATGAGGAGGTCGCGCATATCCCGCTGTTCCTGCACGACCCGCGTCACCCCGGGCGCGCCGGCACGCGCTCAGGCGCGCTCACCCAGTCGATCGACATCGCCGCCACCTTCCTCGACCTGTTCGGGGCCGAGCCGCCGCCGGAAAACGAGGGCTTTTCGCTGTCCGGCATGGCCGATGGCACCGAGCGGCGCAAGGGCGCGCTGTTCGGCTATTTCGGCGGCGCGGTGAACGTTACGGATGGCCAGCACACCTATCATCGCTTTCCCGAGGACCTGTCGAAGCAGGCGCTCTACCAGTACACGCTGGTGCCGACGCACATCTTCTCGCCGTTCACGCCGGCCGAGCTGGCCGACATCGAGCTGTCGCCGCCGCTGTCCTTCACCAAGGGCGCATCGCTGCTGAAAGTGCCGGTCATCGACCGCTCGCCCATGTACAACAATTACGGGCCGGGCAGCCTGCTGGAATCGGAAACGCGGCTCTACGATCTCGCCACCGATCCGGGGCAGGATGCGCCGCTGGACGATCCGAAGCTGGAAACGGCGATGACGGAGCTGATGAGCGGGCTGATGCAGGCCAATGGCGCGCCGCCCGAAGCCTTCACCCGGCTCGGCCTCGACATACCGGCGGGTGTGACATGACCGGCCGGGACGGCAAATTCGGCGACGCGGCCTCGCTGCGCAGCCTGACTGCGGATCTGTCGCAGATCGCCTCCGTGCGCCGCATCGTGCTCGATGACGGGCCGGGGCGCGGCGGGCGCATGCTGGCCTTCTCCACCGGCGGCGGGCTCGATTTCTGGGTGGCGGCGGACCGCTCGCTCGACATCGCCACGCTCTCCTTTCGCGGCGTTCAGCTTGGCTGGCAGAGCCCGGCCGGTTTCGGCCCGTCGCCCGGCCCGGAAGCCGATGGCGGCCGCGGGTTCGACCGCGCCTTTGGCGGCTTTCTCGTCACCTGCGGGCTGGAGCATATCCGCCAGCCGGCCAACGGAAACCCGCTGCATGGGCGCTTGCCCTATTCGCCCGCGCGTCTCACCGCCTATGGCGAGGACTGGGACGCGGACGAGCCGGTGCTGTTCTGCGAGGGCGAGGTGGTGCAGTGGCGCAATGGCGCCGACGCCTATCGCCTGAAGCGCCGCATCGAAGCGCCGATCGGCGGCACAAAGCTGCGCATCACCGACCGCATCGAAAATATCGGCCCCCGGCCGCTGCCGCTTTATCTGCTCTATCACTTCAATCTGGGCTATCCGGCCGTCGCGCCGGGAAGTGTGGTCACGCTGGATGGAGAACGCCTGATCGGGCCGCTGGCCATGCCGGAGGAAGGCCCCGTTCCTGCCAGCCTGCACCCTCTTCGCGGCGCGGGGTATGCCGTGTGCAGCGTCGATGCCGGCGCGGGCAGCCCGCAACTGCGCTTTGGCTGGGATGCCGCCCGCCTGCCCCACCTGCAATTGTGGCGCAACCTGATGCCGCGCAGCGGCGTGCTGTCGGTGGAGCCCTGCAATGTGGGGCGCAACGAGGATGGCTCGAATGCCGATGCGCCGCTGCTGGCGCCCGGCGAAACGTCTGCTTTTTCCGTGTCGGTCGAAGTTGGAACGGCTGGCGCCACATGAACAGGGAAAACGATCATGGCTGAGGTCAATCTGCGCGACGTGCGCAAAGCCTACGGTACGGTGCAGGTGCTGCGTGGCATCGATGTCGATGTCGCCGATGGCGAGTTCGTGGCGCTTGTCGGCCCGTCCGGCTGCGGCAAGTCCACGCTTCTGCGCATGATCGCCGGGCTGGAGGACATCGCGCAGGGCGAGATCCGCATCGATGACCGGCTGGTCAACAATGTGCCGCCCAAGCAGCGCGACGTGGCCATGGTGTTCCAGAACTATGCGCTCTATCCGCACATGACGGTGGCCCGCAACATGGGCTTTTCGCTGAAGCTGGCCGGCAGGCCGCAGAAGGAGATCGACGAGCGCGTGGCGGCGGCAGCCGCGATCCTCGACCTGTCGGCCCTGCTCGACCGCTATCCGCGCCAACTCTCCGGCGGCCAGCGCCAGCGCGTGGCCATGGGCCGTGCCATCGTGCGCGACCCGCAGGTTTTCCTGTTCGACGAGCCGCTTTCCAACCTCGACGCCAAGCTCCGGGTACAGATGCGCGCCGAGATCAAGGCGCTGCACCAGCGCCTGCGCACCACCACGGTCTATGTGACGCACGATCAGGTCGAGGCCATGACCATGGCCGACAAGATCGTCGTGATGCGCGACGGGCATGTCGAGCAGATCGGCGCCCCGCTCGATCTCTACGACCATCCGCAGAACATGTTCGTCGCCGGCTTCATCGGCTCGCCGGCCATGAACTTCATCAAGGGCTGGATCGAGGACGGCCAGTTTCACGGCCCCGGCAACATCATTGCGCCGGCTAAAGATAGCGGTGTCGACACCATGCTGGATGGCGTGGTGCTGGGCATCCGCCCCGAGCATCTGCTGCTCGATCCGGCCGGTGTCGAGGCAACCGTCACCGTGGTCGAGCAGACCGGATCGGAAACCTATCTGCTCCTCGATATAGACGGCCAGCGCATCAACTATCTTGGCCGCGAGCGCGTCGCCATCGGCCCCGGCGACAAGGTGCGCATCAGGCCCGACCCCGCACGCCTCCATTTCTTCGACGAGAAGACGGGCCAGCGGCTCGGCGCGCCGGCTTCCTCCGGCCTGCCCTCCGCTTCCCTCCCCTCCCCTGGCCTCCCCTCCCCCGAAAAACCGGGCACCGGGCGCGGCAGTTCTCCGCATGGGCGCAAGGCCGGACAGGAACCCGGCGCGCGCGCCCGGGCGGGGCTCGGCAGTGCGGCGGCGCGCGTGCTTTCGCTGGTCGGCATCCGCGCCGATGGCTACCGCCCCGAACTGCACTACATGCGCGGCAGCGGCCCGGCTTCCACCCGCGTCCGGGGCGGCGGCGAACCGCGCTGACCGCCTTCCGCACCTGCATCGCCGCCCGCATATGAGAGTGACATGACCACGCGACCCAATATCCTTTTCATCATGTCGGACGATCACGCCGCGCGCGCGATCTCCTGCTATGGGTCGGGGCTCAACAGCACGCCCAATATCGACCGCATCGCCCGCGACGGCATGCGGCTCGACCGCTGCTATGTCACCAATTCGATCTGCACGCCGAGCCGCGCCTCGATCCTGACCGGCACCTACAACCATGTGAACCGCGTCACCACGCTCGACACCCATATCGACAACCGCCTGCCGCATGTCGCGAAGCATCTGCGCCAGGCCGGCTACCAGACCGGCATGTTCGGCAAGTGGCATCTCGGCGAAGGCAGGGCGCACCAGCCGACCGGCTTCGACGAATGGTCGGTGTTTCCGGGACAAGGCGAATATTTCGATCCGGTGATGATCGGCCCCAATGGCGCGGAAACGGTGCCGGGCTATGCCAGCGATGTTCTGACCGACAAATGCCTCGATTTTCTGGAGCGGCGCGATCCTGAGCGGCCGTTCTTCATGATGTGCCATCACAAGGCCCCTCACCGCCCCTTCGAGCCGCATCCGCGCCATCGTCATCTCCATGCCGACGGCGATCTGCCGGTGCCCGAAACCTTCGACGACGATTACGCCAACCGGGCCGCTGCAGCAGCGGCCGCCAAAATGCGCATCCGCGCCGACATGACCTACAAGGACCTTGGCCTGGTGCAGCCGGAAGCAGGCGCCGAGGCCGGCGAGCTGCTGATTGCCGGCCGCAAGGACCGCAAGGTTCCGGACATCGCTCCCGGTCAGGAAATCCGCCTCATCGACGCCGCGACGGGAAAGAATTTTGTCTTTACCGACCCGCAGCAACTGGCCCTGTTCAAATACCAGCGCTACATGATGCGCTATCTGCAGACGGTGGCGGCGATCGACGAGAATGTCGGCCGGCTTCTCGACTATCTCGACGCGGAAGGGCTGACCGACGACACCATCGTCATCTACACTTCCGATCAGGGATTTTTCCTCGGCGAACATGGCTGGTTCGACAAGCGCTTCATGTATGAGGAATCGCTGCAGATGCCGTTCCTCATCCGCTATCCGCTGGGCATAGCGCCGGGTGCGGTGTCACGGCAGATCGCCATGAATGTCGATTTCGCCCCCACCTTCCTCGACTATGCGGGCGTGCGGGCCCCTTCCTACATGCAGGGCACCAGCCTGCGGCCTGTTCTGGAGCAGCGCGCGGATGCGGACTGGCAGGACGTCGCCTATCATCGCTACTGGATGCACAAGGACGATTTTCACAACGCCTTCGCCCATTACGGCGTGCGCGACGCGCGCTACAAGCTGATCTACTGGTACAATGATCCGCTGGGCGAGACCGGCGCCAATCCGGGCGATGAGCCGCCCGAATGGGAGCTGTTCGATTGCGAGGCTGATCCGTTCGAGTTGCATAACCGTGCAGATGATCCGGCTTTCCGTGATGTCTTCGTGACGATGCTGGAAAAGCTCGATGCGAAAATGGCGGAGATCGGCGATAGCCCCGAGCATGACAGTGCCTTCGTGCGGGCACAGCTCGGGCGCGGCTGAACGGGAATGAGCTGCTGCGCCAACTCCCGCACCCCGCACCAGCGGCCGCAGGAAGAGCCCGCTGCGGCCACCCCTCCGGTGAATTCTTCCTCCCCTGCTCCGAAGAATGATGCGGGCGCCCCTTCCCGCGCCCGCTTCGAGGCCGCCCGCTCCTTCATCGGCACCGACAGGCCGCTGATCGCGGCAGATGGGGAAGGCCCTGCCCGCCCGGTGCGTCTCGATGCCTTCGAGATCGAGACGGAGACCGTCACCAACGACCGCTTCGCCGCTTTCGTGGCCGCGACCGGCTATGTCACCGAGGCCGAGCGCTTCGGCTGGTCGCCGGTGTTCATCGGCCTGCTGCCGGATGGGGCCGGCTATTATGCCAATGAAGGCGAAACGCCCTGGTGGGTGCGCGTGGAAGGCGCCTCGTGGAAGACGCCGGAAGGCCCCGCCAGCGATCTGGCCGGGCGCGGCGACCATCCGGTCGTGCAGGTGTCGTGGAACGATGCAAGCGCCTTCGCGGCATGGAGCGGCGGGCGGCTGCCGACGGAGGCCGAGTGGGAACATGCGGCCCGCGCCGGTGTCGGCGACGTGCGCTATCCGTGGGGCGACGACGAGCCCGACGACACCACCATTTTCTGCAACATCTGGCAGGGCGTCTTCCCACACCGGAACACGCTGGCCGACGGCTATTTCGGCACCAGCCCCGTCCGCGCCTTCCAGCCCAACCGGGCCGGGCTCCACGGCATGGCCGGCAATGTGTGGGAGTGGACGCAGGACGCCTATCGCGTCCGCTCCCTCTCCAAAGCGGCGAAGGCCCGCAACCGCCATGCGGCGCTGGAGCAGGAGAAGGTGCTGAAGGGCGGATCCTTCCTCTGCCACGCCTCCTACTGCCACCGCTACCGCATCGCCGCGCGCTCCGCTCTGACCATCGGCTCCTCCACCAGCAATGCCGGCTTCCGGCTTGTCTACGATGTGGCGGCTTCCGCCGATTAGAGCGTGTCGCGATTCTTCGACTTCACTCTCGCGCTTTGACTTTCTGTTTTTGCATATCGCTCGAAGCCGGTTTCCGCTTGCGAGGGATATGCTTGGGTTCTCCGCAGCCATCCATCGTGTCAACTCGACCTGTATGAGATGAAACTGGTCTGGGAACGCATCGGAATCGTCACGCCCTTCTTTCGTGGGCGTCCCTCCTTCCCTGTTGAAGTAACCACAACGCCACCAATGGTCGCCGCTCATCGGCTCTTCTCTTCAAAGAATTCTGCCGACAACTGGCCATTGCAGGTTATGGATCGTGGGGCATTATCCTGCGCCTGATTTCGGATCGCTGGAAGGCTTGTCCGGATCGGCACGCCGAATGCCCTCTCCGCTTGGCCGGAAGCCGAAGCGATCTGGCTCCGCCTTGGAGATTCGCCACGCCGGTTTGGTGCGCGGGACCGCTCGCTCCATGGTGGGCCGACACTTTTGCGATTCGAAAAGGCACGTTGCTCGCGGCTCGATCCGAGCCTGATATTGCCATCCGACATCCACCCGGATCGCTTTCATCGACCGTCTTAATGTCTCGTGAAAGCCTTCTGTGTGCCCAAAGAATCCGCAACTATCCGGAAAACATGCGTTTTATCGAGTTGACAGCTGGCAACTCGTGCCGATTCGGAGCGTGGAATCGGTTGCAGAATGGTTAATTTCGGTTAACCCTCTTTTGCTTGACAGGAATCGGTATTTCACCCAGCTTCATCTACGGCAATTGCAGGTAAATATCGGTATTATCCGTAACTTGCGGCGGCCACTGTAAACTCAGGCGTAATCGCGTAGACTTGTGTCCATCCGGTGAGTCGGAGAAGGCCGTTTCCCGACAGGGGGACGGGTGTGTTTTTGTGCAGGCAGGTTCAGATATGACACTCGAGGTGCAGACCGCGCAGCACGCTGTCGTGCAGGGGCCGGCCGATCGCCAGATCGCCGCCGATGCCGAGCGGCTGTCGGCCGAGCTTGCCAAGCTGCGTGGGCGGCTGTTTCCGCCGAGCGCCATGAAGACGCTGCGCCCCTTCACCAGCGGCGAGGCGGCGCGGCTGATCGGCGTGACCGACGGCTATCTGCGGCAATTGTCGATTTCAGGCGAGGGCCCCTCCCCCGAGGTTGGCGCCGGCGGGCGCAGGCTCTATTCGCTGGCCGATGTGAACGCGCTGCGCGCGCATCTCGCCGGACAGGGTGGCGCCAAGGCGCGCCATTATCTGCGCCGCCGTCAGCCGGGCGAGCATTTGCAGGTGGTGGCGATCACCAACTTCAAGGGCGGCTCGGGCAAGACCACCACCTCGGCGCATCTGGCGCAGTATCTGGCCTTGCAGGGCTATCGCACGCTGGCCATCGATCTGGATCCTCAAGCTTCGCTGTCGGCCCTGTTCGGCTATCAGCCCGAACTCGACCTCAGCGGCAACGACACGCTCTATGGCGCGATCCGCTATGACGAGGAGCGGGTGGAACTGTCCAGCATCATCCGCCCCACTTATTTCGATGGGCTCGATCTGGTCCCCGGCAATCTCGAACTGCAGGAGTTCGAGCACACCACGCCGCAGCATCTGGCGGCGCGCGGGCAGGGCCGAGCCGGGGAGGCTGGACACGATCTCTTCTTCGCCCGCGTCCAGCAGGCGATCTCGACCGTCGAGGCCAATTACGACGTGGTGGTCATCGACTGCCCCCCGCAGCTTGGCTATCTGACGCTGAGCGCGCTGTGCGCGGCCACGTCCGTCATCGTCACCGTGCATCCGCAGATGCTCGACGTGGCCTCGATGAGCCAGTTCCTGTTCATGACCTCCGATCTGCTGGCCGTGGTGCGCGAGGCGGGCGGGGAGCTCAATTTCGATTTCCTGCGCTATCTCATCACCCGCTATGAGCCCAATGATGGTCCGCAGACGCAGATTTCCGGGTTCCTGCGCACCCAGTTCGGGGACAGGGTGCTGACCGCGCCGATGCTGAAATCGACGGCGGTGTCGGATGCGGGGCTTTCCAAGCAGACGCTCTACGAAGTGGGCCGCGAGAATTTCAACCGCACCACCTATGACCGCGCCTATGAGGCGCTGACGGCGGTGAATGCCGAGATCGAGGCGCTGCTCATCCAGTCATGGGGACGCAAGTCATGATCCGGTTGACAGCTGTCAACTTGTCCTGCGCGCTGCGAATCGGGATGCCCCTCTGCGGGCTTTTTGGCGCGATCTATCCACACCTCACGAATCTCCGCGATGATGCGCGGCAGGGAGGTGACGGCTCATGAACACACGCAAGAACAGGCTGCGCTCGCTGCTGTCCGGGGAAGCGCCCGCCGCTTCGGTCGACGATGCCAGTGCAACCGCTTCGCCGGTGCCGGCGTCCGAGCCGGCTGCCGCGCCGAAGCGGGCGACGTCGGCTGCCGTCAAGGCCATGGGGCTGACGCTCGGCTCGCTGTCGCAGGAAGCGCAGGAGGCCGGCCGGCTGCGCGAAATGCTCGCCGCCGGCGAGCGCGTGGTCGAGATCGATCCGCAATTGCTGGAGCGCTCGCCCTTCCTCGACCGCCTGAGTGATGGCGCGCGCAATGACGAAGATTTTGCAGCACTCAAGGCCAGCATGGCCGAGCACGGCCAGCAGGTGCCGGTTCTGGTGCGTCCGCATCCCGTCCCGGAGAAAGCGGCACGCGGCCTCTATCAGATCGCCTATGGCCATCGCCGTGCGCAGGCGGCCCGCGAACTCGGCCTTCCGGTGCGCGCCGTGGTGCGCACGCTGGACGATGCCGCGCTGGCGCTGGCGCAGGGCAAGGAAAACGCCGAGCGCCGGGCGCTGTCCTTCATCGAGCGGGCGTTCTTCGCCAAGGCGCTGCTCGATCATGGCTTTGACCGGGCGACGGCGCAGGTGGCGCTTTCCGTCCACAAATCGGAAATGACGCGCCTGCTGCAGGTCACCGAAAACGTGCCGCTGGATATCGTCCAGGCGATCGGCCCCGCGCCAAAGGCCGGGCGTCCGCGCTGGATGGAACTCGGCGAATTGCTGGCGGCCGACCGGGGCGGGCTGGCGCATGACGAGATCGCCCTGCACGCCTTCCGTGAGGCGGACAGCGACACGCGCTTCCAGCGGCTGTTCGATCGCCTTCAGGCGTCCGCGAAGCGGCGCGCCGCGGGTGGTGCCACGGGCGGGGCCCGCCGGATCGCGGATGCGCAGGGCAGGGTGCTGGGCGAGGTCGCGGTGGCGGGCAAGGCCGCGCGTCTGACCATTCCGGCCAGTGCCGGCAGCGGCTTTGCCGATTTCGTCGCCGACGAGCTGCCACGCCTGCATGCTGCGTTTCTGGCAGCGCAGAGCGACGGCAAGGCGGACTAGAGCATGTCGTCCGGAAACGGGATCCGGTTTCGGGCGGCACATGCAGGACGGGAATTGCAGGCGCAGGAAGCGACCCGAACGGACGCAAGGCGCTTAGAAAAAGGGATTTGCCGGCAGGGTTGCATCCTTCCCGGCATGTGAGCCGAAAACGGAAACCAGAAGCGGAGAAGCAGGCAAGAAAAAAGGCCCCCAGAACGTCACCATCCCGGAAGCCCCTTTCGATGTAGCAATCTGAAAGAATCACTTCCGCACATTATTGTCAAGCCGTGGTGCGTCCTGGCCGGGTGTTTTTATGCCTCGGAGATGAGGTGATTCTCATGACGGAGCGTTTTGCGACGACGCCTTTCGGCGGCGCTCGGATAAGTGCGGCCCAATTCCGGCATCGCGAGGCGGTGGACCGGCGCAGGGCTGAATTGAATGAAGGCGGCAACGATACCGGCCGCACCGAAAAGTGGCAGCTCATCCGGGCGCTGACCGAGGCGCGCGCTGCGTTCGGCCTGTCCGATCGCACCATCGTGGTGCTGGATGCGCTGCTGAGCTTCCATCCCGAGCGCGAACTGGACGGCGCGCAGCCGGTCATCGTCTTCCCCTCCAATGCGGAGCTTTCGCTGCGCAGCCGGGGCATGGCCGATGCGACGCTGCGCCGTCATCTGGCGGCATTGGTCGAGGTGGGGCTGATCCTGCGCCGCGACAGTCCCAATGGAAAGCGCTACTGCCGCCGCGACGGTTATGGCGGGGTTGAGAGCGCCTTCGGCTTCGATCTGTCTCCGCTGGCGCTGGCTGCCCCGGCCATCCACGAGGCCGCGGAAGCGGCACGGGCCCATGAGCGGCTGTGCAGGCGTCTGCGCGGCGAGATCACCATTCACCAGCGCGATGTCGCCAAGATCATCGAGGCGGGCCGGGAAGAGGGCGCAGGCGGCCAATTGGGCAGCCAGTGGGAGCGCTTTGCCATGGATCTGATGCCTTTGTGCCGTCGCCCTGGCCGCAACGTCTCCAGCCATGTCCTGGAGGAGCGCCGCGATGCTCTGGTCAGGCTTCGGGCCGAGGTAGAAACAGCCTATCTGAATGCTCTCGATAATCAGAATATGAGCGGCACTGACGCTGGTTCTGAGCGGCAATATCAGAATTCAAATATAGATCATCCATTTGAATATCGCTCAGAAAAAGAGCTGAAGCCGAAAACCGAGCCAGACCGCAAGCATCTGCCTGATGGGGAGGTTTGGCGGGAAGAGGAAGCAAGAGGGCCATCGGAGGCGGGCCGGGCGCCTGAAACCAAGAGCCAGCCGGTTCCGCTCGATTATCTGCTGAAAACCTGCCCGACGTTGGCCAGCTATGCCCGCGACGGCATCGGAGACTGGGGGGATGTGCTGGCAACGGCGCAACTGGTGCGCTCCATGCTGGGCATTTCGCCCGATGCCTGGAACAAGGCGTGTGCGTCCATGGGCAAACTGACCGCTGCAGTGGTCATCGCTGCCATTCTGGAGCGATCCGAAGCGATCCGCTCGCCGGGAGGCTATCTGCGGGCCCTGACCGAACGCGCCGAAAGCGGACGTTTCTCGCTGCTGCCGATGCTCACAGCTCTGGAAAGAGCAGGGGAGAAGGCCGTCGATGGGCTGAATTGACAGCTGGCAACTGCCTGCAAGGCCGATTTGGGTGCGGTGTGGCAGGCAGCATGACCATCATGCGGATGATTGCCCGGATTTTGTCCTCCGAGGGAGCCCCGGGCCGATGCAGGAGCAGATCAATGCGGGAAGGGGCGAAAAGGAGCTGTTGGAACGTGGCTCAGTCTGTTTCCCGTGCAGGTTGCTCCGGCAATGACGGGCGTTTCAGGGCCATTGTCTGGTGCGGGTCAAAAAAAGGGCCGCGCGTGATGCACGGCCCCTGTCATGGGAGATGGGTCGGGGGCAGAGCGCTTGCAGGCTCCGCTTCCCTGTCAGGCGGTCAGCTTTGCGCAGGCGTCCGCGATGCGCTGCAGGGCAGTGACAAGTTCCTGTTCGCCGGTGGCGTAGGAAATGCGGAAATAGGGCGAAAGGCCGAAGGCCGAGCCCGGCACCACCGCCACATGCGCCTGTTCGAGCAGGTAATCGGTGAAGTCGGCGTCGGTTTCGATCGCTTTCCCGGCCGGCGTGCGCTTGCCGAGAATGCCGGCGCAGCTGGCGAAGGTGTAGAATGCGCCTTCGGGCGTGCGGCAGGTCAGGCCATCGATGGCGTTGAGCCCGGCGACCACCATGTCGCGACGCTTGCGGAAGCTTTCCTGCCGGCCAGCCAGAAAATCCTGCGGCCCATTCAGCGCCTCGACCGCCGCAGCCTGCCCGATGGAAGAGGGGCAGGAGGTGGCCTGGCTCTGGATCACCGCCATCGCCTTGATCAGGACTTTGGGGCCACCGGCATAGCCGATGCGCCAGCCGGTCATGGCATAGGCCTTGGACACGCCGTTGATGGTGAGCGTGCGATCCTTCAGGCCGGGCTCCAGTGCGGCCGGCGTGACGAAACGAAAACCGTCATAGACGATGTGCTCATACATGTCGTCGACCATCAGCCAGACATGGCGGTGCTTCAGCAGAACGTCGAGCAGCGGGCGATAATCCGCTTCGCTGTAGGCCGCGCCCGAGGGGTTCGACGGCGAATTGAGCAGCACCCAGCGGGTTTTGGCGGTAATGGCCTGTTCGAGCTGGTCTGCCCGCAGCCGGAACCCGTTTTCCTCGTCGCAGGGGATCAGCACCGGCACGCCGCCGCAGATCTCCACGATGTCGGAATAGGAGGTCCAGTAGGGTGTCGGGATGATCACCTCATCGCCGGCATCGATGGTGGCCATGAAGGCGTTGAACAGGATCTGTTTGGCTCCCGTCGCCACCGTGACCTCGTCGAGCGCGTAATCGACGCCGTTTTCGCGGCGGAATTTCTCCACCACGGCCTTTTTCAGCTCCGGCGTGCCGTCGAGGCCGGTATATTTCGTGTCGCCGCGGTCGATGGCCGCCTTCGCGGCCTGCTTTACGTTATCTGGCGTGTCGAAATCGGGCTCGCCGGCACCCAGAATGATGACGGGCAGGCCTTCACGCTTCATGGCAGCGGCGCGGGCGCCGATCTGCAGGATTTTGGAAACGCCGACGGAGGCGATCCGCGAGGCGGGCCGGAAGCCCGCCTCCCCAATGTCAGACCTTGCGTTCATGGTGGCTTACTCGATGTCGAAGGACACGCCCTGTGCCAGCGGCAGGGCCTTGGAGTAGTTCACCGTGTTGGTGGCGCGGCGCATATAGGCCTTCCAGGCGTCGGAACCGCTTTCGCGTCCGCCGCCGGTTTCCTTCTCGCCGCCGAACGCGCCGCCGATTTCAGCGCCGGAGGTGCCGATATTGACGTTGGCGATGCCGCAGTCGGAGCCATCGGCGCCAAGGAAGCGCTCGGCTTCCTGCACGTTGAGCGTGAAGATCGATGAGGACAGGCCGGCAGCAACGGCGTTGTGATCGTCCAGCACGGCGTCGAAGTCGGAATACTTCATGACGTAGAGGATCGGCACAAAAGTTTCTTCCAGAACCGGGCCGGCCTGCTTCGGCATTTCGACGATTGCGGGCTTCACGTAATAGGCCGTGTCTTTGCCGGCTTCGGGAACGCGTTCGCCGCCGGTGACGATGCCGCCCTCGGCCTTCGCCGCGGTCAGCGCCTTTTCCATGGCGTCAAAGGCCTGCTTGTCGACCAGCGGGCCGACGAGGGCCGAGGTTTCCAGCGGATTGCCGACGGAAACGCTGGTGTAGGCCTTCTTCAGGCGCGGCACGAGCTGGTTGTAGACGCTTTCATGCACGAACAGGCGGCGCAGCGTGGTGCAGCGCTGGCCGGCGGTGCCCATGGCGCCGAAGGCAATCGCGCGCAGCGCCATGTCGAGATCGGCCGAGGGGCAGACGATGCCGGCATTGTTGCCGCCGAGTTCGAGGATCGAGCGGGCGAAGCGCTTCGCAAGGCGCGGGCCGACTTCGCGGCCCATGCGGGTCGAGCCCGTAGCCGAAACCAGCGCCACTTTTGCATTGTCGACCAGCGCTTCGCCGATGGTGCGGTCGCCGATCAGCACGGTGCTGAGATTGGCGGGGGCATCGCCGAAGCGGGCCAGCGCGCGCTCAAGGATCGCCTGACAGGCAAGTGCGGTCAGCGGCGTCTTTTCCGAAGGCTTCCAGACGATGGAATCGCCGGCGACCAGCGCAAGGGCCGCATTCCACGACCACACGGCGACGGGGAAGTTGAAGGCCGAGATGATGCCGACGACGCCCAGCGGGTGCCAGGTTTCCATCATGCGGTGGCCGGGGCGTTCCGTAGCGATGGTCAGGCCGTAGAGCTGGCGCGACAGACCGACGGCGAAATCGCAGATGTCGATCATTTCCTGCACTTCGCCGAGGCCTTCGGAGGTGATCTTGCCGGCCTCGATCGAGACGAGACGGCCGAGATCGGCCTTGGCGGCGCGCAGTTCTTCGCCCAGAAGACGCACCAGCTCGCCGCGGCGCGGAGCAGGCACCAGACGCCATGCCCTGAAGGCTTCATGCGCAGCATCGATGGCCGCGGCGGCCTCTGCTGCCGAAACGGTCTTCAGCGCGCCGATCTGCTCGCCGCTGACCGGGCTGAAGGAAGCCATGTTGCCACCTTCCCATGCCGCGCGGGCAACGCCCAGCTTGTCGAGAATGGTTGCGGTTTCCTGTTTGACGTCGACTGTCATGATGCGATCTCCGTTGTCGTGACTGGTCAGAAAGTTGCGGCCCCGAGGGGGCCCGGCGAAATGTTGGCCTTGAGCGCGGCGGCAAGCCTGCGCACTCCGGCCGGCGTATAGCGGTCGTAAACCGCCTGGTTCTTGCGCCCGAGCGCATGTTCGGCGCTGAAACTGCCGTCAAACTCCTCCACGGCGACGCGGAACACGAATTCCCGCAGCGCCGGCTCGAAAGCGGGGTCGGCAAGGCGCGGATCGTCCTTTGCCACCACCAGATTGAAATGCACGCCGCCATCGCCGATATGGCCGAAATCGCAGATGGTGATGCCGGTAAAGTGCTGCGGCAGTTCCTGCTTCATATAGGCGAGGAAGCGCATCACGTCACCGCGCCGGAACGACAGATCGAAGGCTATCAACCGCCCCGCGTGGCGCACGCCTTCCGAAAGCGCGTGGCGAAGCGCCCACATTTCATGGGTGGGGCCGACGAAAGCGTCTTCCAGCAACCCGTCTTCGCCTTCCCAGATCAGGCCCAGCACATCCTCAAGCACCGATTGCAGCCCCTGTTCGCCCTGGCGCGGCGCATTGGTGCGCGAAATTTCGGCAAGGATGACGAAATCGGGAACGACGCCGGCCTGAAACGGATTGCGCAGCGACGGCACATGATCGAGCGCGGCGCGGATGGCATTGCCCGACATGCCCTCGAAGGCGGAAAGGCCGGCGCCCAGCGCATCTTCCATGGCCAGAAGCAGGGCCGGAACATGGGCGGGCGAGGCGGGAACCAGCAGCGCGGTCGCCGACTGGCGCGGCAGCGGCTCCACATTCAGCACGCATTCGGTGATCACTCCGAAGCTGCCGGAGGTGCCGATGAAAAGCTGCTTCCAGTCGATGCCGGTGTTGTTCTTGCGCAGGCCGCTGCACAGATCGAGCACCGTGCCCTGTTCGTCGGCCAGCACCACCTTCAGGCCCAGCGTGTTGCGGCGCACATCGCCATAGCGCAGGAAGCGCGAGCCGCCGGTGTTGGTGGCGATCATGCCGCCAAGGCGCGGATCGGCGCCGAGATCGATGGGAAAGAACAGCCCTTCATCCTCCAGCCTGCCGTTGAGATCGGAGAGACGCAGGCCCGCGCCGGCATGAACGGTGCGGTTCAGCCTGTCGAGATCGCAGATGCCGGTGAGCCGGTCGAGGCTGAGAATACCCTGCGTGCCGGTGCCGTCCGGGGTCGAGCCGGAAACGAGGCCGGTATTGCCCGATTGCGCAATCAGCGTCAGGCCATGGCGCACGCAATGGGAAACGACGGCCGAGACCTCCCGAGTGGTGGCCGGGCGGGCAACGAAAGCGGCGCGCCCCTGATCGTAGCGCGCCCCGGTCTCATAACCCGACATGTCATCGCAGCCGCTGAGAAGCCCCTTTGGCCCAAGGATCTTCCGCAGTGCGCCGATATGATCTTCACTGATCATGAAAAGCCTTATTCCGCTGCCTGCGCCAGAGTGACCACGGCAAGACAGTTTTCGATGGAAGCCCGCTCGATTTCAGCATAATGGGCGAATTCGTCCAGCACGGAAGCGCCGAGATCGCGCTCGAACATGATCTGGTTGGGGCTGGCGGTAAACTCCTGCGCGGCGTCGTCACCAAGATTGGACTGGAAAATGCCGGCCGCGCTGACGGGCAGGAAATCCTCGTAGACGATGGGATCGAACTGCACCAGGCCTTGCGCGATCGCCGTTTCCAGATCGACCCCCATGGTGGCACTCGTGGCTGCAGCCTTGCCGGTTTCGGTCAGGCTGTAGCGGAAATAGCCGAGCCCGGCCTTGCGGATGCCGTTCCAGTCGTCGGGGAAAGCCGTGAACACATCGGCAAGTGCGGCTTCGTACTCTGCCGCGTTGGAGCCATCGGCGGCTGGGCGAACCCGCGCGCGTGTGTCGCCCAGCAGCTTGTCGTAGAGCGCGCGGCCTTTTGGCGTCAGCGCCACGCCGCGCTGCTCGATCTCGCCGAAGCGGGCGGTGTGGGAACCGGCCTGCCACGCCCCACCCGTGTCCTGAAAGGAAACCGCCTCCTCAAGCGCCTTGAACGAAGTCTGGCGCAGCAGGATCGGGCAGGCGCGGGTAGGGGGGCCTTCCACCACGGCCTTCGGCGCGATGCCATGCTCGGGCATCAGCTTCTGAACCCGGTCGATGTCGAGCGTGCGCGGGGTGAGGTGGTTGATGTGCGGACCACGGAACGAGACCACGTCGGCGATAAGCCGGTGGGCGTCATGCAGGCGCCTGTACATCCCGGCATCGACGATGGCCTTGTCGTGCCAGCGGAAGGTTTCCAGCACTTCGGTGACGAAATGTGCGGCGTCATCGCGTTCAAGCCCGCCATTGCGCTCGGCCTTCCCGATCAGCGCCACCGCGCCTTCGGTGAAGATGTTGCGGCCGGCGAGAACCTTCGCCGCCTCGCCGCGCAGCGTCTCGTCGGCGATGAGATCGAGCCGCAGCAGCGAGGTGAAAACGCGGAAGGGATTGCGCTTCAGGCTCCCATCTTCGACCGGACGAAAGGCGGTGGAATGCACCGGAACGCCCGCTGTCGACAGATCATAATAGCCGACCGGAACCATGCCCATGACGGCGAAGGCGCGGCGCATCATGGCAAGCTCATGGCGAGTGCCGAGGCGGATCGCGCCATGGCGCTCTTCGGAAATGCGCTCCAGCGAATCCGTCGCCGCCAGCCGCTGTTTCAGCTGCGGATCGTTGCCGAGCGTCTCCTCATTGACCTTGCCCACCAGCGTCATCAGCGTGCCATAGGCCGGCACCTCGTCGCGATACATGGCCGACATGGCGGCGGAGAAGGCGGAGCGGATGTCGTCGGGGGAGACCAGATGCGCGTTCATGGCGGTGCAAAATCCAGGCTGAGACTATCAATCATGCAGTTTTCAGATCATATTGCAGCCGAACCAACCGTTCCAATGACTGTTCGAACTGTTTTGATGCGATAGCGGAATGAACGCCAGCCGTACATTGATGCCGGACCTGATCGTGCTGCAGTCGTTCGAGGCCGCCGCCCGCCATGGAAATTTCACCAAGGCGGCAGCGGAGCTGAGCCTGACGCAGAGCGCGGTGAGCCGGCAGATCAAGCTGCTGGAAGACCAGCTCGGCGTTGCCCTGTTCGAGCGGATCCGCAAGCGGGTGGTGCTGACGGCGGCCGGCCACCAATTGCAGCCGGAAGTGCGCCAGCTGCTGCAGCAGGCCGAGCACATGATGCTGCGCGCCAGAGCAGCATCGGCCGGAAAGGTGCTGACGGTCGCCACCCTGCCGACCTTCGGAAGCCGCTGGCTGATGCCGCGCCTGCCCGATTTCATGGAGAGGAACCCCGGCGTGATCGTGGACGTGGCCTCACGCTCGCAGCCCTTCGACCTCACCGCGGAAAGTTTCGATCTGGCGATCCATTACGGCCAGCCGATCTGGGCGCATGCGAGCTGCACCTATCTGTGCAGCGAGATGATCTATCCGGTGGCGAGCCCGGCGCTGATCGGTAAGGCCGGCCTTGACGCTGTCGGCGATATCATCGGCCAGCCGCTCCTGCATCTCGCCACACGCCCGAAACTGTGGTCGGAATGGTGCCAGCGCAACGGGCTGAGCGACGAGGTGGCCTACAGGGGCAGCCGCTTTGATCAGTTCAGCATGATCATCGAAGGCGCGCTGGCCGGCATGGGGGTTGCGCTTTTGCCGAAATATCTGATCGAGGGCGAGCTTGCGAGCGGCACGCTGCGGCTTCTGGATGAAGCCCCGATGCCGACCGACAACAGCTATTATGTCGTTCTGCCCGACGGCAAGCGCAACAGCACATGGGGCCAGCTGTTTCAGGAATGGCTGCTGACGCAGGTCGCCGGCGGACTGGGCTGAATTTTCTGGTTCCGACATGGAGCAGCAGGCGCTCGGACGCGCGTTGCCGCCGCTATTGGAGTTGTTTTCCGGACCGCCTTCATGCGCGTCAGGCGATTCCGCCAGACTGGAACATGCTTATGGATGAACGTGTCCATATTGGCGGCGGTCGTCGCGGCCGTCGTTGCATAGGCCACCCAAAGAACGGGCCGCTTCACGGTCCGCAGTTCGCCCGCCATATCGGATGCCGGCTTGTTTCCGCATAAGGGGGCCTGCGGCTGGCCGTGAGAATTTTCCGCGTGGTTTCCGGGAACTGCATTTGTATCCGGGAAGCCGGATTTCTGTCGCGACGGGACAAGAGGGCGTTTTCTTCTTCGGCTGGGGGAGGGGCCTGCGGGAAACCCGTCGATTGCAGGACCGGGCTTTCAGGAGGTGGTTTCGTCCGCGCCTGCGTTGACGCCAGCGGCATCCCCGTGCGGGATGCGAACCATCAGTCTGCAAATCCGTTCACAGCATCCGCGCCTGTACGGGGATTGCGAAATGGCGGCGGGTGTTTCCAGTTCCGGTGCAATTGCCGGTGAAAACGGCGGGGACGTTCTGCCGAAACCGCCTTAAAGGCCCGCCGCCTTTGTGAGGTTGATGCGGAAACGGTCGCGGCGGCGCTGATATTTGCGGGTCATCTCGGCGGAGGCGTGGCCGAGCTGCTTTTGCAGATGCCGCTCTTCGGCTTCGGCCGACGAGGCGAGGCCTGCTCTGAGGGAGTGTCCGGCGAACAGGGCAGGGCGGTCCTTTTCGGAGAGATCGCCGCGGACCCCGGCGGCAAGTGCGGCGCGCTTGACCAGACGGGCCACCTCCTGATCGTTGAGACGGCCGGGGCCGACCTTCTTGCCCTGTCCGGTGACCCGGCGAAACAGGGGGCCGTGGGCGATGCGGGCGAGGTTCAGCCAGGTCTGCAGGGCAACGACGGGGCAGGTGGCATCGGCGGAACCGCGCCCGATCTCGACCTCGCGCCAGCCGGTCTTGCCACGCAGGGTGATGAGCACTCCGCCGTCCAGCACCTCGATCCAGCCGCGTCCGTCCTCGGTCTGGTCGCGGCCGCAGTCGAGCCCGACGATCTCGGAGCGGCGCAGGGCGCCGGCAAAGCCAAGCAGCAGCATGGCCCGGTCGCGCAGGCCGCGCAGGGTGCCGCGATCGAGCGTTTCCAGCATGGCGATCAGATCCTCCGGCAGGATCGCTTCCTTCTGGCGGGGAGGGGCGGCGTGGCGGTTGCGGATGCCGGCCATGACGGTGGCAATGTGCCGGTCCTTGCGGTCGAGGATGAGGCCGCGCTGCGCATAGTTCCATGCCAGCGCCGACAGGCGCCGCTCGATGGTGGAAACGGCATGCGGCTTTCTGGCCGCCGCGCGTTTGGCCGGCCGGCCGGGCGCATCATCTGCGGTTCCCGCGGCCAGGGCGGTGACGTAGAGGCCGACGATCTGCGGATCGGGCGGCATGGAGGCAAGCCCCTGACGCCGGCACCAGCTGGTAAAATGCGCCCAGTCGGCGGCGTACGCCCGGCGCGTATTGGGCGAGGCGGCGGCATCCACATAATGACGCGCACGCTCGGCCAGGTTTTGCAGATGCGCAGGCAGCGCGGCCCCGGCACCCTGCATTTCCGGCACGGAAGGCGTGCCGGCCCGCGCCTGACCGCCTTGATCGGGACGATCATGTTCCAAATCGGCGTGATCCAGACCGGCCCCACCCAGACCGGCGCGCCCCGGACTGGCTATACCCGGACTGTCCCCACCCAGACGGTCCGCACCCGGACGGGCCCGATCCTCCCCTGAATGGCCGCCCGCCTGCTCCTGTTGCCGGTTTTCTGCTGCCGTGCTCACCTGCTCGGCGGAAACGCCGTCTGCCGCGTCGTCGTCATGCAGGGCAGCAGAATTTCGCGCCATATCCTGCTCCTGTTCGGCGGAGACACCCTCTTCAGCCGCGCTTTCCGCGCCGGACCCCATGGTGCGGACCAGATCGACGATGTCGGGCAGATCGGTGTCAGGCATTGCGATTCGAGCTCCATGACGTGGCGAAAAGGCGAATCCGTCCCGCCAACGTGTTTCCTGCGTCGCGCTGCGGCTGGCAAGCCCGCATTTTCGCGCTTTTGCCCGCCGGGAGCGCCGATTGGGCATCCTGCAGCACAATGAACGATAAGGCAACATTATCCTTCTATATGTCTAAGAGACGGAGTGTGCGTTTACAGGCCGGTAATTTGAGAAAAGTGTTCTCACCGAACGAAGGAAAACCGGGAAAAAAGGTGTCGGGAATTGCCGGTGGCGATGCCTTCAGCCTGCCGTTCGCGCGCAGGTCGGTTTTGAACTCCGCGAAGACGCCGGGCATGTCGAAGAGCGCCCTGCCGGAGGCGGTCGAGGTATCGGCGGGAGGCAGACGACGCAGGAGTGCCACCTCCCCGAAGCGCCGGCCCGGTCTGTCGATGAGGATGCCGTTGCCGCGCCCCATGCCCGCTTACCCGCGCTGCGCGGGGAGGATGCTGCCCGTGCCCTTGATGTCGGAAGATTTGACGGCGTGAGCAGGCTTGCCGATCGTATCGGGACACGTCGGAGGGGGTGTGCAGACTGAGGCGGCGGCCGGGGATGATGGCGTTGTCCGAAATTACGCGCCTGATCCGCATCGCGGAACTCATGGATGCCGGCATCCATGTTTTGTGCGGCTATGACGGCCTGCTGCGCTGGATGGGGGCGGGCGACGTGGTCGGAAGCCGGCAAGAAGGCCATTCACACGGATATCGGGCAGGGGCCCTATCGCGAGCGACCGGGCCTTGCCGCCTCAGGCACTGGGGAGTTGGGTGAGCCGCGCTTTTGCCGCCGCCAGCAGCGGGAGCCTGAAGGTCCGTTCATGCTGGCGAAGGGCGTGCGGCGGCGCGACTGGTCATCCGCCTGCTCCTTAAGGTGTGTCGCGATCTTCCCGGTTGCCATGTCCACCAATTGGCGCGGTGCGCACCATGGTACGGGTGTCCGCCCCTGCCAGGGTTGCGCTACCCGTTCGCCTGACAGCGCTGGTCTGGCTGTGGCGTCTCTATGGGTGGAATGCAGCTGTCAGATTTCCCAGATTGTGCTCCATCACGGCCAGGATGTCCACATTTTCACCGGTCACGCCGGTGAGCACGACCGCATGCGCCGTCGCACCGGCAAGTGCGCCGGACAGGCCGGGCGGCGGCTCCGCGTCCAGCAGCACCACGGTGACGCCGTTGGCCATGAGCCCGCGGGGTTCTGTCGCAAACTCGGGTCCAGGAAGACTGGCGTAGGGATGTCGCTCCTCATGATCAGGAGCGCTTCATGTTTTCGGGCCGTCATTTCGACCCTTCGGTGATCCTGCTGTGCGTCCGCTGGTGTCTTGCGTACAATCTCAGCCTGCGTGACCTGGAAGAGATGATGGCCGAACGCCGCATTCGCTTCGACCATTCCACTGTGCATCGCTGGGTCGTTCACTTTGCGCCGCTGCTGCTCGCGCGTTTTAACCGACGAAAGCGTGCCGCCACCGGCAAATGGCATGTCGACGAGACCTACATCAAGGTTCGCGGTCGCTGGATGTATCTCTATCGCGCCATCGACAGTGTGGACGACACGGTCGAGTTCTTCTTCAGCGAGAACCGTGATCTTCTGGCTGCCAAGCGCTTTATCCGTAAGGCGATCAAACGTTACGGGCGACCGGAACGCATCGTCATGGATGGAAGTCAAACCAACCGGGAGGCAATCGTTGCCTGCGACGACGAAAGCCGCTTGCGCGATCCCTGGCGACGGAATCTCAAGCCCATCCGTATTCGCCAAAGCCCGTATCTGAACAATCGGATCGAGCAGGATCACCGGCGTATCAAGCGACGAATCCGACCTTTGCTGGGCTTCAAATCGATGAGCTGCGCCGCGACGATCCTCGCCGGTATCGAGATGGTTCATATGATGGGGAAACGACAGGCGATGTTCGCCTGCAATCCATCGCCGTCACTCACCAAGCAGTTCGAGATCCTCGCTGCATAGCATGCCATTCTTTCGTCCCGAAGACGAGTTTGCGACAGAACCGCATAGCCGGCAGCGTTGCATCCTGTGCCGGTGCCAATCTGACGGTTCTTCCCGCCAGGAGCGGAGGGTGTGGCGAACAGGCGGGTTTTGATGTCAGGGAAGCCGAAACGGCTTATCTTCCCGGATCATTCACCATGAGCGCCTGTTCGATGAAGGTCTGGATGCGTGCGGCATAGACGTGGTCGCTGATGCCCCGGCGGCGCCACTTGGCACGCTTGACGTACCAGTCCTGCAGTAACGGCTTGATGAGCGCGGCGGCGAAGGCTGGATCCTCGATGCGGAAGCGGCCGGTATGCATGCCTTCCTCCAGCACGGCAGTGAAGAGCGCCTCTGTTGCCTCTTCGCTCGCGACTGCTGCGCGGCGTCCGGCAGGCGGAAACGATTTCGCCTCCATGAAGGCAAAGACAAACCAGGGCAGCATCGCTTCGGTCAGGGCAATGTGGTTCGCCACGAGCCAGCGCAGATGCGCCACCGGATCGGCGTGCAATTCCTGCGGCGCGGCCGCCAGCACCTGCGTGATTGTCTGCGACACCTGCCCGAGTATCATCAGGAGCAGCGTGTCCTTGCTGTCGAAATAGGCGTAAAGTCCGCCCATGCTGACACCCGAGACGGCCGAAATCTCGCGCAGCGACGTGGCATGAAAGCCCTGCTTGTTGGACAGTTTCAGAATCGTGTCGACGATGCGGGTCAACTTGGCCACCGCAACATGCGGCTTCTGAACCTTGATGGTGTCGCGGTGCTCCGCCAGCATCGTCGCGCACAGGGCCTCCATCGAGAAGTCGCCAAGTTCCTTCAGCGTTGCCTGCACATTCATCGCCCGCTCCTCTCTGTCGTCCCGTGGATCGGCGGATTCGCCATCGTCAGTGTTTATGCCAGTTGACATCCAAGTGGTTAACTCCAATAAATCGAGCGAGCGCTCGTTTTACTGGAGGGGTAATGGATATCAGACTTGACGGCAAGACAGCTCTGGTCACTGGTGCGTCTTCCGGCCTTGGAAGGCATTTCGCAGCCATGCTTGCGGCTGAGGGCGCAACGGTTCTTCTGGCCGCGCGCCGTCGCGAGGCGCTGGAGGAGGCCTGCGCCGAAATCCACGCCACCGGCGGTAAAGCCGAAGCGGTCGTCCTTGATGTTGGCGATGAGGCTTCCATCGCCGCCGCCTTTAGCGGATTTGCGGTTTCGCCCGATATCATCGTCAACAACGCCGGTATCAGCGGCACGGCTCCTGCGTTCGATATCGACGCTGCCGCATGGGACAGCGTGCTGGACACAAATCTGCGTGGCGCTTTTCTGGTGGCGCGTGCTGCCGCTTCGGCGATGCGCGCGGCCGGCAAGGGGGGCGCGATCGTCAATATCGCCTCGATCCTTGGCCATCGCGTCGCCGGGAATATCTCGGCTTATGCCGCATCCAAGGCGGGGCTTGTGCATCTGACACGGGCGCTGGCACTGGAATGGGCGCGCCATGATGTTCGCGTCAATGCGCTGTGCCCCGGTTATATCGAGACCGATCTCAATCAGGACTTCTTCGCCAGCGAGGCCGGACTGGCGCTGATCCGCCGTATTCCGCAGCGCCGTCTTGGCAGGCCGGAAGAACTCGACGGTGCATTGTTGCTGCTGGCTTCAGATGCCGGCCGCTACATCACCGGCGCCTCGCTCGCCGTCGATGGCGGCCATCTCGTTTCATCGCTCTAAGAGATTCAGACATGGATTTCACCATTTCGCCGCGTATCGAAGATTATCGCAACCGTATCACCCGCTTCGTCGAGGATCGCATCCTTCCGCTCGAAGCCGATCCCGCCAGCTATGACGCGCATGAAAACATTCGTCTCGACCTTGCCGGCAAACTGCGGGAGGAGGCGCGGGCTCAGGGCTTATGGTGCCTGCAACTGAAAGAAGAGAGCGGCGGCCAGGGGCTGGGCAAGGTGGGCATGGCGGTGTGCTACGAGGCGATGAACCGCTCGATTTTCGGCCCCGTCATCTTCAATTCGGCCGCGCCGGACGACGGGAACATGATGGTGCTGGAAATGGTGGCGTCGCCGGCGCAGAAAGAGCGCTGGCTGCAGCCGATCGTCGACGGCAAGGTACGCTCGGCCTTCGCCATGACGGAGCCGAGTCCCGGCAGCGGTTCAGACCCGTCGATGATGCAGACCACCGCGACGCGCAAGGGCGACCATTATGTAATCCGGGGCCGCAAATGGTTCATCACCGGGGCCGGGGAGGCGCAGCATCTTATTCTGATGGCGCGGACTTCCGACGACCCGCGCAAGGGGTTGTCGGCTTTCATGTTTGACCGTAACCAGCCTGGCTGGCGCATCGAGCGCCGCATCGGGATCATGGGGCCGGAAGAGCATGGCGGCCACTGCGAGCTGATCTTCGAGGACATGGAAGTTCCGGCCGAAAACCTCCTGCTCGGGGAGGGCGACGGACTGAAGCTGACGCAGATGCGGCTTGGTCCGGCGCGGCTGACCCATTGCATGCGCTGGCTGGGCCTTTCCAAGCGCTGCGTGGAAATCGCCCGCATCTACGCTGCGGAGCGCTTCTCCTTTGGCCAGCAGCTTTCAAAGCGTGAGTCAATTCAGATGATGCTGGGCGATCTTGCCATGAAGATCGAGATCGGGCGGCTGCTCGTAATGAAAGCGGCCTGGGAACTCGATCGCGGCTCGTATGCCCGCAAGGAAGTGTCGATGGCCAAGGTGCATGTGGCTAATCTTTTGCATCAGGCCGCCGATGTTGCCATCCAGATAAATGGCGCGCGGGGCTATTCGAAGGACACCGTTCTGGAGTGGATTTACCGCTATGCGCGGCAGGCACGACTGGTCGACGGCGCCGACGAGGTCCACCAAATGGTTCTGAACCGCAATCTTGAAGCCGACGGCGATGATTTCTGGAAATGGCAGGTCGCCGGGTGAGGAGCGGGTGGTCTGACGACGGATAGCAGGCAGGAGGAGTGAAAGATGGGCGGGCATGAAATCCGGGAATTTTCGCCACCGGTTTTGAAGGCATTCCTCGATGCCCGGTTCGGGCCGGGGGAAATGGCGATCGAGCGCATCGGCGGCGGACAGTCCAACCCGACCTTCTTCGTTGACCACGGAAGCCAAAGGATGGTGCTGCGCAAGAAGCCTGCCGGTGTCATTCTGCCCGGTGCGCATGCCATCGAACGCGAGTTTCGCGTTCTGAAGGCGCTGGCTGAGACCGACGTGCCCGTGCCCGAGGCGTTGCTGCTATGTGAGGACAGCTCGACTGTCGGGACGCCCTTTTATCTGATGCGGAGGGTCGAGGGCCGCGTCTTTCATGATTGCGCGCTGCCTCAGGTGTCGCAATCGCAGCGCCGGGATATCTATATGGCCATGGCCGACGCCATGGCGCGCCTGCATGCCGTGCGGCCGGACGAAATCGGCCTTGGCGACTATGGCCGTCCCGGCAATTATTTCGCCCGCCAGATCGCGCGCTGGTCGCGCCAATATGAGGAATCGCCCGGCGAACGCATTGCCGCTCTTGATCGGGTCATCGACTGGCTGCGTGACAACCAGCCGGAGGATGACGGCCGCGTCGCGATCGCGCATGGCGATTTCCGTCTGGGCAACATGCTGTTCCATCCAACACGGCCGGAGGTTGTTGCTATCCTCGACTGGGAATTGTCGACGCTCGGCCACCCGCTGGCCGATCTCGGCTTCTGCTGCATGCCATGGCGGACCGCGCCGGATGAATATGGCGGCATCCTTGGCCTCGATGTCAGCGCGCTCGGGCTGCCGGTGGAACCCGAATTCGTCGCCCGTTATTACGAAAGCTCTGTGCCGACGGCGGCGCTGGAGCCGTTCCATGTTGCATTCGCGCTGTTCCGGTTCGCGGTCATCTTCGTAGGGATTGCCGACAGGGCGCGCGCCGGAAACGCCGCGTCAGACGAAGCGGCGAGGATAGGCCCTTTGGCCGTCCGGTTCGCCGGGCGGGCATGGCAGGCAATAGAACAGCAGAGGGCATAGCTCGCTGAGCGTTCCGGGACCCTTGCCCGGTCCAGCCCAGTCCCAGAGCTGTTCGGGACTGAGGCTGCCCCCGGTTGCAGCGCCCGCCACACCGAGCCCGCACCTGCCATGCCTGGTCGCGCGCGACCGGTGACTTCTGCCGGGGTTGAAAATTATGCGCTGGCCAGGCGAGGTTATTGAATGCCGTTTCCTCCGGAGGGCGATGGCAAAAAGATCCGGCATCGCAGAAACGTGCCGTCAGCAGCCATGAAGCTAAGAACCCATCCCTCTTTCGCGGCATCAGTTTCCGGCGGTCGCACGCTTTACGACTTCCGCCGGATCGAAGTCGCTGTAGGCCTCCGCGAAGGCATTGGTGAATATCTGATTTGCATCGAAATCGGTCGATTCAATCAATCCGGTTTCGTGAAGGGCCTTGACGTACACGTCAAGCGCGCCGGGCGTGAAGCTCCCCCATGTTTCCCGGCCATCGGGAAAATAGTAGAAGGAGTCTTCCGAAGATTTCAGAGAGGCCAATGAGTTTTTCACCCATTCCGCCTCATTCTCCGCGGTTGGCCTGGCCGTCGGATCGTAGTTCCAGAACGCTCTGACGCAATCTTCATGATTGGCACGGCATGCGACTGTGGACTGGGCCAGTGCCTTCCCGAAACGCCGGATGAGATCGGGATTTTCGGCAATCATCGTGTCTTTTGCCAGAAACGAGCCGGTAAATATCGGCCGGTAAAGCTCGGGCAGGTCGATCTGACGGATATCTATGCCGCCTGCTGTCATTTTCGCATTTTCCGACAGCCACATGTTGAGTGCGTCCACATTTCCGTCGGTCAGCTGTTTCCAGGCAGCGGGGCCGGTTCCAACCGGCACGAAGGTGATCTCGCTGTCGGGATCTATGCCGGCTGTTCTCAGGGCGGAGCGGGTGAGAGGAAGATTGCCGGAAGCCAGCGAATGCACGCCGATCCGTTTGCCCTTCATGTCTGCGATCGACTGGATAGGGCTGTTGGCCGTGACAGCGAAATTGTAAACGGTCGACCGCATGAGATTGTAGACGAACCTGACGTCGAGGGGAGTTCCCTTCGAAGCGCTGATAAGCAGCAGGGAAGGCTCGGCGCCCGCACCGAAGGTAATCGAACCGTTGGACACCTGCGCGGCGACGACGGGCGTTCCCTGGAAGATGATGAATTCCGGGTCAAGGCCGGCATCAGCGAAGAACCCAAGCTGCTCGCCATAGAAGATCGCGCTGTATTGGGGACCTATGGCCGCTGCATAGCCCAATGTAATTTTCTCAAGGTTCTGCGCTGAAACCGGAGACGCGACCGCAGCTGCGATGGCTGCAAGGAATTTCCATTTCACAGATAGCTCCCTTGGATTGCCAAGCTTGACCTATATAATAACTAACATACGGTAGAAAATTTGTCACGCAGTAATGACGTTCTGCAGGGCTGCGGTCCCGGAACCGAAGGAGCATCATACGCGGTTCGATGTCCGCCCTGATCGGCGCGGGCATCGTTATGCTGGGGCCGTTCAGCCTTGCCATCTACACCCCCGCCTTGCCCGAACTTGCCGCCACCTTCGCAACGTCGCCGGCGCTTATCCAGTTGACGGTTAGCATCTATTTTCTCGGCTTCGCTTGCGCTCAGCTCATTTGCGGCCCCTTGTCGGATGGGTTCGGCCGCCGTCCTGTCGCGATCTGCTTCTTCTCGATCTATGCCCTGGGCGGGTTGTTGGGGGTTATGGCGCCCAATGTGGAATGGCTGCTCGTCGCGTGCGCATTGCAGGGCGTTGGCGTGACGGCCGGTATCGGGATTTCGCGGGCTATCGTGAGGGACCAGTTTGCGGGCCGCGAAGCCGCACGCATTCTGAATCTGATAAGCATCACCCTGGGAGCGGGGCCAGCGATAGCGCCGACATTGGCGGGTGCTGCTTGTGGCGTTCGGATGGCGCGGGGTCTTTGTTGCTATGCTTCTCATCGGGGTGGGCGCGGTCATCATGCTGTCAACGCTTCTGGTCCAGACCAATCATAATCCCCAACGCTCTGCCGCCACGCCGGCGAATGCGTTGCGCAACTATGCTGTTATGCTTGGTGCAAGAGACTTTCGCCGGGCGGGGTTGCTCCTGGCCTGCACGGTCGGGGGCTATTATGCTGTCTCCATGCTTCTGGCATTCGTGCTGATCGACATGGTCGGTCTGTCGCCAGTCCAGTTTGGTATGGCATTCCTCGTTTCCGTTGCCAGCTCCGTCTCGGGTGCACTTGCCAACAGCTGGTTGATGCGCCGTGTCGAATTGCGCGCCTCGATTAGCATAGGCATGGGATTCATCCTGCTGGCAGGCGCATTTTACGGCATCGGCCTGTCGATCATGCCTGCCGGCGTCGTCAGCGTCATGCTTCCGGCTGGGCTGTGGAGTTTCGGGGTGGCGCTGGTGATGCCTGCGGTCATGATGATGGCCATGGAGGACTTTGCGCATATGGCCGGCGCAGCCGCAGCTCTGATCGGTTTCATGCAGATGGGAGGTGGCTTGCTGGGATCGACGGCAGCCGCGCTGCTGCTGCCGGATGCTCTGACCGCGATCCGTGTTATCATGCCTTTTCTGGCCGGGGCTGGGCTGGTACTGTGGTTGAGGATTGCCGCCCGCATGACATGAACTGTCAGGTCATACGAACAACCGCCTTGCCGGCGATCTTGCGCGCCGCAAGATCGGCAATCGCCTGACCGGCTTCCTCAAATGGATATTCGGCGCTGATGCGCGGCGCCAGTTTTCCCTGCTGCCAGAAACTCAGCAGGTGCTCCATCGCCCGCCGCTTGCCTTCCGGATCGCGCCGGGTGTAGCCGCCCCACAGCACTCCCTTTACATCGGCATTACGCAGCAAGGGCAGATTGGCAGGAAGTCGGGGAATGGTTCCGGCCGTGAAGCCAACGATCAGCAGCCGGCCGTTCCAGGCAAGCGCACGCAACGCGGCTTCGGTGGCGTCGCCGCCGACCGGATCGTAGACAACGTCGACACCACGCTTCCCCGTGATCTCTCGCAGCCGCATCTTCAGATCGGTGATGCGATAATCGATCAGTTCCACAGCGCCGGCAGCACGCGCCAGCGCAAGCTTTTCCTCCGATCCGGCTGCGGCAATGACATGCGCCCCCAGCATGCGCCCAATCTCGACGGCGGCGAGCCCGACCCCGCCCCCGGCGCCCAGCACCGCCAGACACTCTCCTTCTTTCAGGTTTCCCCGATCGGTGAGAGCGTAGTAGCTGGTGCCGTATGCTACCGGGAAAGCTGCTGCCTCACGCAGGGTAACGCCGTCAGGCAAAACATGAACGGCCTCGCAATCGAGCACCGCTTCCTCCGCCATCAATCCATTACCGGTATGCGCCAGCACATGCTGGCCGGTCCGCAGGCCTGCGACCCCTTCGCCGATTTCGATGATCTCGCCGGAACCTTCCAGCCCGGGAGTGAAAGGCAGCGGCGGCTTGTTCTGGTACTCGCCGCGAACCATGAGGACGTCCGGAAAATTTACTGCCGCCCAGTGCAGGCGAAGACGAACTTGCCCGGCCGCCAGCGGCTGCCGCCGGACGATGCCGATCTCCAGCGGCTGGCCAGGGGCCCGGCATAGTGCTGCGCGATAAGTCATCAGCGTCCACGGTAGACAGGCGGGCGTTTTTCCAGAAAACTCTGAACGCCTTCCCGGTGATCCTCGGTCTGAAACAAAAGGCCCATCGCGTGGCAGACCCATTCTCCCATATCGCGATAGTCCCCCCAGTAGCCGCTCTTCATGCCGGCCTTGATATGGCGGACGGCCAGTGGCGGGTTTGCCGCGATTGCCCTGGCCAGTTCGCCGGCCCGCTCAAGCAGGAGGTCATGCGCGACCGTTTCCATGGTCAGGCCGATCGCGCCGGCCTCCCGGGCGTCGATCAGGTCGGTGGCATAGAGAAGGCGAGCGGCATGCTGGGGGCCAACCAGGCGGGGAAGCCGCCAGATCCCGCCGAGGTCGGGCACGATGCCACGCTTGACGAACATCGATCCGAAGCGGGCATGCTCCGACGCAATGATCATGTCCCCAAACAGCGCCAGGTCCATGCCCCAACCCACGGCAAGACCGTTGACCGCGACAATGACGGGCCGGTCGCAATCGAGAATTGCAGCCGCAGTGGGCTGCACCGTCGGGGTCACATGCGTCAACCGCGCGATGCTGGCGGCGCGCTCGGGACCGCCCATGATTTCCTTGATGTCCTCGCCGGCGCAAAATGCCGGGTCGGTTCCGGTCAGGATCACGCAACGTACCTCGTCATCGTTCTGGATATGACGAAATACGTCCGCCAGCTCGTTGAAAGCCGCCCGGTTCAGCGCATTGCGGACCTGTGGCCGGTCGATCGTGACGGTCGCGACATGGTTTTCGACAGTATAGCGAAGGGCAGTGAGGTTCATGTCATTGCCCTTTGAATTCAGGTTGGCGCTTCGTCATGAAAGCCTGCACGGCCTCGGCGAAGTCGGAAGTGGCGGCACAACGCGCGAAGCTCGACGTTTCGGCTTCGAGTTGGCTTTCCAGCGCGTTGGTTTCCGATGCGTTTAGCAGACGTTTGATCCCTGTATGTGCAATGGTGGGCCCTTCAGCCAGACGCTGTGCCATGGCATCGACCGCCTGTTCCAATTCCTGTGCGGGCACGACGTGGTTTACGAGGCCGAGCGCCAGCGCTTCGGACGCGTCGATGCGATCGCCGAACAGCGCAAGCTCGGCGGCCCGCTTCGCACCAACGGCACGTGGCAGGAACCAGCTTGCACCCCCATCCGGCGTTGTTCCGATGCGGGCATAGGCCAGAGAAAAATTCGCGTCCTGCGACGCGATCGCAAGATCACAAGCCATGACGAGGGTGAGACCGAACCCGGCTGCCGCGCCATTCACCCGTGCGATCACGGGTTGCGGAAGCCGCCTGAGCAGGAGGGCGATCGGATTGAAGGCGCGCACGATCCCTTCGAAGGCGCGCTGGCGGACAGCAGGAGGCTCGTGTGACAAGCCGACCATCGTGTTAATGTCGCCGCCGGCAAGAAAGGCGCGGCCCGCGCCGGTCAGGATCACGGCGCGCAGGCTCGAATCGCGTTCGATCTCCTGCAGGACTTCGATCAGCCTTTCGGCCATGGGAACATCCATGGCATTGAGCGCGGCGGGGCGGTTGAGGGTGACGGTGGCGACGCCGTTTTGTCTTTCCAGCAAAACGCTTTCAGTCATGAAAAGCTCCCGGTTTCGGTTTATAAAATAACTAACGATTGTTATTTTAATTGCAAGCGACTTCGCCGGCCTGCTAAGCTTGGCGCTGCAAGTGGAGGCTGCAATGAATGATACGATAGAGGTTTTGCCGCAAAATCGCATCGATGAAACCGTGCTGGCAGGGATACTCGCCGAACGGATTCCGGAAGCAACGGGGCGTATGGAATTGCGCCAGTACCCGGGTGGGTTTTCAAACCCTACCTATGCACTGCGGGTGGAAACCTCTTCCGGCTGGCGCGATCTCGTGATGCGCAAGAAGCCGGCCGGGACGCTGCTGCAATCGGCTCATCAGGTGGATCGCGAATATCGTGTTCTCAATGCCCTGCAGGGGTCCGCCGTACCGGTTCCCAGAGCGCTGTTCTTCATTGACGAGAACCCGCTTGGGCAACCCTTCTATGTAATGGAGCGAGTGGCGGGACGCGTTTTCGACCAGCCCACCTTGCCGGGTTTGCTTCCTGCTGAGCGCAACGCAGCTTATATGTCGGCGGTGCGGGTGCTGGCGCGGCTTCATCGCGTAGACCCGGAGGCTGTCGGGCTTGGAGATTTCGGCCGTCATGGCGGCTATGCGCGGCGGCAATTCGATCGCTGGACCCGGCAATATCGTCTCGCGCAAACTGATGATATCCCCGAGGTGGAGAACCTGATTGCCGCACTGGACCGTTACCGGCCTTCCGACGACCGCACCGCCATTGCACATGGCGACTACCGCCTCGGCAATCTGATCTATCATCCGCAAGAGCCCGAAATCGTGGCTGTTCTCGACTGGGAGCTGTCGACGCTCGGACACCCGCTGTGCGATCTTGCCTATTTCTGCCTGTGTTACCATCTGGACGAAGCCCCGATCGGTTTTGAGGGCGCGGACTATCGGGCGCTCGACATACCTGACGAAGAGGAAGTGATCGCAACATATTGCGAGGAGGCGGGGTTGCCTCGTGTGGTCGACTGGCCATTTTATCTCGCCTTGTCGCTGTTCAAGATCGCCTCAATCAGCCAGGGCGTCTACAAGCGCGCACTTGACGGCAATGCGACGACACCTGCCGCGCTGAAACGGGGGCGGCTTGTGTCGCTGCGCGCGGCGGCGGCGCTGCGTCTGCTGGGCGGATAGCGGGCTGCCGACAGGAGAGCAGCAGAGCCCGTGAAGCGGGTCTGACCAACCGGCGATGATAGCAGCGCGCCCTGTTCTTCGTGGTAGCGAACCCTTTCGATGCGCGCCTGGAGAAGGCGGAGATGGCCCACTGGCGCGTTCGCGTGGTCAATTTTCGCGATGCCGGTGCGTCTGGCGCGGGTGCGCAGACCGATCCCGATCTGGCCCGGAGAAGTCGAGGCGCCACCAGTCATCGGGATTGGTGGCTCGCGGTACGAAGCGCTGCTTTCGGCTTGCCGTTCCGAAAGGGAAGATAACCGACCCGATCTTCGCGCTGTTGAACGGCAAGGATTGTGGTGGGAAGGATGCATACACCTCTTCCTGGACGATCAGATGCCGAGCCGGCGTTCCGGTGCTGGCGCGCCCCTCAACTCCCTGCGCTGTGAAAACTGCAATCTTATGCCCCCGGCTGCCAGGGCTGAACAACTCGGAGCTGAAGAACAAAATCTCCAAATTTCGCTACTGGGCGCCTTTTCTTCCTGTGGTGTGGGAAGCCGCGTCTTTTTTGTCCGTTTCGCGACCACATCCGAAGGCTGTTCAGCTGCTTGCAGTACGATAATAAATAACGTACGTTAGGTAGAAATAGATTGAGTGATGCGAGGAAAGGCGATCATGACGGCCGAGACAGAGAAGGTCGAAACGTCACTTGTCCTGTGCGAGCGGCACGGCGCTGTCGCCCTGCTTGTCCTGAACGATCCTGATGTCCGCAATGCGCTGTCGGCAAAGATGCGCGATGCGTTGCGTCGGGCGATCGTGTCTTTGCAGAACGATCCATCCTGCGGCGCGGTGGTTATCACGGGTGCCGGAGCGAGTTTCTGCGTCGGTGGGGACATGCGCGTCATGGGGCGTGGGGCTGACCCGCATGGCCTTCGCGCCCGTATGGGAGCCGCTCATGACCTGATGCGTCACATGGTGAATGGTCGTCTTCCGATCATCGCAGCCATTCGCGGCCACGCCTTTGGTGCGGGCTTGTCGCTGGTGGCGGCCTGCGACTATGTCGTGGCGACCTGCGAGGCGCGTTTCGGAGCGGCGTTCGGCTCGATTGGCCTGATGCCGGACATGGGGCTGTTATGGACGCTTCCCCGCCGAATTGCACCGCGCCATGCCCGTCAGATCCTTTTGCTGTCGCAAAGGTTCGACGCTGCGCACGCCCTCGAAATCGGGGTTGTGGATGAGATCGTGGAGACGCAGACGCTGCTCACCACAGCACTGGAGCGGGCTCAGGTGCTGGCGCAGAGTGCGCCGCTGGCGATGGAGCGAACTCGCCAGGCGCTGGCGATGACGTTCGAAAGTTCACTCGATGAAATGCTGGAACTGGAGATCGAGGGCCAGACCGCTTTGATCGTCACTGAAGACCATGCGGAGGGCGTCCAGGCCTTCCGCGAGAAACGTACCCCTGCTTTCAGGGGCCTATAGGAGAGTTAGTATGGACCTGACGCAATCCGCGCGCTCGCGCGATTTCACCGATGCGGTTGCCCGTTTTATGGCGGAGCATGTTTATCCGGCCGAGGTGGATTTCCCTGAAACCGGTGAGCATGTCGAATGGGTGGTCAACCCGAAAATGGAGGAGCTGAAGGCCAAAGCCAAGTCGGCCGGGCTCTGGAACATGTTCCTGCCACAGGCGGCAGGCGGTCCCGGTCTGTCCAATCTGGAATATGCGCCGATCTGCGAATTGCTTGGCCGTGTGTCATTCGGGTCCGAAGTCTTCAACTGTTCCGCGCCCGATACCGGGAATATGGAGATACTGGAGCGCTACGGCACGGACGCGCAAAAGGCACGGTGGCTGGAACCTCTGCTTGCAGGCGACATTCGCTCCTGCTTCGCCATGACCGAGCCGGAAGTCGCCTCATCCGACGCGACCAACATCCATTGCAGAATCGACCGTGACGGGGACGACTACGTCATCAATGGCCGCAAATGGTGGTCGAGCGGCGCGCTTCATCCGCACTGCGAGGTTTTCATCGTAATGGGCAAGACCGATCCCGACAGCGCAGACAAGTATCGCCAGCAATCGATGATCCTCGTGCCACGCGACACGCCCGGCATCGAGATCGTCCGCTGGTTGCCCACCTTTGGCTATGTGGACGCGCCTTCGGGGCATGCCGAGATCGTGTTCCGCGACGTGCGCGTCCCGGCCGGCAACATTCTTCTCGGCGAAGGGCGCGGTTTCGAGATAGCGCAGGGTCGGCTCGGCCCGGGACGCATCCATCATTGCATGCGAACCATCGGCATGGCCGAGCGCGCGCTTGAGATCATGTGCCGCCGCACGCTTTCGCGCACCAGCTTCGGCCGTCGTATCGCCGATCACGGCACAACACGCGAGCGTATTGCGCAATCGCGCATTCTGATCGATCAGGCGCGCCTGCTGACGCTGCGCGCTGCCTATCTGATGGATACGGTGGGCATCAAAGGTGCCCGTCGCGAGATCGGTATGATCAAGGTCGCCGGGCCCAACATGGCGTGCCAGGTGATCGACTGGGCCATACAGGCATGCGGCGGCGGCGGCGTTTCGGAAGACTTTTTCCTTGCCCGGGCCTATGCGCGCGCCCGCGCATTGCGGATAGCCGACGGTCCGGACGAGGTCCATCGCGATCAGATCGCTCGTCTTGAACTGGGAAAGTACAAGGACTGACCCATGGCATTACCTCAATCTTTGGCGACCAGACTGACACTGCCGGTGATCGGTTCGCCGATGTTCATTGTTTCGACGCCCGATCTCGTCGTCGCGCAATGCAAGGCAGGCATTGTCGGCTCTTTCCCCGCGCTGAACGCACGCCCTGCGGAGGCGCTGGACGAATGGCTGACCCGCATCAGGAGCGACCTCGACCGTTTTGATGCCGCCAACCCAGATCGGAAAGCCGCGCCCTTCGCAGTGAACCAGATTGTCCACCGATCGAACGTCAGGCTTGAGCAGGATGTTGAGACCTGCGTGAAACATTGCGTGCCGATCATGATTACGTCCCTGCGGCCGCCGGGGGAGGTGGTGAAAGCAGCCCACTCTTATGGAGGACTGGTCTTCCATGATGTTGTCAGCGTGCGTCATGCGGAGAAGGCGCTGGAGCAGGGCGTCGACGGCCTGATCCTCGTCTGTGCCGGTGCGGGCGGACATGCGGGCACCCTGAGCCCATTCGCGCTGGTGTCGGAGGTGCGGCGCTTCTATGACGGCCCGATAATTCTTTCCGGGGCTATCGCCACCGGCTCGTCGATTCTTTCGGCGCAGGCGATGGGGGCAGATCTGGCCTATATGGGAACGCATTTCATCGCGACGGCGGAGGCCAATGCAGATGCGGCCTACAAGCAAATGCTGGTGGAGTGCTCGGCCCGGGACATCGTCTATACGCCGTTCTTCAGCGGTGTACCGGCGAACTATCTCGCTCCCAGCATCGTAGCCGCCGGCTACGATCCCCAAAACCTGCCTGCACCCGATCCCGAGGGAATGAAAATAGGTTCCAAATCGGCAACGAAAGCGTGGCGCGACATCTGGGGGGCAGGCCAGGGGCTTGGTGCAACGACTGGGATCGCGACCGTCGCTGATAAGGTTGCTGAATTGAAAGCGGAATACGATCAGGCGAGGTTGCGGCTTCTCTCGCAAGCGGCCTGAAGAAGCTTTAACCGGCATGCAATTGAAAAAAAGCAGGAAATTCCTGCCTTTTGCATGTCCGGTGCCTATGCGGCTCCATCCTGAAAATTAAGACGCAAACCCGGCGCGGCCCAGTCGCAACTAACCAGTTTTCCGGTGCTGGACAGGGTTATGAATGCCTTGCGCAAGTCTGGCCCTCCGAAGCAGATATTGGTCGTTATGGGATCCGGCATCGGCACATGCCTCACGGCCCCGCTTCCCGGCGCAATGACGCTGATGCCCCCATTGTAGAGCGTTGCCACGCAGACATTTCCGGCGCTGTCGACGGCAAGTGAATCGAAAAGCTGATAGCCCGACGGAGCGTAGATCAGCTCGCCTCCATTGGGTGAAGTGGGAAATGGCAAAAGCGCGACCTGGCCCGGCGCCACGATATGAAACGACCACACCCGCCCGGTATGCGTTTCTGCGACGTAGAGCATGTCCTCCTCAGGCGAGAGCCCGATCCCATTCGGAAAGAACATTGGAAAGATCACGCGCCGGATCGAGCTTCCGTCCGCAGCCGCATAATAGACCCCGCCGCGATCCATGTCATGGGCGCGCATCTTACCCAGATCGGTGAACCAGAAGCCACCTTCGCGATCGAAGACAATGTCATTAGGGCCACGCAAGGGTATGCCGTCGCAGGCGTCGTAGAGAGTTTCGACCTGACCGGTCTCCAGGTCGACGCGTTCGATGCGCCCGCCGCAATAGGCGGCAGGAGTTCCGTGTGGCCGAAGGCCGGTGGCGGGCCCTTCGATCCATTCAAAGCCGCCATTGTTGCAGATATAGACCTTGCCATCCGGGCCGAGCGCCGCGCCGTTGGGGCCGCCGGGGATAGGGGCGACGACGCCCACATGACCTCCGGGTTCCACGCAAGTGAGTGTCTGCCGCTCGATTTCGACCAGCAGCACGGAGCCATCGCCCATGGCGATCGGCCCCTCCGGAAAGCGCAGCCCTGTAGCCAGTTCGACGATGTCCATGACTGTCTCCGTAGAAAAGGTGGATTGCGCGCGCCGGCGTGCCGCTATCCGGCCTGGCCTATTGGGCTTCGGCAGCCTTCGCCCTGGCTATGACCTCATCACGGTCGAAATCGTCATAGGCTTTGGCGAATTGATTGGTGAGAATGGAGTCTGCCTCGAAGTCCGTGTTTTCCAGAAGACCCGCCTGCCTGAGAGCGTCTACATAGGCATCCAGACTGCCGGCCATATAGCTGCCGGGCGTATTTTCCCTATTCTCATTATATGTGATGAGAGCGTGGTTTTCCTCAAGAACCCTGACAGTGTTGGCGATCCACTCGTCTTCATGGTCAGCGGCAGGGCGCGCGGTGGGGTCGAATTCCCAGAAGGATTTCGCACATGTCACCCGGGCGCTGGCGCAGGCGAGCGTCGATTTCGCGAGGGCTCGTCCCAGCCCCTCGATGATCTCGGGGCGGTCCGCAATCGTGTCCTCATGAACGATCATGGTGCCGGTGAATATCTGGCGAAACTTCTCCGGCAGCGTGAAGCGGCGGGCCGGATTGCCGGCAGCAAGCATCTTGACGTCTTCCGACGTCCACAGGTTGAGGATGTCGACGGTTCCGTCCTGCAGTTGCTTCCAGGCCGCAGGCCCGACACCGATTGGCACGAAGGTGACCTGGGTCTCGGGATCTATTCCCGCGTCGCGCAACGCTGCTTTTGTCAGGATCACATTGCCCGAGGACAGAACGTGGACACCGATCTTCTTGCCTTTCAGATCCGCAACGGATCTGATCGGACTGTCCGGAAGCACGGCGAATTCGTAAGGTGTGGAACGGAAATAATTATACACCGCCCGCACAGGGAGCGGGACGTTCTTTGACGCTGATATCAGCATCAGCGAGGGTTCGACGGAACCGACATCGATGGACTGGTTCTGAACCTGGGCAAGCAGGACCGGTGTTCCCTGGAACGACATCAGTTGCAGGTCGATGCCTTCTTCTTCGAAGAAACCGAGCTTTTTGCCGAAAACCAGATCGGAGTACTGGCTGCCCACGGTCGTGCCAAAGCCGATGGTGACGGTCTGGCTCTCAGCATAAACCGGCGCGGCGAGCAAAGTGGCCGCAAGCGCCATGGAACAGATGGATTTCATGTCTTCCTCCCTATGGACGACCCCGGTCGTTATAGAATCATCAAAGGTGGGTCCACTTTATTTTCTAACAAACGTTACGTATAATTTTGTTCACGCGCAACCGTTATCGCTGTGCTGTTTATATGGAAAGTTTATTGCAGGGCTCACTTTGAGAGGCGGCGCTCTGGCGATGAATGCCGTGCTGGCAGTCTGCGCAGATGTGCCCTGTCTTCAGGTTCCGCAGGGCGTACCGCATTAGAGCCTCACCTGCGGAGTGCGGCTAGGCTCAGGACTCATTGGTCAGATCCAGAAGATGACGGCTGCGGCGATGCATATCGCTGAGAAGAAGGTGTGAGCGCATCGGTCGTAGCGTGTGGCGATGCGGCGCCAGTCCTTGAGCTTGGCGAACAGGTTCTCGAC